>JAEDHF010000016.1 GCA_016297165.1 Oscillospiraceae bacterium | reverse complement strand
ATAGTACAGAGAAATGGCATAGGTTTTTAGAGGTGACCTTATGTCATGGAATAGAAAACAGCCCGTGAAGCGCTTGCTTCACGGGCTGTTCTTATATGGGGTTATATTTGTTATCAGTTGCTTGGCTCAAGAACGGCGTAGTTCTCGTCGGCTCTCTTGTAAACTACGTTTACTGCGCCGGTTTCTGCGTTCTTGAACATAAAGAAGGTGTGTCCGAGCATATTCATCTGTAAAATAGCTTCCTCAACGGACATGGGACGAAGCTCGAAGCTCTTACGTCTTATAACGGTATAGTCAACCTGTTCGTCGGCGATATCCTCGAAGCGGTTGGTAAAGGTGTCGTCACGAAGCTGTTTAGCGAGACGGGTCTTATTCTTTCTTATCTGGCGGATAATCTTATCGATACAGCCGTCAAGAGCGTCGTTCTTTTCGTCGGCAGATTCCTCCGCACGGAACATAATTCCGTTATAGGTAACGGTAAGCTCAAGGCTGACCTTGTCCTTAATAGGGCTTAAGGTAATTTTCGCCTTAGCCTCGTCGCTGAAGAATTTATCGAGCTTTGCTAAACGCTCATTCGCGTAATCGGTAAAGCTCTGGTTAATCTGCATTTTCTTTGCTGTAAGCTGTAATGTCATAAGGTCGTCCTCCTTTTTTGATATCGGAAACCGATATCTTTCTATGGATTCATTATAGCACAAACCAAAATAATACACAATAGATTTATAATAATTTTCTGATTTTTGACGAATTTCACAAAAACAAATGGCAATTTTTATGAATTTAACGTTTATTGTGGGCGAGGGGTGAAAATGACTTGCCCGGACTTGAAAAATTCAGGGTTTTATGCTATAATTTAATCTGTATTGTTGTATGTATCAGTTAATAGAAAGGAATTTCGTTTTGATAGAGAAAATTACGGAAGAAGAGCTTAAGGAACAGCATTTCTTCGCCATGAGAGTAAAGTCGGTTATCCATATGTTCGACCATAAGCCCCTCGCCTATACCCATAGCTACGGCTGTCAGCAGAACGTTTCCGACGGCGAGAAAATAAACGGTATGCTTACGGAAATGGGCTACGAATTAACCGACGATATAGAAAAGGCGGATTTTATCCTTTATAATACCTGTGCAGTGCGTGAAAATGCGGAAAACCGTGTTTTCGGAAATATCGGCGCAGTTAAGAACATAAAACGGAAGAATCCCGACCTTGTGGTGGCGGTCTGCGGCTGTATGGTACAGCAGGAGCATATCGCCCTGCAGATGAAGAAAAAGTTTCCCTTTGTGGATATAATTTTCGGCACCCACGTTCTCCATAAATTCCCCGAAATGCTCTATAAGGTTTTCGAAAAGAAGGAAAGAGTGCTTAGTATCCCGGAATGTGACGGAAATATTGCCGAAGGGCTGCCCGTAAGGAGAGACAGCGGCTTTAAGGCCTCGGTACCCATTATGTACGGCTGCAACAACTTCTGCACCTACTGTATCGTACCTTTCGTAAGGGGCAGGGAGCGTTCCCGTGACCCCGAGGCGATTATAGACGAGGTTAAGGGGCTTATCGAAAGGGGCTATAAGGAAATCCTCCTTTTAGGACAGAACGTCAATTCCTACGGAAAGGACAAGGGGGTAAGCTTTTCGGAGCTTTTAAGACGCCTCGACGCCTTAGAGGGCGAGTTTAAAATAAGCTTTATGACCTCTCACCCCAAGGACTGCACAAGGGAGCTTATCGATACAATCGCAGGCAGCAGGCATATAGCCTATCACCTGCACCTTCCCGTTCAGAGCGGAAGCGACAGGATTTTAAAGCTTATGAATCGCCATTACGATATCGCTCATTATAAGGAGCTTGTGGCTTATGCAAGGGAGAAAATCCCGGGGCTTCAGCTTACTACCGATATAATCGTAGGCTTTCCGGGAGAAACTTACGAGGACTTCAAGGAAACCCTTGAGCTTATGAGAGAAATTAAGTATGACAGCGCTTTTACTTTCATATACAGCAAGCGAGAGGGTACAAAAGCGGCGGAAATGGAGGACCCCGTTTCCGAGGAAGAAAAGGGAAAATGGTTCAGGGAGCTTCTCGAGGTACAGGGAAGCGTAGGCGACGACGCCTATAAGAAATACGTTGGCGAAACCCTCTCGATTTTATGCGAGGGAAGAGGCAGAACAGACGAGAAGTATTTAACGGGCAAGTCGAGACAGAATATAATTGTGGATTTTAGCGGCGACGATAGCCTTATCGGGCAGTTCGTCAGCGTTAAGATAACGAAGGCGCTTAACTGGGCGCTTATCGGCGAAATACAGCAGTAAATCGGGAGAAATTCTCCTCAATAGAAAGGAAAAAATCATGGACGCAATCAAAGCAGCAAGAGAATTAGGAAAGGCAATTCAGGCCGACCCCCGTTACAAGGAATATGTAGCGGCTAAGGAGGCTAACGATAAGGACGAGGAATTACAGAGACTTATCGGCGAATTCAACCTTAAGAGACAGAACCTTCAGATGGAGATGCATAAGCCCCAAGAGGAACAGAACGAAGAAAAGCTTCAGAAGTTCAATAAGGAAATGCAGGAATGCTATAACGACGTTATGAAGAACGTAAATATGGCGAACTTTACTATCGTTAAGAACGCAGTTGACCAGCTTTTAAACGAAATCAATATGATTATCGCTATGTGCTGTGAGGGCGAGGACCCCGATACCTGCGACCCCCATGCTCACGGCAGCTGCAGCGGAAGCTGTTCAACCTGCGGAGGCTGTCACTAAGATTGCCTATACGGGTATAAGCCGTAAACTATGTAAAAATGCAGAATGAGCCTGTCCCGACCTATGAATGGTCGGGAGAAGGCTTTATGCTTATTGAAGGGAATGATTGAAATGGCGGAAAAGAATGAGAAGCTTTCACCTATGCTTGCCCAGTATCTTAAGGTTCGTGATGAATATAAGGGATATGTGCTTTTTTTCAGGCTGGGTGATTTTTATGAAATGTTTTTCGAGGACGCGGAGAATATTTCAAAGGAACTTGAGCTTACCCTTACCGCCAGAGCGGGCGTACCCATGTGCGGAGTGCCCTATCATTCCGTAGAAATCTACCTTAAAAGGCTTATCGAAAAGGGCTATAAGGTAGCGATATGCGAGCAGCTTCAGGACCCTGCCACAGCTAAAGGGCTTGTTGAAAGGGACGTAATAAGACTTGTTACTCCCGGTACCCTTTATGAGGACAGTATGCTCGACGAGGGCAGGAATAACTATATCGGCTGTTTCTACTCTAAGGAAAAGGAATGCGGAATGGTTTTCGCCGATATTTCTACGGGAGAATTCCATGTATGCAAAAAAAGCGGGAAGGCTATGGAGCAGGAGGTTATCGGCGAGCTTTCCCGTTATACTCCCTCGGAGCTTCTTTTTAACGAGGATTTCGTAGGACTTAAGGAAATAGGCGAATTTGTGAGAGTGCGCCTTGACGGCTCTACGAGGGATATGCTTTCGGAGGATATGTTCGATATATCCGATACCGAAGCCTTATCGGAGCAGTTTTTAGGCGGCGAGGAAAAGCTTTCGGAGCTTAAGGAAATGCCCCTTTCGAAAAAGGCGCTTTTCGCCCTTTTCCGTTATATAAACGAGACCCAGAAAGCGGCAATAAGCCGCCATGTAAATCTTATCGTCCATACCGATAAGGATTATATGGACCTCGGTATAAATACAAGAAGAAATTTAGAGCTTACCGAAACTATGAGGAATAAGGAGCGAAGGGGCTCTCTTATCTGGGTTATCGATAAGACGAAAACCTCTATGGGAAGGCGTAAGCTAAGACAGTTTATCGAACAGCCCCTTCTTAATCCCTCTCTTGTGCTGGAAAGGCTTGATTCGGTGGACAGGCTTTTCTCCGACTACGTTCTTTTAGAGGATATAAGAGAGGCGCTTAGCGGAATATATGACCTCGAACGACTTATAACGAGAGTAGTATATAAGGCGGCAAGCCCAAGAGACGTTATGGCTTTAGGCAATACCTGTAAGCGTATTCCCGGGCTTAAGACCGAGCTTTCTAAAGCCGATACAAGGCTTATCGGAAGGCTTGACAACGAAATCGACCCCTTAACGGAAATAGCCGCCCTTGTGGAAAATGCTATTGCGGAAAATCCTCCTGCGCTCACCAAGGACGGGGGCTATATAAGGGACGGCTTTAACGCTGAGCTTGACCGCTTAAGGGGCATTAGCAGCGGCGGAAAGTCGGTACTTAAGGAAATCGAGGAAAAGGAAAGGGAAGAAACGGGGATAAAAAATCTTCGTGTAGGCTACAACAGGGTTTTCGGCTACTATATCGAAATCTCTAAGGGAAATCTTTCCCTCGTCCCCGAACGCTATATAAGAAAACAGACCCTTAGCACAGGGGAAAGATTCATTACCGAGGAGCTTAAGAATATCGAAGCGGAAATCCTCGGCGCTAACGATAAAATTCTCGCTCTCGAGGCGGAGATTTTTGCCGAGGTAAGAGAGTTTATCGCTTCGAAGCTTGAAACGGTACAGCGTACCGCAGAGGCAATAGCCTATATAGACGTGTTGCAGAGCTACGCGGCGGCTTCAAGGGAAAATAACTTCGTCCGCCCCGATATTTCCCTCGAAAGCGTTATCGAAATAAAGGACGGAAGACACCCCGTAATCGAAAAAATGAGGAGCGATACGCCCTTTACTCCCAACGATACATACCTTGACGTAAAGGACAACCGACTGCTTATTATTACGGGTCCCAATATGGCAGGTAAATCTACCTTTATGAGGCAGGTAGCAATAATCACCCTTATGGCGCAGATAGGCTGCTTTGTTCCGGCGAAATCGGCGAGAATAGGTATTGTGGATAAGATTTTTACCCGAGTGGGCGCAAGCGACGACCTTGCCGCAGGGCAATCCACCTTTATGGTCGAGATGAACGAGGTTGCGGATATACTGAAAAATGCAACGGGAAAGAGCCTTGTTATTCTTGATGAAATCGGAAGGGGTACCTCTACCTTTGACGGTATGTCGATAGCTAAGGCTACCGCCGAGTATATCAATAACAAGATAGGCTGTAAGACCCTTTTCGCTACCCATTATCACGAGCTTATCGCTCTCGAAAGCGACAACAAGGGTATAAAGAATTACAGCGTTGCGGTTATGAAAAAGGGGGACGATATAAGGTTTCTCCATAAGATAACCGAGGGTGGTACGGATAACAGCTACGGTATTGAGGTTGCGAAGCTTGCGGGACTGCCCCCTAAGGTAATAGAAGCGGCTAAAACGGCGCTTAGCGAGATTGAAAAGGGGTCGAAAATCGACCTTGAAAAAAGACTTAACGACGAGGAAGAGCAGGAGGAATACGACTTCTCGGCTATTGCACGAAGAAACGTAATTTCCGCTATAAAAAACCTCGATATGGATAATATCACCCCAAGAGAGGCATACGCACAGCTTGAGGAATTCAGGAAAATGCTTGAATAGGAAAGGTCAGGATAAATGGCAAGGATAAATCTTCTGGACAGAAGCGTTTTCGAGCTTATCGCCGCAGGCGAGGTTATTGAAAGACCTGCTTCGGTAATAAAGGAGCTTGCTGAAAACGCTATCGACGCAGGAGCACGGCACATCACCATCGAAATAAAAAATGGCGGCAGTACATATATGAGAGTTACCGACGACGGCTCGGGTATGCCCTTCGAGGAGGTTCCTACCGCCTTTTTGCGCCATGCCACAAGTAAGGTTAAAACGGCGGAGGACTTAGACAGGATTTTCACCTTAGGCTTTCGGGGCGAGGCTTTAGCTTCTATTGCGGCGGTTTCTAAGGTTGAGGTTCTCACAAAGGAACAGGGCAGTAAAATGGGCACAAGCTTAAGAATAAGCGGCGGCGATATTACCGAGCATGAGGAAACGGGCTGTCCCGACGGAACAACCTTTATTGTGAGAGATTTATTCTATAACGTTCCCGCAAGGCAGAAATTTCTCAAAAAGGACGTAACCGAGGGCAATCAGATTCATGCACTTACGGATAAGCTGGCTTTAGCTCACCCCGATATAGCCTTCCGTTTTATCCGTGACAATAAGCTTATCCGTGACACAAGCGGAAGCGGCGACTATTTTGCGGCGGTTTATGCCGTTTTCGGGAAGCAGTTCGCCTTAAGCCTTATCCCCGTAGATTTCAGCCTTAACGGCATAACCGTAACAGGCTTTATCTCCTCTCCTCTTTTTACCCGTCCCAACAGGGCGCTTCAGTATTTCTTCGTAAACGGAAGAAACGTCCGCTCTCTTACTCTTATGACGGCTCTCGAGGAGGGCTTCCGAAACAGTATCATGACAGGAAAATTTCCTGCCTGCGTGCTTAACGTGGGGCTTTCTCCCGAGCTTCTTGACGTAAACGTAAGCCCCTCTAAAACCGAGGTAAGATTCGCTTATGAAAAGAATGTTTTTGACGCAGTTCATTTCGCCGTAAAGAACGCTATCCTTAATGCAGACAGCGGCAGAGAGGTTAAGCTTACTCCCGTAAAGCCCTCCGTGCCCGAGGAAAAGCCCGATATAAGACCTAATGACAGCATTATGTCGGATAAGGTAAGAGAGGCTATCGAAAAAGCGGCTACTGCCGAAAAAGTAGGCGAAGAAACAGAGGATAACGCAGAAAGAAATCGGCTTTTCAGTATTGAAAAGGAGCCTGTATATCTGCGGTCGGAGATTAAGCCTATCGAAACGGTAAAGCAGGAAAATCCCTTCGTTCAGGAGCATTTTAACGAGCCGAAATCCACTTATATTCCTAAGCCCCATGTGGTAGCGGAATATGACGAGGACGAGGAACAGGACGAAGAAGAAAAGACCTTTAAATATATCTCACAGCAGGCGGTTGAGACCGCTAAGCCCAAGGAAGAAGAAACTTACGAAGAAAAGCCGTCGGTAAGAGTAATCGGCGAGGTTTTTAAGACCTATATACTTTGCGAAATGGGCGAGGAAATGATTATGATTGATAAGCACGCCGCCCATGAGCGCATCAACTTCGAGCGTATGAAAAAGGAGCTTCTTACCTCCTCACAGCTTCTTGCGGAAAGCGAGTTCGTAACCCTTTCTGCGGAGCAGTACAGCGCAATCCAGGAGAATAAGGAGCTTCTCGACAGCATAGGCTTCGACGTAATTCTGTCTGACGGTACCACTGCGGAAATTACCGCTTCGCCCTCTGCCTTTTCGGGAGGAAATACCTCGCCCTCGGATATTCTTTTAAGAGCGGCGGAGCTTCTCGAAAAGGGAAATACCTCGGTAATCGAGGAGATTTACGGAGAGCTTTTTCACAGTAAGGCCTGCAAGGCTGCAATAAAGGCTAACGACGTTAACGATATAAGAGAGCTTGAGGCTCTTGTTGATGAAGTTATGAGGGACGAGAGAATACGCTTTTGTCCTCATGGACGACCGGTTATGGTTAAGCTTTCGAAGAGAGAGCTTGAGAAATATTTCAACAGAATAATATGATGAAAAAGATACCTATTGTAGTAGTCTGCGGCCCTACCGCTTCGGGAAAAACAAAGCTGGCTGTGGATTTAGCGAAAATATTCGGCGGTGAGATAATTTCAGCAGACTCAATGCAGATTTATAAGGGGCTGGATATCGCCAGCGCAAAGCCCACCGAGGAAGAAAAGGAGGGCGTACCTCACCACCTTATGGATTTTCTTGTCCCACGCCGGGGCTATTCGGTGGCGGATTACGTTATTGAGGCAAGACGGCTTATCGCCGACATTTCCGCAAGGGGGAAGCTGCCCATAATCTGCGGAGGTACGGGGCTTTATATTAACGCTATCGTGGATAATATCGAATTCGACGATACGGGAAGCGACCCCGGCTACAGGGAGGAGCTAAGGGCGATAGCCGAAGAAAGGGGAAACGGGGCAGTTCTTGAAATGCTGAGGGAAATCGACCCCGAAAGCGCAGAAAGACTTCACGAAAACAATCTTTCAAGGGTTATAAGAGCCCTTGAGGTATATCACATAAGCGGTAAGACTATGACGGAAATACAGGCAGAAAGCAGGAAGAATCCCTCTCCCTACGAGCCTTGTATGATTATGATAGACTGGGACAGGGAGATACTCTACGACAGGATAAACCGCCGTGTGGATATAATGCTTGAAAACGGGCTTCTCGAAGAGGCAAGGGAGTTTTTTACCCATGAGGATTATGTTACTGCGTCACAGGCTATCGGCTATAAGGAGCTTAAACCCTATTTCGACGGAGAAAAGGAGCTGTCCGAATGTGTTGAGCACCTTAAGCAGGAAACACGGAAATATGCTAAAAGACAGCTTACCTGGTTTCGGAAAGATAGTAGAATTAGCCTAATTTCGGCAGGCGAAACTACTAAATATGATGAAATTTTAAAAAATGCCGAAAAAATCATAAAAAAATATAGCTTTTTTTAAAAAAGTATGCTATAATAATTTTTATAAATAATTAAGGTGGGCTAATTGCCCTTAAGCAAAGGTTTTTGTGTAAAACGAAAGGAAAAAATCATGGCAAAGGACATCAATTTACAGGACGTTTTCTTAAATCAGGCAAGAAAGGATCGTATCCCCGTAACGATTTATATCACCAACGGCTTCCAGTTCAAGGGTATCGTTAAGGGCTTCGATAATTATACCGTAATTCTCGATACAGACGGTAAGCAGAACATTATTTATAAAAGCGCAGTTTCTACAATCACACCCTTAAGACCTATCTCTCTTCTTGACGCTTTCGAAAAGGAAGAGGGCGAAGATAAGGAATAATACTAAATAATGGCTGATACGGATAAAAAAAGAGCCCTTACTACCAGGATTATCTGGCTTTTAACAGGTATTTTCTTTATCCTTCTGGTAGTAAGCCAGATTGTTATCTATTTTAATCACCCCATAAGAACAGAGGTAGCTACCCTTTATACAACCACCGAAACGGTAGGCTTCAAGGGAGTTTACGTCCGTGACGAAAAGCTTGTTTCCTATCCCGTAAGAGGGGTAGTAAACTATACCCATACCGACGGCTCGAAGATAGCGAAGAATTCCGTTATCGCCGAGGTTTATGCAAGTCGTAACGATATCGCAATCCAACAGGAAATAGACGACCTTACCGCCCAGAGAGCAGTCCTTATGGACGCTGAATCCCTTGTAGGTACGGATACGTCACAGCTGGAATCCTTTTCCTCACAGATAAGCGAAAAGCATTCCCTTCTTATGCAGTATATCTTCGACGGGGACTACAGGTCGGCGTCAAAGCTCAAGAGCGAAATGCTTAACCTTAGAAGTAAGCGTGATATCGTAAAGGGTACCGAGGTTTCCTACGACGATAAGATTAGCGAGATTGACAGCCGTATAACCGAGCTTCGGAGAAAGATTACCTCCGAGCCCTATGAGATTTCCTTAGGGGAGGCAGGGTATTTCGTAAGTACCGTTGACGGCTACGAAAACGAGCTTAACAGCGGCAACGTTCTCGACCTCAGTAAAGAGCGTATAAACGAGATAATTCTCGACGAAACGGAATATCAGAATCCAAGCGGCGTTATCGGCAAGCTTATAAGCGGCTATAACTGGTATATGGCGGCAGTTCTCGATACGGTACGTCTCGGTACGGTTTTCGAGGGCGCAGTAGTTACCCTTAGAATAGGCTCCTCACAGCAAAACGTAAAGGCGGAAATAATAAGCCTTAAGCGTCAGCCTGACGGAAGCAGTGTGGCGGTTTTTAAATGCGATATGTTTTTGGCGGATTTTATCGACAGCCGTGTAGCCCAGTGTAAGCTTCTAATGGAGGATTATACGGGTATAAGAATTCCTACCGACTCTATAAGAGTTGCCGACGACGGAAGGGTCGGCGTATTTATCCTGGACGGTATAGTTGTAAAATTCAAGGAGATTAAACAGATTATCTCCGAGGAGGATTATACCCTCGTAGAGGATACAACGGATTTGAACGGATATATTTCTTTGTACGATACTGTAATAGTGGAAGGAAAGGATTTATATGACGGAAAAATTATCGGATGAGCGCTTCGAAGAGGTTTCGGAAAACTATAAGCGGATCTCCGAGAGAATAGAGACTGCCCGTTTAAAGGCAGGAAGAAAGGACGAGGTAAGGTTCATGGGGGTTACGAAAACCGTAGCTCCCGAGCTTATAAACCGCTCCGTTGAGCTCGGTATAAGGCTCCTCGGTGAAAACCGCGTTCAGGAATTTCTTGATAAGCATGAAAGCTACGACAAGAGGGCACAGGTTCATTTTATCGGCGCTCTCCAGTCAAATAAGGTTAAATATATCATAGATAAGGTAAGTATGATCCATTCCGTGGACAGTATAAAGCTGGCTTCGGAAATAGACAAAAGAGCAAGGGCTCACGGTCTTGTAATGGATATACTTGTTGAAATAAATATAGGCGGAGAAGAAACGAAAAGCGGTATTTCTCCCGAGGAGCTTAACGCATTTATCGAAGAGATTTACGGGCTTCGGGGAATACGAATCCGCGGACTTATGACTATCCCTCCGGTTAATACCGGCGGAAGCTCGGAGCGTTATTTTGCGAAGATGCAGGAGATGTTTGGGGAGCTTAAATCAAAAGCCGAGGGAGACAGCCGTTTTCTCGTGGATACCCTTTCTATGGGTATGTCGGGAGACTTCGAAACGGCTATTAAATACGGTTCAAATATAGTAAGAATCGGAAGCTTACTGTATGGATACAGGAAATACTAATTGGGAGGACACTTTTATGGGTTTTATGGATTCTTTAAAGAGGACTATCGGCGTTGGAGGCGGTGATGAAGCCTACGATAACGAGGATTACGCAAACGATATGCCCTCGGCTATCAATTTTGACGACGATTACGGCAGCGCTAAGCCCTCTATCAAGAGCAGCAAGACATTAAGCATTCCTGCCACCACTCATCTTCAGGTTATCGTAGTCAAGCCCGAAAAGTACAGCGACGCAGCGGCTATCGCAGACCATTTCAAGAACAAGAAAACCGTTGTACTTAACCTCGATAACACAAACAAGGACGTAGCTAACCGTCTTATCGACTTCTTAGGCGGCGTGGCTTATGCTGCTGACGGCGACCTTAAGAGAATCGCCAACACAACATACATTATCGTTCCCGTTAACGTTGATATATCCGGCGATATGATTGACGAGCTGGGAAGCAACGCTGACTTTATCTGATGAAGGATATCTCCGCAAAACAGGCGGTTGAGATAAGGATAAACGACCTTTCCGAGCTGGCGAAGAAAAAGGGAAGACCTCTTTTTACCTCGTTTCTTAACGAGCAGGAGCAGTTTTTTGCGCAGAAACTGCTGACGGCACGGGGGGACGTTTATTTCCGTTTTTTCGGAGGGGCAGAGTCCTGTACCCGAAAAATGCTGCTTGTTTCGGCGTATGAGGAGGAAGAGGAGTTTCCGATTTATCCTCTTAGCTTTTCCTTCCGTAAGATAGATAAGCCCGAGCATCGGGATTTTCTCGGCGCCTTTATGGGGCTTGGACTTAAGCGTGAGATGATAGGCGATATTTTCGTTGAGGAGGGTTATGCTGCCGCATTCTGCACGAAAACGGCAAGGGATCTTATCCTCGACTCCATTACTACCGTGGGAAGAACGGGAGTTTCTGTTTCCGAGGGGCTTTTAAGACCTGTCCCCGAACAGAAATTCGAGGACGTAAGCCTTATTGCCGCTTCAATGAGGGCAGACTGCTTCGTAAGCGGTATTACGGGACTAAGCAGAGAGAAATCCGCCGATTTTATAAAATCGGGGTATTTTCTCCTTAATTATTCGGAATGTCAGAATGTCAGCAAGACGGTTTCCGTGGGCGATATTCTGACTTTAAGAGGATACGGTAAATTTATCGTTTCCGAGGAAGCGGTACAGACGAAAAAGGGCCGTCTTCGTATAATACTGAAAAAATACAGTTAACAGGAGGTTTAACCCATGAACGCCATACTTGACAGAAAGTTTTCCGAGGCGATTAAGGGCTATAAAAAAGAAGAAGTTGACGAATATGTTGACGACGTAGCCAGAGAGTTCGATAAGCTTAAGAGAGAGATTGACGAGCTTAGTGAAAAGCTTGAGGTATGTAAGGACAGAATACGTGAGTACCGTAACGACGAGGACGCTTTAAAGGACGCCCTTCTCGGCGCACAGAAGCAGGGTAACTCTATTATTGCCGAAGCGAAGGAAAAGGCTTCGAATATTATCGGCGACGCTAATCAGAAGTCCGAGGAAATGATAAAGGCAGCAGAGGACGAGGTAGCAGCAAAAAAAGAAGAGGCACAGCAGATTATCGCCGACGCTCTCGCCGAAAAGGAAAGAATTGAAGCGGAGGCTAAGAAGGCTGCCGACGATATTCATACCGAAATGACAATCCAGACCGAAATTGATAAGGAAATTCTTGCAAGAACAAAGCGTGAGGCAGAGGACTTCAGGACAAGACTTATCTTTGAATATACAAGCCAGATTGAGCTTATCAAGTCTCTCCCCGAGGCTTGTGAAAACGAGTTCGTGAAGCAGACTGCCGCAGAGCACGATTCCTCTGTTCTTCGTGAGCTTATCGCTTCCCAGAACGGTGAAGCCCTTCCGGAAATTGAGGATATGCCCATAGAGGACGAAAAGCCGGCAGAGGACGATTCCGATATAAAGGTAGTAGATTCCTTCTCGGATATAAAGGTTCAGGAGGGCGAATCCGTTGAGGTTGAGGAAAGCGGCTTCACCGTAGAAAACGCCTTCGATACCCCCGAGGACGACAGTACTCCCGATTTCCTTAACGACAATAAGCCTTCAAGAAACAAGTCTAAATTCGAAAAGCTCGAATTCGGCAACAATAATACCCATAATAACAATCATTCCGGTAAAAAGAAGAGAAAATAAGCAAAAGGAAAGGAACTAAAAGAAAATGGCACAGGATTACAACGAAACACTTAACCTGCCGCAGACCAATTACCCCATGAGAGGTAATCTTCCCGCAAGAGAGCCTGCATGGGTTGAAAAATGGGACAAGGACAGACTTTACTATGAGCTCCAGAAGAAGAACGAGGGTCTCCCCAAGTATATTCTTCACGACGGTCCTCCCTACGCAAACGGCGATATCCACATGGGTACTGCCCTCAACAAGATTTTAAAGGATATTATCGTTAAGTATAAGTCTATGACAGGCTATCAGGCTCCCTATGTTCCCGGCTGGGACTGCCACGGTCTTCCTATCGAGCTTAAGGCGTTAAAGCAGATGGGTAAGGACAGCGCTATCGACCCCGTTGAGCTGAGAAAGTGCTGCCGTGAATTTGCTTTATCCTGTCTCGACGGTCAGAAGGCACAGTTCAAGCGCCTCGGCGTCTGGGGCGACTTCGACGACCCGTACCTTACTATCCGCCCCGAATTTGAGGCTAAGCAGGTTGAGGTATTCGGAAAAATGGCTGAAAAGGGTCTTATGTATAAGGGTCTTAAGCCTGTTTACTGGTGTGCTGACTGTAATACTGCATTAGCTGAAGCGGAAATCGAATACGAGGACGACGAATGTCATTCTATCTACGTTAAATTCCCCATTTCCGACGGAAAGGGTAAGTTCGATAACCTCGGAATCGACCTCTCTAAGGCTTACGCAGTAATCTGGACCACAACAACCTGGACCTTACCCGGAAATCTTGCAATCTGCTTAGGTCCTAACTATGAATATACCTTCGTTCACGTAGAGGACGAGGACAGCAAGTCCTATGGCGAATATCTCTTAATGGCAACAGAGCTTGTTTCCACAGTTATGTCCGCCGTAGGCATTAAGAAGTATTCTACGGTAGGCACATTCTTAGGCTCCGACCTTGAATATGTTGAAACCGACCATCCCTTCATGGGCAGAAAGTCTCCCATTATCGTAGGCGACCACGTTACTCTCGAAAGCGGTACAGGCTGTGTTCATACCGCTCCCGGCTTCGGTCTTGAGGACTATGAGGTATGCAACAAGTATAAGGGAATGTTTAAGGTTATCGTTCCTGTTGACGCTAAGGGCTATCTTACCGAGGAGGCAGGAGATTTCAAGGGTCTTACCACCGGGGACGCTAATAAGGCTATCGCCGAAAGACTTGAAGCCGATAACGCTCTCTTAGCTATCGAAAAGATTGTCCACCCCTATCCTCACTGCTGGAGATGCCATAAGCCCATTATCTACAGAGCTACCGAACAGTGGTTCTGTTCCGTTGAAAAGTTTGCCGACGAGGCTGTTAAGGCTATCGAGGAAGTAAACTGGATTCCCGGCTGGGGCGAGGAGCGTATCAAGAATATGGTACGGGACAGAAGCGACTGGTGTATCTCACGTCAGCGCCGCTGGGGCGTTCCGATTCCGATTTTATACTGTAAGGACTGTGGAAAGCCTATCGTAAACGCTGAAACAATCAAGGCTATTTCCGACCTCTTCCGTAAGGAAAGCTCCGACGCCTGGTATTCAAGAGACCCTGCTGAATTTATTCCCTCTACCGTTAAGTGCGAATGCGGCTGCGGCGAATTCACAAAGGAAATGGATATCTTCGACGTATGGTTCGATTCGGGCTGTACCTGGGCGGCAGTACTTGACGAGAGAGATTACCTCTCCTCACCCGCAGACCTTTATCTCGAAGGCTGTGACCAGTACAGAGGCTGGTTCCAGAGCTCTCTTCTGACCTCCGTTGCAACAACAGGTCACGCTCCCTATAAGGCAGTATGCACTCACGGCTGGATTGTTGACGGTAAGGGTGAAAAGATGTCGAAATCCAAGGGTAACTATATCGTTCCCGAGGAAGTTATCAAGCAGTACGGCGCAGACGTTCTCCGCCTCTGGGTAACCTCCCTCGATTACCACAGCGATATAAGAGTATCTCAGGATATTTTAAAGCAGCTCTCCGAAACCTACAGAAAAATCAGAAATACAGCAAGATTTATCCTCGGAAACCTCTGTAACGGTAAGGGCTTCAACCCCGATACCGATATGGTTTCCTTCGATAAACTTACAGATATAGATAAGTGGGCATTAACAAAGTATGACGAGCTTATCGAAAAGGTTAAGACCTCTTACGAAGCTATGGATTACTACCACGCTTATCATGCCTTCAACAACTTCTGCGTTGTGGATATGTCAAGCTTCTATCTCGATATCATCAAGGACAGACTTTACTGTGAAAAGGAAGACAGCGAGATAAGAAGAGCCGCACAGACTACAATGTATATCATCTTAAGCGGCTTAACAAGACTTATCGCTCCTATCCTTACCTTTACTGCCGACGAAATCTGGCAGGAGCTCCCTAAGTGTAAGGACGACGACGCAAGAAACGTTGTATTCAACCCTATGCCCGAAAAGACAGGGGTTGCTGTTGATACAGCAAAGTGGGACAAGATTCACGCTATCCGTGACGACGTTCTCGTAGCTCTCGAAAAGAAGCGTAACGAAAAGGTAATAGGTAAGTCCCTCGAAGCTAAGGTAATTCTCCATACAAAGGAGGATTTAAGCGATATTCTCCCCGAGCTTGCTATGGCGTTTATCGTTTCCAAGGTTGAAACCGCCGAGGGCGAGGGCGAATTCAAGGGCGAGGTCGAAGGGCTCTCCGTAACTGTCGTAAAGGCAGAGGGCGGAAAGTGCGAACGCTGCTGGACCTACTCCGACTATGTGGGTAAGGACGCCGCACACCCCGACCTTTGTGAGAGATGCGCTAAGGTTATCGGCTAATATTTTATGACATTGACAGCCGTACAGGTTTTTATGTATGGCTGTCGTTGTGTTGTTTTCCACAGGGAGGAAGTATTGAAAAATAAAACTATAAGGCTCGGAATTATCTCGGTTATTATTTCTCTCCTGCTTGCAGGTATCGACCAGCTTACAAAATGGCTTGTTGTCACATACCTTAAGCCTATAGAATCTGTTCCTCTTATTAAAATGGGGGATAAGGAGTGGCTTAATCTTACCTACTGTGAAAATACGGGTATGTCCTTCAGCCTTCTCGAAGGATACAGGGTTGTTCTTATCATTTTACCCATTATTCTTATCGGTCTTGTGGAGTGGTATATCTTTTCGGGAAAGGTGAAAACGAAGCCTATGCTGTTTGCGCTTGCCGCTTTGGCAGGCGGAGGTTTCGGCAACCTTATCGACAGGGTTTTTCTCGGTTATGTGGTAGATTTTATCGACGTTAAGATAATAAACTTCGCTATCTTTAACTTTGCGGATATATGTGCGGTACTGGGCGGTATCTTTACGGTTATCTTCTTCCTTTTAGAGGACAGCAAGGATAAAAAGGAGGAACCCCACGGAACCGAAGGTAAAGAGGAGAAGGCAGATGAATGAGCTAAGGCTTACTGCCCCTACTTCGGGAGACAGACTGGATAAATTCATTTCGGAGCAAAGCAACGGAGATATTACCCGTTCGGGAGCGGTTAAGCTTATCGAAAGCGGCTCCTGCCTCGTTAACGGAAGGGCGGAGGGTAAGAACTATAAGCTTAAAGCCGGGGACGAGGTTACGGTAGTAATCCCCGAGCCCGAGGAAATAGATATACTGCCCGAGAATATACCCCTCGATATAGTCTATGAGGACGAGTATCTCCTCGTAGTAAACAAGCCTAAGGGAATGGTGGTGCATCCTGCGCCGGGACATTATTCGGGAACGCTGGTAAATGCCCTTATGTACCATTGTAAGGACAGCCTTTCGGGCATAAACGGAGAAATCCGTCCAGGTATTGTTCATAGAATAGATAAGGATACAAGCGGTCTGCTTATTGTGGCGAAGAACGATATCGCCCATAACGGCTTAGCGGAACAGATTAAGAAGCATAGCTTTACCCGTGAATACGAGGCGGTAGTAAATGGCTCTGTTAAAGAGGACGGTACTGTTGACGCCCCTATAGGACGGCATAAGACCGACCGGAAGAAAATGTGTGTTACTCCCGAAAACAGCAGGAATGCCACTACTCATTATTACGTTATAAGAAATTACGGGAATTATACTCATTTAAGGCTAAGGCTCGAAACAGGGAGAACACACCAGATAAGGGTGCACATGGCGTATATCGGTCATAGTGTTGTGGGCGACGAGGTTTACGGAAACGGTAAGCCGAAATGGCTTATGGGACAATGCCTTCATGCAAGGAAAATCGGCTTTATTCATCCCGTTAGCGGCGAATATCTTGAATTCGACAGCCCCCTCCCCGAATATTTCACTAAGCTTTTACGGAGTATTGATAAATAATATGGATTTTAGTAGAATTGTTGTTATGACCGACCTTGACGGTACCATTCTCAACGACGAGAAGAAGGTTTCCCCCGAGGATATGGCTTCTATCCGTGAATTCAGAAAGGGCGGCGGCTCCTTTGCGGTTGCTACGGGCAGAGGTTATTCAATGGCACGGTCTATCATAGAAATGCTTGAGGTGCATACCCCCTGCGTTATCTTCAACGGGGCGGCGGTTTATGACTTCGATAAGGACGAATTCATCTGGCACAGTGATATGCCTTCCTGCGCTGTTGATTATATAAAGCTTCTTGGAGAAACTTTTCCCGATATCGGCGTTGAGATATTATGCGATAAAGCGGTTTATGTAACAAACGATAACGACGTAGTCGAAAGTCATCTTCTTATGGAGAATATAAAGGCGGAGTTCTGTAAAATTGATGAGGTACCCCGAAAAAACTGGCTTAAGGTTCTTATCGCTTATCCTCCCGAAAAAATCGGAGAGATAATAGAATTTACAAAAGAGAACTGCAAGGAAGGGGTTAACTGGGTACATTCCTCACCTATGTATTACGAAATGCTCCCCGAGGGTATAAGCAAGGGCTCGGGCTATAAAAGGCTTATGGAGCTGCCCGAGTATAAGGGGAAATTTACCGTAGCCATGGGCGACTATGGGAATGATTATGATATGATAAAGGGCGCGGATCTGGGAGTAGCTGTAGAAAATGCCCTCGAAAGCGTAAAATCGGTAGCAAAGCTTATCGTTTCCGATAATAACAGCTCCCCCTTTACCGAGGTCTTAGAATATCTTAAAAAGCTATAAAAGGTCATAAATTACGCAGTAATGCGGTTAAAAATACAGGAGGTCAACATGGACGCAACTTTAAAAAAGCAGCTTGAAATTACTGCTACAAAAGTCAGAATGGGTATCATCGAGGGCGTTTTTAACGCTAAAGCAGGTCACCCCGGCGGATCTCTTTCCGTTGCAGACACATTAACCTATCTTTATATGGCGAGAATGAACGTAGATCCAAAGAACCCCACAATGGCGGACAGAGACAGACTTGTTCTCTCTAAGGGTCATACTGCCCCCGCACTTTATTCCGTTCTCGCGCAGAGAGGCTTCTTCCCCGTAGAAGAGCTTAAAACCCTCAGAAAAATCGGCTCAAGACTTCAGGGTCACCCCGTTATGAATAAGGTTCCCGGCGTTGATATGAGTACAGGCTCTCTCGGTCAGGGCGTTTCCGCAGCCTGCGGTATGGCGCTTTCCGGTAAGATTTCTAATGATACCTATAAGGTTTATGCAATTTTAGGCGATGGTGAAATTGAAGAGGGACAGGTATGGGAGTCCGCTATGTTTGCGGCTCACTATCAGCTCGATAACCTCGTTTATGTTGTTGATAACAACAATCTCCAGATTGACGGTCCTATAACTCAGGTTATGAACCCCTATCCTATCGACGAGAAGTTCGCCGCCTTCGGCTGGCACGTTATCAAAATCAACGGTCACGATTTCGACGAAATCGAAAAGGCCTTCAACGAAGCGGAAACTGTTGCAAATCAGCCCACCGTTATTATCCAGAAAACCATAAAGGGTAAGGACGTTTCCTATATGGAAAATAACGTAGCATGGCACGGCGCCGCACCCAACAAGGAGCAGTACGATATCGCCATGGCTGAATTACAGGCTAAGCTCGACGAATTACAGAAGTAAGAGAAAGGATTTATAGATATGGATAAGAAAGCTACTCGTGAAAGCTACGGCGAAGCTCTCGTAATGTTAGCGGAGAAGCGTCCCGACCTGGTTGTTCTTGACGCCGACCTCGCCGCCGCAACCAAGACAGGAATTTTCAAGAAGGCATACCCCGATAAGCATTTCGACTGCGGTATTGCTGAAGCGAATATGATGGGCGTAGCGGCAGGTATCGCTTCTACAGGCAAGCTCGTTTTCGCCAGCTCCTTCGCTATGTTTGCGGCCGGACGTGCCTTTGAAATCGTAAGAAACAGCATCTGCTACCCTAACCTTAACGTAAAAATCGGCGCTACTCATGCAGGTATCTCCGTAGGCGAGGACGGCGCTTCTCACCAGTGTAACGAGGATATCGCCCTTATGACCGCTCTTCCCAATATGACGGTTATTAACCCTGCCGACGACGTTGAAGCTAAGGCGGCAGTACTTGCTATGGCTGACTACGTTGGTCCTACCTATATGCGTTTCGGAAGACTGGCTGTTCCGGTTATCAACGACCCTGCAACCTACAAGTTTGAGGTAGGTAAGGGCGTTCAGCTTAAGGACGGTAAGGATATTACCATTATCGCAACAGGTCTTATGGTTGGCGAAGCTATTGAGGCAGGAAAGGCTCTTGCAGAGCAGGGTATTGACGCTCGTATCATCAATATCCACACCATTAAGCCTATCGACCGTGATATCATCATCAAGGCGGCTAAGGAAACAGGTAAAATTGTTACCGTTGAGGAGCATAGCGTAATCGGCGGTCTCGGCTCTGCCGTTGCTAACGTTGTTACCGAGGAATGTCCCGTTCCCGTTATCAAAATCGGCGTTAATGACTGCTTCGGTCATAGCGGCCCTGCGGTTGATTTACTTAAGGAGTTCGGTCTTTGTGCTGAAAACATTGTTAATGTAACAAAGGCAGCTCTCGGTAAGTAAGCTTAGATTACTGAATAAAATAAGACGACTGTCGTAATGGCAGTCGCCTTTTTTATCGCCTATACGCAAAAACCGCGTATGCCCGAGGGCACACGCGGCTAATCAGTAAAGTCAGAATTACTTGAGTTCTGCGAAGTACTTGATTGTTCTTACCATCTGGGATGTGTAAGAGTTTTCGTTATCGTACCAGGAAACTACCTGAACTTCGTAGAGGTCATCAGCGATCTTAGCAACCATTGTCTGTGTTGCGTCGAAGAGAGAACCGTAGGTCATACCGATTACGTCGGAAGAAACGATCTGGTCTTCGTTGTAGCCGTAGGAAGCGGAAGCAGCAGCCTTCATAGCAGCGTTGATGCCTTCCTTGGTAACGTCCTTGCCCTTAACAACAGCTGTAAGGATTGTTGTAGAACCTGTAGGAACGGGAACTCTCTGTGCAGAACCGATGAGCTTGCCGTTGAGTTCGGGGATTACAAGACCGATAGCCTTAGCAGCACCTGTAGAGTTAGGAACGATGTTAGCAGCACCTGCTCTTGCTCTTCTGAGGTCGCCCTTTCTGTGAGGACCGTCGAGGATCATCTGGTCGCCTGTGTAAGCGTGGATTGTGCTCATGATACCGCTCTGGATAGGAGCATAGTCGTTAAGAGCCTTAGCCATAGGAGCGAGACAGTTGGTTGTGCAGGAAGCAGCGGAAATGATTGTATCGCTGGGCTTTAATGTCTTTTCGTTTACGGAGAATACGATTGTGGGGAGGTCGTTACCTGCGGGAGCGGAAATAACTACCTTCTTAGCACCAGCGTCGATATGAGCCTGTGCCTTATCCTTAGAGCAGTAGAAGCCTGTGCACTCGAGAACTACGTCA
>JAEDHF010000128.1 GCA_016297165.1 Oscillospiraceae bacterium | reverse complement strand
GGAGTACTTAAGCCCGAGGATTTTACTATGATAAAGGCGAACTGGGAGAATAAGGATATAAACCTTATTGAAACGGCGGCGGAATTAAGCCTTCTTCCCGAAAGCTTTGTCTTTGCGGACGATAATCCTGCCGAAAGGGCGATAGTTAAGGGGCAGATACCGGGTATAGCCGTACCCGAAATGACAGAGGCGGAAAACTATATCCGTATTCTCGACAGAAACCGCTACTTCGAGATACTTTCCCTTTCCGACGACGACCGTAAGCGTGGCGAAATGTATAAGGCGAATGCAGAAAGAGCGGCGCTAAGAGTAAGCTTCGCCGATTACGGCGAATATCTCGACAGCCTTGAAATGGAAGCGGAAATCGGCGATTTTCTCCCCGTTTATCTTAGCCGCATAACACAGCTTACCAATAAAAGCAATCAGTTCAACCTTACAACCAAGCGTTATACCGAAGCTGAAATTGATGCAGTATATAATAGCGACAGCCATATCCGACTTTACGGAAGGCTTAAGGATAAATTCGGCGATAACGGAGTTGTTTCGGTAGTTATCGGCGAAATAAGGGGCGACGAGCTCCATATTGATTTATGGCTTATGAGCTGTAGGGTGCTTAAGCGTGAAATGGAGCTTGCTATGCTGGATAAGCTTATCGAAGCGGCAAGGGCAAGAGGTATAAGAAAAATCTTAGGCTATTACTATCCTACGAAGAAAAACGGTATGGTAAAGGAGCTTTACGGCTCCTTCGGCTTCACTAAAACAGCCGACAATGACGGAAATACCCTCTGGGAGCTGTTAACCGAAGGGTATGAAAATAAAACAAAGCATATTAAAGGAGTATAAAAATGGAAGAGATTTACGAAAGACTAAACGAAGTATTCAGAGATTTTTTTGACGACGACGAAATCGAGCTTACCCCCGAAACAACAGCCGAGGATATCGAGGACTGGGACAGCCTTAATCATATCACCCTTATGTCGGCGGTTGAGGAGGAATTCGGAGTTCGTTTCACTATGGGACAGGTTTCGGGAATGAAGAACGTAGGAGAAATGGCGGAGATTATCGCTAAGAATTCCTGAGCCCGATAAAAAGGACGTAAAATGAAAAGACTTTTAAAATGCAGGGTCAGCGGCTGGATATTCTTAGCCTTTACCTTGCTCTATTTTGCGGGACTTTCGGTAGTGGGCTTTTTCGCTACCCTTAACATAATCGGCTATACCTACAGCGGACTTGTTACCGTAGAGGAATCTAAGGGCGAAGCCGAGGTGAGCGCCCTTTATTCCTATAAGGTTAACGGCGAGGTATATACCTATAGTAAGGAAATTCCTGCCGTAACAGCAAGCCTCGCTCCCTCGGCGGAAACGGTTTTCTATTTCCGACGCTTCCCCTGGGTTACGACGGAGTCCCTTAATATAGTTATCTACCCTATTGTAACGGCGGTATTGGGCGCTTCCTTTTCGGCAGTTTTCAAGCACGGGCAGAACAAATTCCCCGAAAAGCCCTCACGGCTTTCGGAATATAAGGTGCCTGCCGTAATATCCCTTATAAGCTTTATCCCTGCGGCAGTATTTGTGGCTATGCTCTGTAACCTGAATACAAGCGTAGAGGACGATATGGAAACGGCTGCAGCGAGTGTATTTGCTCTTCGGGGGCTTCTTATCCTTGTGGGGGCTCTTCTCCTTATGTGGGGAATTATCGCCAAGGTTAAGGAAAACAGGAAGAAGCTATCGGAAGAAAAGGAATAGTTTTGGTGAATTGTCCTATTGACAAAAGCATAAAGATATAATAAAATCATAGTATCGGGCGTTCTTAATGGAACGCCTTTTCACTAACAGAGAAAGGTTAAGGCGATTATGTCAGAAAAGATAGATGTAACACGAATATTCGGCGCAGACGCTTTTAACGAATCCACCATGAGGCAGAGACTGCCCAAGGAGGTATTCAAAAAGCTTAAGGCTACCATGAACGCAGGTAAGGAGCTGGACAGCACTATTGCGGAAAGCGTAGCGGCAGCCATGAAGGACTGGGCTATTGAAAAGGGCGCAACCCACTATACCCACTGGTTCCAGCCTATGACAGGCATTACCGCAGAAAAGCACGACAGCTTTATTTCTCCTACAGGCGACGGAACGGTTATTATGGAATTTTCGGGTAAAGAGCTTATTAAGGGCGAATCCGACGCTTCCTCCTTCCCCTCGGGGGGCATAAGAGCCACCTTCGAGGCGAGAGGCTATACCGCCTGGGACCCTACCTCCTACGCCTTCGTTAAGGACGATACATTATATATCCCCACAGCCTTCTGTTCCTATACGGGAGAGGCTCTCGACAAGAAAACCCCTCTTCTTCGCTCTATGGACGCTATCTCGGAGCAGGCTCTTCGTATTCTCCGCCTTTTCGGAAACGAAACCTCAAAGAGAGTAGTAGCTACCGTCGGCGCCGAGCAGGAATACTTCCTTATAGATAAAAGCGTTTATGAAAAGCGTAAGGACCTTATGTTTACGGGTCGTACCCTTTTCGGTGCACCTGCACCCAGAGGTCAGGAAATGGATAACCACTATTTCGGAACAATCAAGCAGAGAGTTTCCGACTATATGAAGGACCTCGACCTTAATTTATGGCGTCTCGGCGTTCCCTCTACAACAAAGCATAACGAGGCCGCTCCTGCACAGCACGAAATGGCGCCTATCTACGCTTCCGCCAACGTAGCCGCCGACCAGAATCAGCTTGCTATGGAGATGATGCAAAAGCTTGCAAGAAAGCACGATATGGTGTGCCTTCTCCACGAGAAGCCCTTTAAGGGAGTTAACGGCTCGGGTAAGCACGATAACTGGGCGCTTTCTACCGACGACGGACAGAATCTCTTAAATCCCGGCGACTCTCCCCTCGAAAATGCACAGTTTTTAACCTTCCTTGCGGCTATTGTAAAGGCAGTTGACGAATACCCCGAATTACTCCGCCTTTCCGTAGCTTCGGCAGGCAACGACCACCGTTTAGGCGCCCACGAAGCGCCCCCTGCCATTATTTCCGTATTTCTCGGCGAGGAGCTTGACGAGGTAGTTGAGGCTCTAATAAACGGCGGTACGGTATCCTCACAGCATGATGATTTCGATATGGGTATTCTTACTCTCCCGAAGTTCAAGAAGGATACAACCGACAGAAACCGTACCTCTCCCTTCGCCTTTACGGGCAATAAGTTTGAATTCAGAGGAGTAGGCTCCAGCCATAACGTTTCTACCCCCAACATTATTATAAACACAATCGTAGCGGAAAGCTTAAAGCAGTTTGCCGACGAGCTCGAAGCTGCACCCAACTTCGAAAAGGCTCTCCATAAGCTTCTCGTTAAGACCTTTAAGGAGCATAAGAGAATTATTTTCAACGGAAACGGATATGACGGCGAATGGATTAAGGAAGCGGAAAAGAGAGGGCTTCCGAATCTCGTTTCCGCTGTTGACGCTATCCCCCATTTCGAGGACGAAAAGAGCATAAGGCTTTTTACCGACCATAAGGTATTTACCGAGAGAGAAATCCACGCAAGAACGGAAATCCTTCTCGAAAACTACTATAAGACTATAAATATCGAAGCGCTTACCATGGTGGATATGGTAAGACGGGAATATACTCCTGCGGTAATGAAGTATGAAAAGGTGCTCTGTGACGTTATTATTTCGAAAAAGGGTGCAGGCATCGGAGCTTCCGTTGAAACTGCTGCTGCGGCGAGAATTTCGGAGCTTGAAGCGGTTATGACGGACAGCAACGAGGTGCTTTCCGGACTTATAAATGAAGCGAAAAACCTTTCCGACGCAAAAACTCTTGCCCGTTTCTATCACGATAAGATTTTCGCAAAGATGGAGGAAATAAGAAAAGCGGTGGATGAGCTCGAAACCCTTGTAGCGGCTGATTACTGGCCGGTGCCCACCTATGGCGACATACTTTTCAGCGTTAAATAACAAAATAACAGGCGTCGGTAAGGCGCCTGTTTTTTTACCTTTTCTTGGCGTAACAAGAAAAAACCCGTCAGTTATCCGACGGGGTAAAAGGGGCAGAGCCCCTTAAAATCCTAAAGACTCCAGTCTATGGGCTCTATGCCGTTTTTTTCGAGAAACTCGTTGCATTTCGAAAAATGCTTACAGCCGAAAAATCCGCTGAAGGCGGATAGGGGGCTGGGGTGAGGGGCGGTAAGTATAAGGTGACGGGGATTTGTGATAAGGGGAGCCTTTGCCTTTGCGTTATTGCCCCAGAGCATAAATACTACGGGCGTTTCACGCTGATTGAGAAGCTCTATTACCCTGTCGGTAAATATTTCCCAGCCCTTTCCTCGGTGGCTGTTTGCCTGACTGCGCCGAACGGTAAGGGAGGTGTTGAGGAGTAAAACCCCCTGCTCCGCCCATTTCGTAAGCTCTCCGTGCTCGGGCGGAATAAAGCCCACGTCGGAAGAAAGCTCCTTATAGATATTCTTAAGAGAGGGCGGCGGCTCGGTACCCCTTTTTACCGAAAAGGCGAGGCCGTGAGCCTGCCCCGGCTCGTGATATGGATCCTGCCCTAAGATAAGGACCTTCGCCTTACTGTAGGGCGTATATTTTAGGGCGTTGAATATGTCGTACATATCGGGATAAATCGTGTGCGCATTATACTCCGCCTTAAGAAAGCTGCGAAGCTGTAGGTAGTAGGGCTTGTCAAATTCCCCCTCTAAAAGCCTGTCCCAGTCGTTTCCTATATTAACCATAGCCGTCCCCTTATATTCTTCCTAAAAGAGTAAAGAAAAGCGTTGCGAAAACCGTAGTTGAACAGGATAAAATGCCTATTAAAATAAGGCAGAGGGCAAAAGCGCCCTTTCCGAAAAAGGTTTTCGGCTTTTCCTCTTTTTTCGGCTTAGGGGGCTTTATGTTTACTGCACCGGGGATTGGGGGAGGGGGCGGTACAGGGCTTGAAAAGCCGCTGTTTACCCTCATTTCAACGGGTCTCGGAATAGGTGCGGGTACGGGTGCAGGA
>JAEDHF010000127.1 GCA_016297165.1 Oscillospiraceae bacterium | reverse complement strand
CAAGAGGCTCGGTTCCGCTTTCTCTTACGAGAATTCTTCCGTCGTTACCCATAGCTGTTTCAGCTTCTCCGATAACGGAAAGGATTTTTTCATTCTTGTTCCAGAGCCCTTTTTTATCGTCGGTAATTCTGATATTTTCGAGTATCTGAGGATAATCGGGAATACCGCTTATTAAATCGGAAAGCTTTGTTTTTGTTTCGGCGAGAAGCTCGATAAGCTGTACAGCGGTAAGCTGTCCGTCGCCTGTTGTAGCATAATCGAGAAAAATAATATGTCCCGACTGTTCGCCGCCTATATTATAACCGTTTTTAAGCATTTCTTCAAGAACATACCTGTCACCGACGGCAGTACATACTGTGTTAATACCGTTATTCTTCATATATGTATGGAAGCCGAGATTGCTCATAACGGTAACTACTGCTGTATTATTTCTTAAAGAGGTGTTATTCTTCATCTTGTTGGAAATAATCGCAATAAGCTTATCTCCATCAACGATTTTACCATTGTTATCCACAGCAAGGCATCTGTCAGCGTCTCCATCAAAGGAAACTGCAAGATCGTAGCCGCCTTTTACAACTCTATCGCACAGCTGCTCCACATGAGTTGAGCCACAGCCTTCGTTAATATTACAGCCGTCAGGCTCTGCGTTTATTATATCGAAATCCACGTTAAGTCCTGTAAAAAGCTTTCTTGCAGTTCTGCTTGAGCTACCGTTTGCACAGTCCACAAGCACCTTAATCGGCTTGATATTGGCATTAGTTGTGGAAAGCAGGTGTTCTACATATAAATTAGCGGCATTTTCGTTAATTTTCATTCTTCCGACAGTTGTACCGTTCTTTAGCTTCATTTTTTCGGGGGTATCGAGGATAAGAGCTTCAATCTCGTTTTCAACCTCGTCGGGCAGCTTGAAGCCTGTGCCAGCAAAAAGCTTGATTCCGTTGTATTCTACTGTATTATGTGAAGCAGAAATCATAATACCTGCGTCTGCGTCTAAGTATCTGACAAGATATGCAACAGCAGGGGTGGGTACTACCCCCAAAAGCTCGACATCAGCGCCTACTGACATAATACCGGAAATAAGCGCCGCTTCAAGAATATCCGAGGAAATACGTGTATCCTTTCCTATAATTATCCTTGCCTTTTCCGAGGCAGGTTTATGCTTTGTAAGAACTATTGCCGCCGCTCTGCCTATGTTCATGGCTGTTTCGCAGGTGAGCTCTGTAATAGCGACTCCTCTTGCACCGTCGGTTCCGAATAATCTACCCATAATGAATCTCCTGATAATACTTATTTAAAAGGTCTGCTGACCCTGTTGTTCAAGTCCGAGATGGGAATAAGCCAGCGCAGTAGCCGTTCGTCCTCTCGGAGTTCTTGCGATAAAGCCTAACTGCATAAGGAAAGGCTCGCATACATCCTCCAGGGTTACTGCCTCTTCGCCTAAAGCAGAGGCAAGGGTTTCAAGTCCCACGGGACCGCCGTTATAGCCCTTTATAATCATCGTAAGCATACGCCTGTCAAGGCTGTCAAGTCCAAGCTTATCTATTTCAAGCCTGTCAAGGGCAATATCAGCAAGCTCCTTTGTTATTTTTCCGTCGCCCATTACTTCTGCAAAGTCACGTACTCTTTTTAAGAGACGGTTTGCTATTCTCGGTGTTCCTCTCGAACGTCTTGCAAGCTCATAGGCGCCCTCTTTTAATGTAGGAATCGAGAGAATTACAGAGGAACGCATTACTATATCGCAGAGCTGTTCCTCGGTATAAAGCTCTAAACGCTGGATAACGCCGAAGCGGTCACGAAGAGGTCCCGTAAGCTGACCTGCACGGGTCGTAGCACCTACAAGGGTAAATTTCGGCAAATCTATTCTTATCGACTGTGCTGAAGGACCCTTACCGATAATTATATCAAGAACATTATCCTCCATAGCGGGGTATAAAACCTCTTCAACCTGTCTTGAAAGGCGGTGAATCTCGTCGATAAATAACACGTCACCGTCCTTAAGATTGGTCAGAAGTGCCGCTAAATCGCCTGGCTTTTCGATTGCCGGTCCCGAGGTAATCTTGATGTTTACTCCCATTTCGTTGGCAATTATGCCTGCAAGAGTAGTTTTTCCCAGTCCGGGAGGACCGTATAAAAGCACATGGTCAAGGCTTTCGCCTCTCCCCTTAGCGGCTTCAATAAATATTTTGAGATTCTCCTTAACCTTATCCTGTCCGATATACTCGTTAAGGTACTTTGGACGCAGACTAAACTCTATATCAACATCGTCAGGGGTAAGAACAGGTTCAATTATTCTTTCCGTACGATTATTCTGATTGTCGCTCAGCTCAATCATTTCTTTTCCTCCTGTATTATATGCAGCTTAAGGGTTAAAGGCTACTGATTTTTTTCAGACCCTCCTTAACCATTTCAGATACCGACATATCGGAGGGGAGACCCGATAAAGCCTTCTGTGCCTGCTGGGTAGAAAAGCCGAGAACAACAAGAGCGGAAAGTGCCTCATTTGCATTGTTGCCAACAGGTATATTCGGTGTGGAAAGCTCGGTGTAGGTATCTGAAGAGATTGTATCAAGCTGTCCCGATAGCTTATCCTTAAGCTCAAGGACGATTCTGTCCGCAATTTTCTTACCTATGCCTTGTGAACGGGTGAGAAGCTTACTGTCGCCGCCCGCAACACATAAGGCAAAGGCCTGGGGCGATAAATCGGAGAGGATAGAAAGCGCTGCTTTAGGTCCTACTCCCGAAACCGTAAGAAGCATTTTAAAGCAATTAAGCTCAGTTTTATCGCCGAATCCGAAAAGCTCAACAGCGTCCTCTCTTACGTTCATATATGTGAATAGAGTAACATCCTCGCCCGTTTTAAGAGGGGAGAGGGTATAGGCGGTAGTTCTGCAGGCATAGCCTACGCCACCGCATTCAACCACTGCAAGATTTTGTTCTGTATGAATGAGTTTTCCTCTTACGCTGTATATCATTTTAAAATTTCCTCGACTTTCTTTCCTATATCAGCCATTTTGATTGAATTATCCTGATTTGCCTCGTTTCGTCTGTGCAGCTCTTTAACAAGCCTTTCCGTTTCCGGATTTATTTCCGAAGAGTTTATCCTGAACAGATAGTCAAGCTTTTCCTTTATGTAGTCGATATCTCCCGAATTGTCCACCTTTGACGCCGCCTTTAAGGCGTATTTCCTTGCGTTGTCGTTGTCCTTAAGGCAGGCGTAGTTTACGGCAATATCAAGATAGAGATAAGCGGGAGGATTGTTGTTCAGTTCCTCTGATTTTAAAAGCAGTTCGATAGCTTCCTCATATTCCGAGGCGTAAAGCTTTTTAAGACCAAGATAAAAGTATGCGTGACTTTTTCTTTCGTTGCTTGTGCTAAGCTCGACCGCCTTCTCGAAAAACTCTCTGCCTTCCTTATCGTCGGCATTTTCAAACCACATATAATAGCTTGCAATTTCGTTGAAGATAACATCGTCCTCGGAGAATTCCTTAAAGCCGTTTATGAGAATAGGAATATTTACAAGCTCTCTCGGCATATTTACTGCAAGCTCCTGATAACAGGCTTTTCTCAGTCTGCTATCGGTTGCTACGGCGAGACAATTATTGAAAGCGAAAAACGCTTCTGAAAATTCATTTCTGGCTCTGTAGCCTACTGCGTCAAGAAAAAGGTATTTTCCTTTAATCCAGCCTGTAAGATTATAGGTGTTTATAATCTGAGCGTGGCTTACTCCTTCTATTTGGAAAAAGCCCGAATATGTGTAGGCTTTGGCTATAATAGGCATAAAAAAGGAAAGAATAAGGCAGAAAATCCCAATATACATAAAGGTTCTTGAGGTGATTTCATCACTGCCCGTAATCAAAACGGAAATTGCGATATTGAAGCCGAAAGCGATAAGGGAAACTATCATCGGTAAAATTTCTGGGTTTTTAAACCTTTTTCTTTTCATTTTATTCTTCATTTTTCTATCTGTAAATCCATTATGTCACTAAGTCTCGAATTGTATGAATGGGCATGGCAAACTGCAATAGCTAAGGCGTCGGCGGTATCGTCGGGCTTAGGTATTTCGGGGAGATTAAGAATTCGCTTCGTCATTTCCTGCACCTGCTTTTTTATCGCCTTTCCGTAGCCGGTTACAGATTGCTTGACCTGTAGAGGGGTATATTCGTAAATGGGAATATCTCTTTGCCTTGCCGCAAGGAGAGTAACTCCTCTCGCTTCGGCGACTGCTATCGCAGTTTTCTGGTTTGAGGTAAAATAGAGCTTTTCAATGGCGAGAAAATCGGGCTTAAAGCTGTCGAGAACGCTGCAAAGGTCGTCGTATATAACCTTTAATCTGCTGTTGAAGTCCATATCGGCAGGGGTCGTTATCGCTCCGTACCGTATCGTACTGAAGCTCGCCTTGTTATATTCAATTATTCCGAAGCCTACAATGGCATATCCCGGGTCTATACCGATAATTCTCATATCAAGCACCTATACTATATATAATATCAAGATATTATTATAACACATTTCAGTAATAATTGCAACTTATATATTAAAAAAACAGCTGTTTTGTCTGAATTTTCATTTTATATCACTCTTTAGTAAAAAAACTGTGATATATGTGCAAAAATACTTTACAAAACTATTGAGCTATTGACTTTATCACAAGATTGTAATATAATCTACAGGTAAATGCTATAAGGAGACTATTATGCTTAGTGTATATATTGCGGCTTTTTGTTATATAATTACCTCGTTAAGCGACAAATACTGCGTTTCAAAAGGAAAGCTTAACGGAAATGAGCTGACCTTTATTATGGCTTTGGCTACCGCAGTATTTATGACGCCCATAATGCTGTTCAATTTCACCCCGGTTGCAATAACCTGGCAGGCTGTTTTAGCTATAGTGCTTATTGCAGGCTCAAAGCTGGGCGAATTCAAGCTGAGTGCCGTCATACTTACCGATATGTCGGCTTTTGAGCTTAAGGCATGGCTCGGGCTTACCCTTATAATCACTTATTTTTCGGATATAGTCTTTTACGGCGAAACCTTCAGCGTTTTTTCG
>JAEDHF010000126.1 GCA_016297165.1 Oscillospiraceae bacterium | reverse complement strand
CTTCTTCTTCCGAAAAGAATGCTGAAACCGAGCCTGTAGAAGCTGATGAGCTGTCTGTCGAAAGTATTATTGGAAAGACTCTTGGCGACCTTGAGGACGAATACGGGATTACTTTTGACTATGCAGGTCAGTACAGCATAAGCCACTGTTATAACGACGAAAGCGGTACCCTCGGTTATGCTCCCCTCGTAAGCTTTATGCTTGATGATTATAGGATTTCTACCGTTACCGGCGCAATTCTTCTTGATAACGGAAGCTTTCGTGGCATTGAAGCCGGTATGAGCTACAATGAAATCGTAGAGAATACCGCTTATGAGTTATCAACGCCCGATAACGTAATGGACGGCATATACTGTGCAGTTATTGAAGACGGCAGTTATAAAATCCTGATAGAATGGGGCGAGGAATGGAACGAGAATGCCCCTGCTCAGATTGTCGTTGTATGCAGTATGGATTACTCTATCTCAGAAGCTGAGCTTGCCGCTTTTAATGCACAGCAGGCACTTCTCTATACCGACGCCGATTCACAGCCCACCTTCGAAAATATAGTAGGTCGCAGACTTAACTATGTAGGCGAGCATTTCGGCACGGAGTTCAGCTATTTAGGACAGTTCTCCTTTATCTACGATTATAACGATTTTTCGGAGGATTTTCCCTATCTTCCTATAACCGCCTTTGACTTCTTCGAGGACGAAAACCCGAAGATTATCGGCGCCGCCTTAGGAAAGGGCGGAAGCTTTATGGGCATTACTCCCGGAATGACCTATAATGAAATGACGGAGTATATTTCCTCCGACATTTTAGGCAGACCCTCCTTTGACGAGGAAAGCGGCGGATTTAACCTTTCTGCCGAGGTTGGCGGCTATATTCTCTACATAGACTGGGGAGAAAGCTATTTCGGCGATGATGAGCCCTGTATCTATGTGGCGGCTTATGATAAAAACTATCCAATGAGCGAAGAGGACGGAGCGATTTACGAAGGCATATCAACAGTAGTGGGATAATTTTGATATAAAAGCAGCAGCCCGGGGAATTCTCCTCGGGCTGCTGCTTTGTTATGTAGCTGTTATCTGATTGTGTTTTTAAGAGCGCTTCTTGCCTTTTTGATGTCGATGATATCGTTCTGTAAAAGCTCCTCAATCTTTGTGAGCATATTATCCACGTACTTGTTGGTCATATCACGGAGCTCCTTTGTCTGCTCCTGTGCGGCGGCGTTGATTTCGTTGGCTCTTGCGGTTGCGTGGCGAACGATTTCCTGCTGTGAAACGAGAGCGGCGGCTCTCTGTTCTGCTCTTGCCACAATAGCGGAGGCTTCGTTCTTAGCGTCGTTAAGGATAGTCTTTCTATCGTTAACGAGATCTCTTGCCTGCTTGATTTCCTTAGGCATATTAAGGCGTATTTCCTCGATAAGCTCTCTCATTTTTTCTACATCAATAAGGGATTTCTTATTCGTGAGGGGAACGTTTACTGCCTTATCAAGCATTTCGTCCATCATTTCAAGGGTTTCATCAATACTCATTTTTACTTATCCTTTCTGTTTTGTAGTATCAAGTCTTTCGAATATATCATCAACGATTGCTGCAGGTACAAAGGCGCTTATATCGCCGCCGAAGGCTGCAATCTGTTTTACCATACTTGATGAAAGATAGGTGCTCTGGCTGTCTGCACAAAGGAAAACCGTTTCCGCTTTTGGGCAGAGGTGCTTGTTGACATGAGCCATCTGGAATTCGTATTCGAAATCCGACATCGCCCGAAGCCCCTTAACGATAACCGTACAATCATTCTTTCTGAAATAGTCAACGATAAGTCCGTCGAAGCTGTCTATCTCCACATTCGGGATATCGTAGCATACCTTCCTTAGAAAATTCATTCTTTCCTCTGCAGAAAAGCTTGAGGTTTTATTGGGGTTTACGGAAACGAGGACTACGAGCTTATCGAACATATCGGCGGCTCTTTTTATTATTTCGAGATGCCCGTTAGTAACGGGGTCGAAGCTTCCGGGGTAAATCGCTTTAGTCATTTTCGGCGTCCTCCTCCCCGGGCTTCCGATATACGGTAAGGGAAATCTTTCCGTAGTTATAGGTTTTATGGATTTTAAAGCCGTTTTCCTCTTCGGGAAGTCTTGCGCCCCTTTCGTGCTCACAGACTATTATTCCGTCGTCGCTCATTATCTCCGTAAGTGCAGGAAGGGAGCGGTTAATAAGCTTTTTTTCGTAGGGCGGGTCGAGGAAGGCTATGTCAATTTTCTCTCTTGCTGTTCTTAAAAAAGCGGAGTTGGGCATATTTATCACAACTGCATTTTCTTCCAGCCTTGTGGATTTAAGGTTATCCCTTACTACCGCTATGGACTGGGGGTTGCTGTCAACGAAATATGCCTTCCGTGCGCCACGGCTCAGGGCTTCAATGCCCAGCTGTCCCGAGCCTGCAAAAAGGTCGAGAACAACAGCGTCCTCAATATCGAACTGCACAATGCTGAACATAGCTTCCTTAACCATTTCGGCGGTAGGTCTTACTATTTCGGTACCCTCTAAGGTTTTAAGCTTTCTGCCTCTGGCAGTGCCTGTGATTACTCTCATTCAGAAAATCTCCTGTATATAGATATAAAGGCTTTCGGCGGTTTCACGGTTAATTTTCGCCGCTTCCATAAGCTCTTCTATGGTCGCCTCTTTTATAGCCTGTTTTGTCTTGTATTTTTTAAGAAGGGCAAGGGCTTTTTTCTCTCCTATACCCTTTATTTTTGTGAGCTCAAGCTCATATTGACTTTGCTTATGCTTTTTACGTTGGTAGGAAATGGAAAAACGGTGGACCTCGTCCTGTATTTCCGTAAGAAGCTTGAAGAGACGCTTGTTTGCATTTATCTGTATCTCCTCGCCACCGTCGGAAATTGCTCTTGTACGGTGTTTTTCGTCCTTAACAAGACCAAAAAGGGGAACGCTTATATTAAGCTCCTCCAGTACCTGTGCTACAGCGTTTACGTGTCCCTTTCCTCCGTCAAGAAGAATAAGGTCGGGCAGCTCGCTGAAGCCCTCATCCTTTTCGAGATAGCGGACAAAGCGCCTGCGGATAACCTCCTGCATACAAGCGTAATCGTCCACGCCGATAACGTCCTTTATATTGAATTTCCTGTAGCCCGGCTTATAGGGTCGTCCGTTTTTGTAGGTAATCATACCTGCTACACGGGTCTGCTCCCCGAGATTGGAAATATCATAGCTTTCTATAAGCACAGGAACCTTTTTCAGTCCCAGTAGCTTCGCCAAATCCTGTAAAGCGGAAATTTCGTGGCTTGTTCTTCCTACTCTTAAAGAAAGGTATTCGTCTGCGTTGCTTTTTGCAAGAGTAGTAAGCACAAGGTTTTCGCCTCTTTTCGGAACGGAAATTTCAACCTTATGTCCCGAAAGGCTTTTGAAGTATTCCTCTAAGATTTCGCCGTCCTCGGGCTCTCCGTCGAGAAGAATAAGCTTAGGAATCTCTCTGTCGCCCTCGTAGTAGCGCATAAGGAATTCACTTCGCATAATACGGTTATCGAAATCATCGCCGATAAAGTAATTTTCCTTATCAATAAGATGCCCCTTGCGGTATTTTACTACCGCAACGCTTGTAAGCCCCGAATTCTCGGAAACTGCAAATATATCGCAGGAAATAGCCTTGCCTGCCTGAATAGACTGGGTTTTTGCGGAACGCTCGATAGCGTTTATCCTGTCCCGAAGCTTCGCCGCCTTTTCGAATTCGAGGTTCTCCGCCGCTTCGTTCATTTCCGCCTTAAGCTGCTCCACGCTTTCCTTACTTCCGTTTTTAATAAAGGAAAGAGCCTCGTCGATAATCCCTCTGTATTCCTTTTCGGAAACGTTACCCCGACAAACTCCCATACACTTCTTTATATGGAAATTGAGGCAGGGGCGCTCCTTTCTGAAATCCCTGGGGAATTCCTTATGACAGGTAGGGAGCATAAAGATGCGGTTGCATTCTTCAATAGTCTGCTTAACGGTATAGCCGCTTGTGTAGGGACCAATATAGGAAGAAAAGGGGTCGTCGTTCTTGAAGGAATGTTCAATCCTCGGGTAACTGCCGCCGGTTATTCTTATATAGCTGAAGCCCTTATCGTCCTTAAGGAGTATGTTGTACTTCGGACTATGAAGCTTTATAAGGCTCGCCTCAAGCACTAAAGCGTCAAGCTCGGTATCCGTAACGATAAAGTCGAAATCGTAAATTACCGAAACGAGCTTATAGGTTTTCGGATTATGGGCTTCTACGTTATGGAAATAGGAGGTAACCCTGTTCTTAAGAATTTTCGCTTTTCCGATATAGATTATCTTACCCGTCTTATCCTTCATCTGATAAACGCCGGGGCAGAGAGGAAGCTTATTCGCCTTTTCTCTCAGGTAGTCAAGTCTTTCAAATTCCGAAGACATAGGGGTTCACCTGCCTTTTCATAGGCTGTACGCATAAACATACACACTACATAATAGCACAAACATCTATTGCTGTCAACAAAAATTTCGCCGAAGTCCGTTAATATAGTGAAAACCGTCGAAATTTCGATAAAAAACACTTGCATTATGTAATAAAAAGTAGTATAATAAATGTGATATAATGTTCTGTTGGAGATAATATAAAGGCGTATAGACATATTTGCCTTCTTTTTTAAAAAGAAAGGAATTTCTAAAACAATGGCTCTCGGTTTATTCAATTACGGTAAGGCAGGAAGCGGCGTTAAAAAGGGCGCTCCTAAGAAAAAGTCCTTTTTCTTATTCTGGGAAATTTTCGGGAATAAATTCTGGAAATTCTTTCAGGTAAACCTGATATATGTGCTTTTTTGTCTTCCGATAGTAACTTTCGGTCCCGCTACCGCCGCTATGACCCAGATTATGAGGAAATTCGTTATCGGCGAGCCTATATTTATATGGGACGAGTTTATTACTGCATTTAAGAAGAATTTCAAGAAATCCCTGGTGGTGGGAATAGTTGACCTTGCACTTGTGGCAGGATTTTTCTTCGCTTTCAATTTCTATCTCTCCCCCTTTATTACCGACGGAAATCTCGGCGATGCAATAAACGGTATGGGAACGGAAAATCTGCT
>JAEDHF010000015.1 GCA_016297165.1 Oscillospiraceae bacterium | reverse complement strand
ATTTTCAGGCTTTGAGGCAATAGCTGTCCTGCGGACAGTTACCCAGCACACACTACTTATTAAGATAAAAGGGTACCGCCGAGTTAGACGATACCCTTTTAATTATGTTAGTTTTCGTAGTAAAGCGTTGGGTCTATAGGCTCTCCGTTTACGGTTACCTCGAAGTGGAGATGAGGTCCTGTTGAAAAGCCGGTACTGCCTACCGAGCCGATAAGGTCGCCCTTTTCAACCTTGTCGCCTGTCTTTACATAAAGAGCGGAAAGGTGAGAATAGAGGGTCTGAACGCCGTTATCGTCCTCGATAACGATATACTTACCCTTACCGTTCGAAGGCGTCACGTTATCGTCGCATTCTATTACCGTACCGCTTATTGCCGCATATACGTTAGCGCCGTATATGCTGTTTGCGATAACCGCACCGATAGGGTCGCCCTCGGTATAGGGAGTTGTAATTATCCATTTCTTTTGGTCGAGAGGGAAGTAAAGGGAAATATCGGGGATTATCGTTTCGGAATCGTTAGCTTCCTCTTCCTTCGCTTCGGCGGTATCGCCTCCCAGAGGTTCATGTATGCGGAGTTAACCGCTTCCTCTGCGTCCTCGTTACTGCCGAGAATCTCGAAGGCAAGTTTCCTGCACAGGGGTCCGTATTTCTTATCGGTTTCAGAAATTGCTTTTTCCTCTCGCCCGAAAAATAAGCCGATTATTTCTTCATCTTTCATATAAGGATTCCTTGTCTTTCTTGTTTTTGAAGGCCTTTCACTAAATATAACACATTTTTTCGGGAAATGTTACGGGGAAATTCGAAAATCCCGTCGGCTATAAAAAATGCCCGACCGTAATAAGCGGTCAGGCTTACTTTTTGTTCTGTTATTTCATTACCATAATAAGCGTACCTGCACCTATAAGGATACAGCCAATAAGCGACCTTACGGTAAAATCCTCGTGGAGGAAAATAAAGGCTAAGACGAGGGTAATAACCACGCTAAGCTTATCTATAGGTACAACCTTCGACGCGTCGCCGAGCTGCAGAGCGTGGTAGTAGCAGAGCCAGGAGGCGCCGGTAGCAAGTCCCGACAGGATAAGGAAAAGCCAGCTTTTCTTACTTATTTCGGCTAAACCGCTTTGTGCATGGGTTAGAAAAACCATACCCCACGCCATTATTACTACTACAACAGTTCGTATAGCGGTAGCGAGGTTTGAGTTTACTCCCTCGATGCCTACCTTAGCGAGAATTGAGGTAAGCGCAGCGAAAACCGCCGATAAAATTGCGAAAACGAGCCACATATAAATGCCCCCTCGGTTATGTAAATGCTTTTTCACATTATATACCTGAAAAAACCAAAAGTCAATAAACTGCAATAAAAACAACTGCCGCCCTATAAAAAGCGGCAGTAATTATTTCGTAGCAGGCAGTATCATTTTTTCTTATTCTTCTTGTTCTTTGCGATTATGGAAACGACGATACAAGCCACAAGGACAACTCCCGTGATAATAAAGAGCGGAATGGGGAGGGAGGTACCTGTCATAGGGTTAGCGGCTAAAAATTCAAGCATTGTAATTGCTCCTTTCTGATTTTCTGTTTCTGTATTCTTTTCATATCCTATTATATAATTCTTTCGTGCTTTTGTCAATGAAAAATGGCTTATTTTGGCAGTTTTTCGCAGAAATACCATAAGCCTACCAATAAAAATGCCCCTCACGTCTGTAAGGGGCATTATCATTATTTTGCAAAATCCACAACTCTGCTTTCGCGGATAAGGTTGATTTTGATTTGTCCGGGGTATTCCATTTCCTTTTCGATTTTCTGAGCGATTTCTCTTGCGAGAACTACCATTTTAGCGTCGTCAACAGCGTCGGGCTTAATCATTATGCGGATTTCACGACCGGCCTGGATAGCGAAGGATTTATCAACTCCGTCATAGGAGGAGCAGATTTCCTCAAGCTTCTGCAGACGCTTGATGTAGTTTTCGTAGTTTTCGCTTCTTGCGGCAGGTCTTGCGGCGCTGATAGCGTCTGCGGCCTGAACAAGACAGGCGATAACGGTCCTGGGCTCAACATCGCCGTGGTGAGCCTCGATAGCGTGGATAACGTCGGGGCTTTCCTTATATTTCTTACAAACGTCAACACCGATATGAACGTGGGAGCCTTCGATTTCCATGCTGAGCGCCTTACCGATATCGTGGAGAAGACCTGCGCGGCGGGCGAGAGTAGCGTCAACGCCAAGCTCGTCAGCCATCATGCCTGCAAGGTGTGCAACCTCGATAGAATGTGTAAGTACGTTCTGGCTGTAGGATGTACGGTAGTAGAGACGGCCGATAAGCTTAACAAGCTCGGGGTTAAGTCCGTTAACGTTAGTTTCGAGGATAGCTCTTTCGCCCTCCTGCTTAATCTTCTGTTCAACCTCATGCTTAGCTCTTTCAACCATTTCTTCAATGCGTGTGGGATGGATTCTTCCGTCCTGGATAAGTCTTTCGAGAGCGATTCTTGCGATTTCTCTTCTTACCTTATCGTGGCTGGAGAGTGTAATAGCCTCGGGGGTATCGTCGATAATAAGGTCAACGCCCGTAAGCTGTTCGAGAGTTCTTATATTTCGTCCCTCTCTTCCGATAATACGGCCCTTCATTTCGTCGTTGGGGAGAGGTACTACCGAAACGGTCATTTCCGAAACGGTTTCTGCGGCAAGTCTTGCGATTGCTAAGGAAATGTGGCTTCTTGCCTTATCGTCACATTCGTCCTTGATTTTCTGCTCAAAGGCCATAATTCTCATAGCCTTTTCTCTGTCGAGCTCGCTGTCGAGCATTGTAAGGAGATGCTCCTTAGCCTGTTCTGTTGTAAAGCCCGAAATTCTTTCGAGAATATCCATCTGGCTCTTCTTGATTGTTTCGGCTTCGGCGAGCTTTTCTTCAGCCTTCTTGTTTTTAGCGGTAAGGCTTTCTTCTAATTTTTCGATTTTGTCGTTCTTCTTGTCGAGGTTTTCCTCTTTTTGCTGTAAGCGACGTTCCGAACGGGAAACCTCGGCTCTTCTTTCCTTAAGCTCCTTATCGGTTTCCGATTTTAATTTCTGGATTTCCTTTTCTGCCTGTCCTCTTAAGCGGTAAATCTCGTCCTTAGCTTCAACAAGCTTCGTTTTCTTTTCGGTTTCAGCCTTTTCATGGGCTTCCGAGATAATACGCTGTGATTCCTTTTCGGCAGATTCAATCTGTGCTTCTGCGTCTTTTTTTCTCTTGTTATAGCCGAAGCGGTAGGAGATTATTCCTGCACCGGCGGCGCCAACAACAAAAGCAGCAACGATAAGCACTACTGCTATCAGTAAATCCATGAAACCTATCCCTCCTTTTCTGTGTTAGTCCTGATTACAAAGGTATTCCTTGTGCATACAAGCTGCAACAGCAAAAGGGACAGCGCGGAAATACTGCGGCGCTATCGTTCCTGCCCTAAATAAACATATATTTTTATTTATGTAAACCCGTGGGGTTAATTGCGGTATAAGTATGCATAAAGTAATATGTAAACCAAGATGGTGAAAATAATTATAAATAGCTGTATATAAAGGTATGCATAGGTATGCATATACAACATATTCACAATATCAATTTTAATATATTTTCACCAAATTGTCAAGGTTTTTTTGCAATTTTTATGAAAAAAAGTGAAATTATATTGACTAAATCGTACATATATGATATACTTTATACCGTTATTTCAGCAGAAAAGCCGATGTGATGGAATTGGCAGACGTACCGGACTCAAAATCCGGCGGTAGCGATACCGTACGGGTTCGACCCCCGTCATCGGCACCAAAAGTAGAACCCCGACTTCGCTCCGAAGTCGGGATTTTAGTTTTGATATGTCGATCGGAAGGTCGAACCCGCAGGTTCAGACCCCCGATAAATCTTTGCAGAACTGCGTGCGGCGTATTATGTCAGCTTTAACGCTCCTGTATAAAGCTGGTAGTACTTTCCTTTTTCCGCCATAAGCTTTTCATGGTTACCCTTTTCGATAATTCTACCCTGTTCGAGTACCATAATCACGTCGGAATTCCTGATTGTAGAAAGACGGTGGGCGATAACGAAAACCGTTCTTCCGTGCATAAGGCTGTCCATACCCTTTTGTACGAGGGCTTCCGTTCTTGTGTCGATACTTGAGGTCGCCTCGTCGAGAATCATTACGGGGGGATCGGCTACTGCCGCACGGGCGATAGCGATAAGCTGACGCTGACCCTGTGAAAGCTGGGCGCCGTTTTCGGTGAGCATTGTGTTATAGCCCTGGGGCAGTCTTCTTATAAAGTCGTCGGCATTAGCGAGACGAGCCGCTGCATAAACCTCCTCATCGGTGGCTTCGAGATTACCGTAGCGTATATTTTCCATTACCGTTCCCGTAAAGAGATTTGTGTCCTGTAAAACTATACCGAGGGATTTACGTAAATCTGCCTTCTTGATTTTGTTGATATTTATGCCGTCGTAGCGGATTTTTCCGTCGGCAATATCATAAAAGCGGTTGATAAGGTTGGTTATGGTGGTTTTGCCTGCGCCGGTAGAGCCTACGAAGGCAATTTTCTGTCCAGGCTCCGCATAAAGGGAAATGTCGTGGAGTACCGTTTTTTCCTCCGTATAGCCGAAATCTACCTCGTTCATGGTTACGTTGCCCGTAAGTCTTGTGTAGGTGGTTGTACCGTTCTCGTGGGGGTGCTTCCATGCCCATTCTCCCGTTCTCGTTTCGCTTTCCTTAATCTCTCCGTCGGGGGAAATTTCAGCGTTCACAAGAGTTACATAGCCGTCGTCGGTTTCGGGCTTTTCGTCGATAAGGGCGAAAATTCTCTTAGCGCCTGCAAGAGCCATAATAATAAAGTTAATCTGCTGTGCAATCTGGTTAACGGGCATAGCGAAGCTTTTTGTGAGCTGGAGGAAGGTTGCGATTCCGCCGAGGGTAAGACCGCCGATTCCGTTAATAGCGAGAACGCCGCCGAGAACGGCTACAAGAGCATACTGCAAATGGCCGCAGTTTCCGTTTACGGGGCCTATGACATTGGCGAAGATATTAGCCTCTCTCGCATTATCCCTAAGCTTTCCGTTAAGCTCGTCGAAGCCCTCCTTCGCCCTTTCCTCATGACAGAACACCTTAACTACCTTCTGTCCGTTTATCATCTCCTCGATAAAGCCGTTAAGCTCCGCTACCGAAGCCTGCTGCGCCACGAAATACTTGCTGCTCTTTCCTGCGATCTTCGCCGTAAGAAGCATCTGGAGCGCTATAAGGACAATAAGGAAAAACGTAAGGTAAATGCTGGTGAAGCACATCATTATAAATACGGAAATAATGGTAATTACGGAAGAAAAGGCCTGTGGAACGCTCTGGGACAGCATCTGACGAAGGGTGTCGATATCGTTGGTGTAATGGCTCATGATATCTCCGTTGGAGTTCCTGTCGAAATAGCTTATAGGGAGCTTCTGCATCTTCTCGAACATTTCATCACGGATTTTCTTCTGAATGCCCTGTGAAATTGTTACCATTATTCTGTTAAAGGCGAAGCTTGCCACAACGTCTGCAAGATAGATTACCGCCATAATGCCGATAAGCTTTAAAAGCTCGGTAAATACGGGGTTTTCCATACCTATCATGGGAGTAATATAGTCGTCGATAAGAATACCGATAAATTTAGAGCCGATAACGCCGGTTATTGCATTTATGATTATGCATATAATTACGAGGATAAACTGAGGGGTATAATCCCGGAAGATATAGGCTAAAAGCCTTTTTATCGTAGCCTTATCGGGCTTTCCCATAGGACCCATGGCACGGGGACCTCCGGGACCGCCATGCTTTACCATACCGCGAGGGGGCATATTCTGCTTAGCCATTATTCCTCGCCTCCCTTCTGCTGGGAAGTATATACTTCTCTGTAAATCTCATTGTTCTTTAAAAGCTCCTCGTGAGTTCCGATGCCTGCCACCTTACCACCCTCGAGGACAATTATCTTATCTGCGTCCATAACCGAGGTAATTCTCTGAGCGATAATAAGCTTCGTTATTTCGGGGATTTCCTTTCGGAAGGCGTCTCTTATAAGCGCGTCGGTGGCAGTATCGACAGCGCTGGTAGAGTCGTCGAGGATAATAATCTTCGGATTTTTCAGGAGTGCTCTAGCTATACAAAGTCGCTGCTTCTGACCGCCCGAAACATTGGCGCCGCCCTGTTCAATATATGTATCATATTTATCGGGAAAGCCTTCTATAAAGGAATCAGCCTGTGCAAGCCTACAAGCGTGGCGGATTTCTTCATCGGTTGCATCCTTGTTGCCCCAGCGGAGATTTTCCTTAATCGTTCCCGAGAAGAGAACGTTCTTCTGTAAAACCATGGCTACCGAGTCACGAAGAGTATCCAGGTCGTAGTCCTTAACGTTTCTGCCGCCTACAATAATTTCACCCTCGTTAACATCGTAAAGACGGGGAATAAGCTGTACAAGGGTAGATTTCGCCGAGCCCGTACCGCCGATAATGCCAACTACCTCGCCGGAATTTATTGTAATATCAATATCGGAAAGGGCAGGCTTCTCGCTGTCCTTCTTATAGGAAAAGGACACGTTCTTGAAGAGTACCGAGCCGTCCTTAACTTCTTTAACGGCATTTTCGGGGCTTGTGATTGTACTTTCTTCCTTTAATACCTCGCATATTCTTTCCGCAGAGGCTCTCGACATTGTAAGCATTACGAAAATCATGGAAGCTATCATAAGGCTTGAAAGAATCTGCATAGCGTAGGTTATCATACTCATAAGCTCGCCGGTAGTAATAATCTCGTTTGGTACAACGAGATTAGCGCCGAACCAGGCTATCGCAAGCATAACGCCGTACATACAGAAGCTCATAAGAGGGCCGTTAAAGGCGAGAACCTTTTCTGCGAAGCTGAAGCCCTCGTAGATTTCTCCCGAAACAGCCTTGAACTTTTCAACCTCGTGCTCCTCACGGACAAAGGATTTTACAACCCTCATGCCCGAAACGTTTTCCTGCACAACGCCGTTAAGACGGTCATATTTCTTGAAAACCTTCTCGAAAACGGGGTGGACGGTTTTCATTATAAGTAAAAGACCTATGGCGAGAATCGGTATAGCTGCAAGGAAAATGAGGGAAAGCTCTACGTTGATGAAAAATGCCATAACGAGGGACATAATAAGAGTAATAGGCGCTCTTACCGCAATTCTTAGAATCATCTGATAAGCGTCCTGTACTCGCTGTACATCGGTGGTAAGTCTTGTTACAAGTCCTGCCGTTGAGAATTTGTCAATGTTGGCGAAGGAATATTCCTGTATCTTATGGAACATATCCTTTCTGAGATTTGCGGCAAAGCCCGTAGAAGCGATAGCGCCGTATTTTCCGCCGCCGAAGCCGCCGAGAAGGGAAATAATGCAGCATACAACGAGAACTCCCGACATGATAAGTATATAGCCGAGGTCGCCCTCGCCGCCGTTACCGTTTATACCGTTATCAATAAGCATCGCCATAAAAATCGGCATAAGAGATTCCATAAGTACTTCCAGCACCATACATAAGGGAGTTATTACGGAGGGCTTTTTGAATTCTCTTACGCTCTTCAAGAGGGTTTTTATCATTACTTTAATCCTTCCTTTCCTTCTTTTCTATATTATGCCTTATTTTATCTATTACATCGAAAAATAAGTCAAGCTCTTCCTCAGAAATACCCTCCCTCAGCTCTTCGTCGTATTTTTCAAAAAAGCCGTGGAGCTTCCGGTGGTTGGAGAGAGCCTTTTCCGTAGGCACGATTTTTCTGAGTCTTGCGTCGCTGTTCACGGTTTCACGGCGGATATAGCCGTTTTTCTCCATAGAGGAGAGGAGAACCGAAACCGTAGAACGGCGTATCTTGAATTCCTCCTCGATATCCTTCTGGAAAATATCCCTGTCCGAATTCATGATAAAGTGAATAATACCGCCCTGTGCCTTCGTAAGCTCGCTTTTTTCCGAAAGCCTATCGTCTATGTCTCTTTCGATAATGTGGTAGAGCTGTTTAATGGCAAAATTAATGTGCCGCCGACTTTTCATCTTCCTGCCTCCTTATCGTATTGCAGTAACTGCAATATGCCGCTTTTGTTTGAATGCTAACATAGTATAGCAAAATTAAATAAAAAAGTCAATACTTTTATTGGCAATATAACCTAAAAATTGTGTGAAAATTCCTGCTCTTGTAATTCTTTTTCAAATATGATATAATGGTATATCAACACTTGAAAGAATGATAGAATATGAAGAAATGGAAAATAAATACCCCGGACAGGGAGATAACCGATAATCTCGTAAGAACTACGGGGCTTAACCCCTTTATATGTAAGCTTCTCGCTTCGAGGGGCATTACGTCAAGAGCCGAAGCTGAGCTTTTCTTCAACAGCGATGAGCTTTGTGACCCCTACGATATTCTTGATATGGATAAGGCGGTAGCGGCAATAAACGAGGCTCTCGAAAATGGTGAGAAAATCGCTGTTTACGGGGATTATGACTGCGACGGCGTAACCTCGACCTATATGCTTTTCAACTATCTCGAATCCCAGGGGGGCGAGGTCTGCTGGTACATACCCGACAGGGACGAGGGCTACGGGCTTAATAAGGGGGCTATCGACCTGCTGGAAAAACAGGGGGTAAGCCTTATAGTAACGGTAGATAACGGAATTTCCGCCGTTGAGGAAGCCCTGTATATCCGTGAAAAGGGTATTAAGCTCGTTATAACCGACCATCATCAGCCTCCCGAAATACTGCCAGAGGCTATAGCGATAGTTGACCCACACAGGCAGGGAGATAACTCCGATTTCAAGCAGCTTGCAGGCTGCGGCGTGGTACTTAAGCTTATTATGGCTATGGAAAACGACACGGACAGCGTTATGATGCAGTATGCGGATATTGCCGCTATCGGAACGGTAGGGGATATTGTTTCTCTTACGGGGGAAAACCGTATAATCGTGCGTAACGGTCTTGAATATATGAAGCATTCCGACAACGAGGGACTTATCCGCTTACTGAAGCAGTGCGGCGTTGAGGAGGGGGACGAGGTAAATTCCTCTCTACTCGCCTTCGGGCTTTGTCCCCGTATAAATGCAGCAGGCCGCCACAGCACTCCTAAAACCGCTATGGAGCTTTTTCTTGCGGATAATCCTTCCGCAGCAGCGGCAAAGGCGTCAGAGCTTTCGGAAATGAATAATCTCCGTCAGCAAGCCGAAACCAAGATACTTGCCGAGGTAGAGGAACAGCTCCGCAAAAATCCCGACCTTCTTAATAAGCCTATTCTTATCGTATCGGGAGAGGGCTGGAGCCATGGAATTATCGGAATAATAAGCTCCCGACTTCTCCATAAATACGGAAAGCCCAATATCGTAATAACCAAAGAGGGAGAAGTCGCAAGAGGCAGCGGAAGAAGCACCGAGGGACTTTCTCTCTACAAGCTGATTGACAGCTGTAAGGAGCTTCTTATCCGTTTCGGCGGCCATACCAAGGCGGCGGGGCTTACCCTCGCTACCGAGAATATAGAGGCTTTTATGCAGGCGGCTTATGAATACTGTGAAAGGGAGATAACCGACCCCGTTATCGAAACGGTATATGCCGACGCCGAATTACTGCCACAGGAGCTTACCATAAGCAATATCGAGCTTCTTGAAAATCTTGAACCCTTCGGCGAGGGGAACCGCTCTCCCGTATTTCTTCTCCGTGACTGTGTAATCGGGGCAAAGAAAAAGCTTAAGGAGGGAAAATATATTTCCTTCAGCTTTACCTTCGGCGGAAGCGAGTACAGAGCTATCGACTTCGGTTCTACCTACGACGCCTTCCCTTGTTCCGAGGGAGACAGGGTCGATATCCTCGCCGCTCCCGAAATAAACGAATTTAACGACAAATACAGTATCAGCATAAGGGTAAAGGATATACGCTTATGCGGCTTTAAGGAGGAACGCTTCTTCGCCGCTAAGACGGCTTATGAGAATTACCGCTGCGGTAAAATAGATAAGCGTCTTGTTGTAAGAATGATTCCTACGCAGGAGGAGCTTAAAAAAGCCTTCGATATTATAAGAAGTACCGCTTCGCTTTCTAAGGCGGAATTCTTAGCGGATAAATCGGGAATAAACTGCTGTAAATTCGGGATAATAACCGACGTTTTCGAGGAATTCTCCCTTATCGAAAAGGATATCCCTACGGATAGCGTAAAAATACTGCCCACAAAGGCAAAGGCGGATTTATCCGGGTCGAAAATTCTCGCTGTTCTTAAAGCTATGGCATAACTTTTTAAAAAGGTATTGCATTTTTCAATTCTATATGGTATAATTGTAGAGAACAATTATGGAGATTATCTCTATGAAAGGAAAGGTCACTATTATGAGTCACATTAAAACAATCAACAAGGCTAACTTAAAGGAAACAGCTGCTAAGGGCGGTTGCGGCAAGTGCCAGACCTCCTGCCAGTCTGCTTGCAAGACTTCCTGCACTATTGCTAACCAGCAGTGTGAGGCACAGAAGTAATTTCAGTAGCTTCGGGGGGCGGTGTAAGACAAACAGTACCTGTTTGTCTTAGACTGCCCTTATGTTTTTGTAACCATCTTACCGAAAGGAATTATATATATTATGCAAAGCACTATCCATAGATTCAGGCAGGGCGATTACTATATTATCCTCGATGTAAACAGCGGCGGCGTTCATATTGCCGATAAAATCGTATATGATATGGTAGGACTTCTTACCCCTCCCTTAAGTAAGGAGATGCCCGAAGAAATTATTAAGGCATTAGGCGAATACACCGAGGAAGAGCTTCGTGAATGCTACTCCGAGATATATTCACTTTATACCGATAAGATACTTTTCAGCACCGACGAATACCGCCGCTATGCGGAAATGTCGGTAAAGGCTCCCATTAAGGCTATGTGTCTGCACGTTTCCCATGACTGCAACTTAAGATGCAAATACTGCTTCGCAGAAACGGGAGACTTCGGAAAGGGCAGAAAGATTATGACCCCCGAAACAGGCAGAAAGGCTATCGACTTTCTTATCGAAAAGTCGGCAGGCAGGCAGAATCTCGAACTTGACTTCTTCGGCGGCGAGCCGCTTATGGCGTGGGATACCGTTAAGGCTACCGTTGACTACGCAAGAAGCATAGAAAAGCAGCACGGAAAGAATTTCCGCTTTACCATTACCACCAACGGCGTGCTTTTAGACGACGAGAAAATCGAATATATCAATAACGAAATGTCAAACTGCGTTCTTTCTATCGACGGAAGAAAAGAGGTTAACGATAATATCCGTATAACTGCCAACAACAAGGGCTGTTACGACCTGATAATGCCTAAGTTCAAAAAGCTTGTCGAGGGCCGTACTAAGGAGGGCAGGACCGACTACTACGCAAGAGGCACCTTCACAAAGTATAACCTCGATTTCGTAGAGGACGTTCTCCATATCGCAGAGCAGGGCTTCTATCAGCTTTCGGTTGAGCCCGTTACCGCTCCCGAGGAAGAGCCCTACGCAATAACCGAAAAGGATTTACCCGTTATCTTTAAGGGCTACGACCGTCTTTACGACATAATGGCGGACAGCGTTAAGAAAACAGGCAGAAAGCCCTTCAATTTCTTCCATTTTATGATAGATTTACAGCAGGGACCCTGTGCAATAAAGCGGCTTCGTGGCTGCGGCTGCGGAAACGAATATGTAGCCGTAACTCCCGACGGAGAAATTTTCCCCTGCCACCAGTTCGTTGGTATTGATGAATGGAAAATGGGCAATATATATGATGGAAAGGTGGATGAGAAAATCGCCGACCTTTTCGCTAAGACCCATATCTACAGCAAGGAGGGCTGCTCCGACTGCTGGGCAAGATTCTACTGCTCGGGAGGCTGTAACGCTACCGGCTTTATCTATGAGGGCAGTATCAGAAAGCCCAACAAGCTCCAGTGTGAGCTTATGAAAAAGAGAATTGAATGCGGTATCGCTCTCGGCGTACTTATGAATGAGCAGGAAGCTAAGGAATGATTTTCACATTTATTCTCATAAAAATGCAGTAATCTTAATTTTACCGTCACGATTTTTTCACAATAATGGTTTATTATGTAACTACAAAAGGAAAATACATAGACCGAAAGGAAGATTGTTATGGAACAGAATTACTATACAACCGAACAGAACCCCATGGAAAACAAGCCGAAAACGAAAAACGGTAAGCTTTCTACCGTTATCGCCCTTGTTGCGGCTGTTGCTATTGTAGGCGGCGGCGCAGGCTTCGGCGGAGCCTTTCTCGCCTCTAACCTTATTAAGACCTCGGACGGCGATAAGGTTATAAGCTACGACGCTCCTCCCGGGGCAGAAAAGAACGAAGAAAAGCCTGTCGTTTCACAGAACGGCGACGTTTCCTCCGCTCTTAACGCAATAAGCCAGTCCCAGAGCGGCGGCGGCACCGATAAGATTTTCCCCTCCGATGTTGTTCCTACGGGACCCAACGGAACCTATACCTCCGAAGAGCTTTATGCCGCAGTAAACGATACTATCGTACTGGTTAAGGTTTACGTTGACGCAAATCAGGGCAGCTACGGAAGCTACGACTACTACGACTATTACTTCGGCTACGGCGAAAAGCCCGGAAGCAATAAGAATAACAACAACGAGCCCGTTTACGCAGGCTTCGGAAGCGGTATAGTTTTCACGAAGGACGGCTATATCCTTACAAATGCTCACGTTGTAGATGACGCAGCAAAGCTTGAGGTTGTGGTAAACGACTACTACAATAAGGATCTTACCCATACCTATGAAGCTAAAGTAATAGGCAGTGATACAAGTGCAGATGTTGCGGTAATAAAGATTGAACGTGATGAAGAATTTATCGCTGCACAGATAGGCGACAGCGACACCTTAAGCCCCGGACAGGAGGTTTGCGCTATCGGTAACCCCGGCGTTACTGCGGATATAATGTTCGACCATACCATTACAAAGGGTATCATTTCGGGACTTGACAGAGCCTGTCTCTCCGAGGGCTACGAGCTTACGCTTATCCAGACTGACGCCGCTATCAACAGCGGTAACTCAGGCGGCGGACTTTTCGATATGTACGGTAACATCGTAGGCATAGTAAACTCCAAAATTATCGCTACAAACTACGAGGGCATCGGCTTCGCTCTTACAATCAACGAGGCTAAGCCCGTAATGGAGGATCTCTTAAACTACGGCTACGTAAAGAGCAGACCTGTTCTCGGCGTTACAACCGTTGAGCTTAACGAATACAGAGCTGAGCTTTACGGTGCAAAGCTTTCACAGGGTCTTTTAATCGCCGATATGGAAGAGGACGCTCCCGTTTCCAAGAGCGGCTTAAAGATTTCCGATATTATTACGAAAATCAACGGCGTTAACGTTTCTTCCGTTTCCGATGTACAGTCCATCATCGGAAAGCTTAAGGTAGGCGACACCATAACCGCAACCGTAGCAAGAGCCAACGAAAGAGGCGGCGTTGACAGCATTGAGATAGAAATTGAGCTTACCGAAAGTAAGCAGACCAAGCAGTAATTCACAAATCGCATAATTAAAGCCTGAGAAGCTTCGGTTTCTCAGGCTTTTTTTGTATTATTTCATCTTCGTAGCCTTAATAATCTTCTGCCTTGAAAACTCTTCTCTCTCCTTTTCTTCAAGAGCGGCGGTTATGAACTTAACCTGCTCACGATAGGTAGGGATAAGGATATTCTTTAAGGCGTTGGCTCTTTTCTGGGTTTTTCGGATAGCTACCGAAAGCTTATAAACGCTGTTTTCTATCTCTGCAAGAGCAAGCCCCGTCATTTTTGCCTTTGTAAAGGAGACATAGGCTCTGTCGTAGCTTGAATCCGTATCGGAAAGACGGTAGCAAAGGGAGGTTTTAGCATTTCCACCCTTTACCTCGGGGATTTCTATGCCCATAACGCTTCTAAAGCTAAGCTCAATAGTTTCATCAACAGGCATTTCCTCTGCCTTATCGGTAATTACCCCGTTAAGAATATTAGCGTTCCTGAGAGCCTTATAGGCGTCGGCAAAGGTATCTTCAAGGCTTTCCGTAAGCTCCTTCGCCTTTTCCGTAAGGCTTACCATTTCCCTTATAAGGATATTTCGCTTCCTGTCCATAAGCTCGTAGCCTATTCTCGCCTGCAGCAGCGAACGCTTCGCCGCCATAAGATTACCCTTTGTGGCTACAACCTGCTTTGACATAAGGCTCCTCCTTTCCTTTCAGCTTTTACTACTTATTTTCAGCCTCTGTAGTGCTTTTCGATAAGCTCGCTGTTCATTCGGTCAAGCTCCGATTTCGGAAGCATAGAGAGTAAATCCCATGCAAGCTCCAGGGTTTCCTCCATGCTCCTGTTTTCGTCGAAGCCCTGGTTTAAGAACTGCTGTTCAAACTGTACGCCAAATTCCATATATTTTTTATCTATATCCGATAATTCGTCCTCGCCGATAACCGAAGCGAGAGAACGTGCGTCCTGTACCCTTGCATAAGCGGCGAAAAGCTGGTTGGCTACGTCGCTGTGGTCGTACCTCGTATAGCCCTCGCCGATACCGTCCTTCATAAGTCGTGAAAGAGAAAGGAGAACGGAAAGACCGGGATATACCCCCGTTGAGTCAAGGCTGCGGTCGAAAACTATCTGCCCCTCGGTTATATAGGCGGTAAGGTCGGGGATAGGGTGGGTTATATCGTCGTTGGGCATTGTGAGAATGGGTATCTGTGTAACGGAGCCCTCGCTTCCCTCGATAACTCCCGCCCTTTCATATAACGAGGCAAGGTCGGAATAAAGATAGCCGGGATAGCCCTTTCTTCCGGGAATTTCGCCCTTAGAGGAGGAGAATTCACGAAGCGCCTCACAATATGAGGTAATATCCGTCATAATAACAAGAATATGCATATTCTTTTCGTAAGCAAGATATTCGGCGGCAGTAAGAGCGCACCTCGGAGTAAGAATTCTCTCGATAATGGGGTCGTTAGAAAGGTTAAGGAACATAACAACTCTGCCGCTTACGCCAGCCTGCTCAAAGGAACGGCGGAAATAGTCGGCTACGTCGTTCTGAACGCCCATAGCGGCGAAAACAACAGCAAAATCCTGTCCGTTTTCTTCGGCAATTTTAGCCTGTTTTACTATCTGTACGGCAAGCTTATTATGGGAAAGTCCCGAGCCCGAAAAAATCGGAAGCTTCTGCCCTCTTATAAGGGTCATAAGGCAGTCTATCGAGGATATACCCGTATGGATATAGTTTCGGGGATAGCGCCTTGCGGCAGGGTTCAGAGCCCTACCGTTAATATCGCCGTACTTAGCGGCGAAAACCTCGCCGAGCCCGTCGGCAGGCCGACCTGCACCATTAAAAACCCGTCCCAGCATTTCTGTACTGAGTGGTATTTCAAGGGGCTTTCCCTTAAAGACGGTTTTCGTATTTTCGAGAGAAAGACCCGTAGTACCCTCGAAAACCTGCAGTATAACTCTGTCTCCGTCCATCTGTACAACTCTTCCGAGACGGGTAGAGCCGTCCTCTAAAAGAATTGAGGCGATTTCGTCGTAGGCTACGTCCTTAACGCCCTCGATACATACGAGAGGGCCGTTTATTTCCTTTAGTCCTGCGTATCGGATATTCATTTAAAACGCCCCCTTATTTTAAAGCAGTAAGCTTTTCTTCAATAGTCTTTTCGTATTCGCCGAACATTTCGGGCTTATCGTTAGGTATATCGTATTTCATTTTTGAAACATACTCAAAAAGCCCTGTCGCCATAATTGAGGAATAGGAAACGCCCCTACCCAGTGTTTTAATGGCTTCCTTATATAGCTTAAGGATTGTTTTCATCATGGAAAGCTGTTTAGAAAGGGGAACGTAGGTATCGTCCTTATGGAAGGCGTTCTGCTGTAGAAAGCCTGTTCTTATTACCCTTGCGGTTTCCATAATAAGCTTCTGGTCGTCGGGCAGTACGTCTGCACCTATAAGCTTAACTATCTCCATAAGCTTATTTTCTTCGATAAGGAGATTGCATATTTCCTGTCTTACCTTAAGAAAATCGGGGCTTATATTTTCCTCGTAGTATTCGGCGAAGTCGTCAACGTATTCCGAATAGCTGGTGAGCCAGTTTATTGCAGGATAATGTCTCGCATAAGCCAGCGCCTTATCGAGAGCGATAAAACAGCGCACAAAACGCTTCGTATTCTGTGTAACAGGCTCGGAAAAGTCGGAGCCCTGTGGGGAAACTGCGCCGATAATGGTTACGCTTCCTCTTTTTCCCGAAAGGGTATCGACATTTCCCGCTCTTTCGTAGAATTCCGAAAGACGGGAGGGTAAATATGCAGGATAACCTTCTTCCGCAGGCATTTCCTCAAGTCGTCCCGATATTTCACGGAGAGCCTCTGCCCAACGGGAGGTAGAGTCCGCCATAATTGCTATATCATAGCCCATATCACGGTAGTATTCCGCAATAGTAATACCCGTATAAATTGAAGCTTCTCTCGCCGCTACGGGCATATTTGAGGTGTTGGCGATAAGAACGGTTCTGTCGGTAAGGGGCTTACCCGATTTCGGGTCGATAAGCTCGGAGAATTCCTCGAGAACCTGTGTCATTTCGTTTCCTCGCTCGCCGCAGCCGATATATACGATAATATCCGCGTCACACCATTTCGCAATCTGATGCTGGGTCATGGTTTTTCCCGTTCCGAATCCGCCGGGAATTGCCGCCGTACCGCCCTTTGCGATAGGAACAATGGAATCGAGAATACGCTGTCCCGTAATGAGGGGAGTATTTATGGGTATTCTTCTGCTTACGGGTCGTGGCGTTCTTATGGGCCATTTCTGACAGAGGGTAAGCTCCTGCTCAATGCCATCCACGTCAACCCTTAAAATAACATCGTCGCACTTATATTTCCCGTTTTCTGCGGCGAAGGTAACCTTACAATTCTTTATATAGGGCGGAATCATAACCCTGTTTTCGATAAGGGAGCTTTCGGGGCAGGCTGCATATATGCTGCCGCCGGTAAGCTCGTCCCCTACCTTAACCTTAAGGGTAACGTCGAAAAGACGCTCCTTATCTACGGTAGAGATAGCGCTTCCTTCCGTTACGAAAACGCCGTCGGTTTTCTTCATTTCGTTTAAAGGTCTTGCGATACCGTCGAACATACCCGAAATAATTCCTGGTCCGAGGGTAACGCTCATAGGAGCTCCTGTGCCCTCTACGATTTCGCCTATTTTAAGTCCCGAGGTATTTTCATAAACCTGTACGGTAGTAAAGCTGTCGTTTACTCCGATAACCTCGCCGATAAGCTTCTTTTCGCCCACATATACCATTTCTCTCATGGAGAAATCTCTCGTGTCCTTTATCTTTATAACAGGACCGTTAATTCCGTAAACCGTATTCATAAATCAGAATTTTCCTCCTGTTAAAGCTGCATTTCCGCAGTAGCGGCAAATTTTTCCCTCTCCTCCGAAAGCTTCGTATCGAAGGTAAGGTCTATATATGTCCTCGTTTCGGGGTATTTAAGCATAATACCGCCGATTTTTATACTCTTATCCTCCTGAACCTTAACGGGATAAGCCTTCATAAGCTCTTTTACAAGTTCAAGGTCCTCGGCTTTACAATATACCGTTACGCCCTCGGTAAGCTTCTCCTTTTCGTCCGCTTCTTCGGCAGAACGAAGAATATAACCCCTGTATTCGCTTTTCTTACAGTAAAGGGAAAGCTCCTCTTCTATTTCGGAAAAAAGCTCGTTTACGAGCTCGTTTCTACGGAGAAGTACCCTTCTTTCGGCGGCGAAGCGTCTTTCGGAAACTCTTTTTCTTTCAGCAGTCTCAAAACGGGAGATTTCCTTAAGAACAGCCACTTTTTCCTCTTGCTCAATAAGCTTCTTTTCCTCGGAGACTATTTCTTCGGCTTTCTTCTTAGCCTCGGAGATAATGGCTTCTGCGTCCTTTTCCGATATTTTATCAATCTTTTGACGGATTTTTTCAAGTTCTTCCAATCTGTCAACCATTTTCTTACCTCATATTATAATTTTATACCGATGGCCTCGTTAACATATCCCGTAATGGTATCGGATATGCCTGAATTACCGTGTCTGTCGGGAATTTCTACGATAAGGGGAGATTTGTTGTTAAGCTTATAGTCGTAGATATAATCGTCGCAAAGAGCGGTAAGCTTCTTTGTAATCATAATTACGGCTATATTTTCCTCTGAAACCGCCTTTTTAAGGGCGGAAAGAGTTTCCTCACGGCTATGGACAACCACGCCCTCGACTCCTGCAAGCCTCATTCCCATTTTTGTATCAACATTATCGCTTATAAGAAAGCATTTCATTTTTATTTCCTTTCGGTATCAGGAGAAAAGAATAAGGATAGAAATAAGTAACCCGTAGATAGCTACGCCCTCGCCGAGAGCAACGAAGATAAGGGACTTCGTGAAGTTCTTTTCGTCCTCGCTTGTAGCGCCGATAGCGGCGGAAGCGGCGTTACCTACCGCAATACCCGTACCGATTGTGGCGAAGCCTGTAGAAAGGGCGGCGGCGAGAGCCTTAAGTCCGTCGCCTACGGTTGTACCGCCTGCGGCAACAACCTCAGCGGCGCCCTCGGCTCCTGCAATAACAGGCATAAGAACGGTCATAAGCACCATAACGCCCATAAATGCGCCGCCGTTTAATAGAACAGTTCTCTTACGGTTAACCTTTATGCCGAGTTTAGCCTTGCGGATTGCGATAACAAGGGGTACGATAATAAGAATAAGAGCGAAAAGCGGTAATAAGAATAACATTTTTGTTTCCTCCGATATCAGTTGGTTTTATTGATTGTAACAGGGCTGAAGGGCTTTCCGCCGCCCTTGAAGAAACGGCTGAACAGCTCGTAGAATTCAAGACGAAGAACCTGAATGCCTACGAGAAGTCCCTCGAAGCCTGTTACGAAAAGGTTTCCTATAACGAGAATAATAATTTTGCCTGCTCCTTCTCCTGCCATATTGGCTACAACGTCGAATACAAGCATAAGTCCTGCGTGGCTTAAAACGAAGCCGCCGATACGAAGATAGGACATTGTATTTGTAAGGTAGGTAAGGCAGGTTTCAAAAAGCTCGATAAAGCCTTCGATAATGAAGTTGCCGATAGATTTCTTTTCCTTACCCTCTCCCGAACGGAAATAGGCAAGGATTTTTCCCTTTTTATTTTCGCTGTCCTTTGTTTTTATGAGCTTTACTGCGTTAACGATAGGCTCCTTAAAGAACATAAGCACAAGGGGAAGAACGATAACGGGAATTACGTAATATGGCTGCATAATCGGGATACCTGCCAGCATCTGTAAGCCGAGACCGGCGATAAGTCCTACGTAGAAAATAAGTCCTAAAACGCCGCTGGGTCCGAAGATTATTGCTTCGGCATTCCTGCTCTTTATACCGATTATGATATTAACCAGCATTGAGATTATTACGAGGATTATTCCTACCGCAAGAGCTGCCACAAGGAGAACGGTAGAAACCTGGAAGATATTTTCGGGGGCCTCGCTGTAGCCTAAAAGCTGATATATTTTCGGAATATGGAAGAAGGGCGGGATAATATCCTCTCTTCCGAATACCGAGCCGTAGAGAACGCCGAAAAGTGCGCTTGAAAGACCTATTCTCGTCATAATCGGCGCAAGTCCCAGCTTCGTAAATCTCGTAAGCACAAGTCCCAGCAGGAATATCAGCAGACCCTGTCCCACGTCGCCGAACATCATACCGTACATAAGCATATAGGTTATGGCAACCAAGGGTGTAGGGTCGATTCCGTCTGCGGCAGGAAGTCCGTACATTTTAACGAACATTTCGAAGGGACGGAAGATAAAGTTATTTTTAAGCTTTACGGGAGCCTTTGTGTCCTCCTCGCCCTCTCTGACGGTTACGGTAACACCCCCCGAAGAGGTCATAAGCTCGGAAAACCTCTTAGCCTCCTTTTTCGGAACATAGCCCGAAAAATGGAATTTATTGTCGAAAACGAGAACGTTGGCTCTTAAGTCGTAGCTTCGGTCGATAGCCACAAGCTTCGCATACACCTTATTGAATTTCTCGCCTTCGCTTTTAGCGATTTCGGCGATTTTTCCGTCGATTTCGCTTATCTTTCCGTAGGTTTCCTTCATTTTTCCGAGAAGCGTATCGGAGGCCTCGTCTATATTTCCGCTTAAATCCCTGGGCAGTATTGTTCTTTCGAAGCCTAAGGTTTTAAAGAGGAAGTCTATCTCGTTTACATCCTCCTTAGCGGTAAGATAAAGGCACCAGGTATAGTTTTCCTCGGTAGCGAAATCGAAGAAGAAAAAGCCCTTTTCCTCGTAGAAGCTAAGCTTCTTTATATTCCCGTTAGGAATTCTTCCGAAGCGTATCTTTACGTATTCACAGCTGAAAAGCTCGTTGAATTCTCCCTTAAAGCCCGAAAGCTGGAGAAGATTCATATATACTACCGAATTATCCTTAAGCTCCGCTGAAAGCCTTGACTTTTCATCAAAAAGCTCGGAATAAGCGGAATTTATCCTGTCGAGATAGCTTTTAAAGTCGATACTTACGTTATATTCAACATCATCATAGGGGACGTTTTCATCAAGGGTAATACCGAGGTTTTCTGCTGCTCCCCGATAGCTCTTTATCATCTTTTCGTAAAGACCCTTATCCCTTAAATTCTTGGCTTCGATATTCGAACCCGAAATATTGGGCGGAGGATTTATGTGAAAACAGCCGCTTTCACAGCATTTTACAAGAGTCTTGTTGATTTTCTTAAGGCTTCCCTCTACGTCAACAAGAGTAAGCTTCTCTATTGCCACGCTTTTATCCTTCCTTTCAGATTATTATATATTTTTCGATTTCCTCGGGGGGCAGTCCGTATCTTACTCCCTCGATTATTCTGTAGATATTCATAGCTTCCGTCTCGAAAAGCACCATAAGGGAATAAAGCGCTTCCGTTTCATTTTCGGAGAGAGCTAAACGGTGACGGAAAAACCTGTAATTCATAGCTCCTGCACCAAGCTCGGGACAATCGTCCTTTCGATTTATATTTACCGCTAACTTTTTGTTTACGAACAGCTTTTTAAGCTCCGAAACAGGGTCCGGTGCCCTTAAGGCTTCGTCGATTTCGTTAATATTCAGGCGATAATGATAAGGGATAAGAAGCTTTTCTATCTCCTCGGGCTCAAGGGAAAAGTTCACCCTCAGCCTATAGCAGAGAAGCAG
>JAEDHF010000125.1 GCA_016297165.1 Oscillospiraceae bacterium | reverse complement strand
TTACTCTTCTTGAAAAACCCGTAGCTGCCTTTGCGGCGAAAAACTGGGCGGTTACGGAGAAGATAAGTCCCGTAAGACCGATTCCTGCCAGTAAAAGGCACATTCTTATTACATAGCCCTTATCGCCGTTTCCGATACCGTTGTCGATTATGTCCGCTACCACAAGGGGTACAAACAATTCCAGCATAGCCTCCACGCATTTAAAAAGAGGGGCAAGCACAGACTCCTTTATATACCCCTTTTTCATAAATCTCAAAAGCTTGAACATTTCTTTATTAAGTCCTTTCAACACAAACTGCCCCTATTATATCACAATTTTTACCGAAGATAAAGACTTATCCGAAAATATTTCTGAGCCATTCGAAAAGGGCGAATTTTATTTCGATATCCTGCCGCTTGCTTTCTACAGTAAGCTTCATTGACTGCTTTTTCCTTTCGTAAAGGCTACGGGTAGGGAAAACGCTCCTTTCGCTTACCGCATTAAGACAGATATCGGGATAAAGCACGCACCACCAGTTTTTTCCCTCCCCTTTTCCAAGCATTATTTTAAGGCAGTCGTATTCTCCTGCAGGAAGGGTATAGCTTCCGTATTTTCTCGTACCGAAGCCGCTTTTTCCTACGACGCAGTACGCCTCGTAGTCACAGCCCTTTTCCCTTAAAAAGCTGTTGGCTCTTTCGGTAATAAGCCCTATGCTTCTGCTTGCGAATGCCTTCGCCGTATTCTTATTCTGCGCCTTAGAGAAGATATAGCCCAGGTCTTCGATTATGTAGTCCCGAAGCTCGTATTTTATCCGCTGGTCGAAGGCGGAATCGGAGTTGGCGAGGATATGAAGCCTGAAAACGCTGTCCTCTATTTTTTCACACTGCGCCGTAAAATCGGCGAAAACGGCTATTATTATTGCAGCTGCTGCCCCTAAAAGCATAGCGATATCAAGAGCTTTTATATGTTTTTCCATAATTTTTTACCTTCTTTCATAGTTATAATTGGAGAAAAGTTAAGTTTTAATCAAAATTTTTAAAAAAAGTATTTTCAAATTATTAAACTTGTGATATAATCTAATCGAGTAACGATAATTGTTGAGAAACAGTTATCAGCGTCAGAAAATGAAAGGAAACAAGCTATTATGGCAAAAATGAATGCAAGCTTTTTAGAGCTTAAGAAGAGTTATCTTTTTATAGAAATCGGAAAGAGAATCCGCGAATATATCGCTTCTCATCCCGACAATAAGATTATAAGAATGGGTATCGGCGACGTAACACAGCCCTTAGTTCCCGTTGTTGTTGAGGCTATGAAGAAGGCTGCCGACGAGATGGGCGTTAAGGAAACCTTCCATGGCTACGAGGATAGCGGTATGGGCTACGACTTCCTCCGTGAAGCGGTTTCGGGCTACTATAAGAAAAACGGGGTAGAAATCTCCCCCGATGAAATACTTATAAGCGACGGCGCTAAGTCGGACTGCGGTAATATCGGCGATATCTTCGACAGCAGCACCGTAGTTCTCGTAACCGACCCCGCTTACCCCGTATATGTTGATTCGAGCGTTATGGGCGGAAAGAAGGTTATCTACGCTAACTCCGACGAAAGCAACGGCTTTGCGGCTATGCCCGATAAGAACGTACACGCTGATATGATATGGCTCTGTTCCCCTAACAACCCTACAGGCTCCGCTTACACAAAGGAACAGCTCAAGGAGTGGGTTGACTACGCTATCGAAAACGACGCAATCATTATCTACGACTCCGCTTATGAGGCATTCATCAGCGACCCCGATATTCCCCGTTCTATTTTCGCCGTTCCCGAGGCAAGAAGGTGTGCGGTTGAAATCTGCTCCCTCTCAAAGACAGCCGGCTTTACCGGTACACGCTGCGGCTACACGGTAATCCCCAAGGAGCTTATGCTTAAGACCCCTACGGGCGAGGATATAAGCTTTATGCAGTTATGGTGCAGACGTCAGGGCAGTAAGTTCAACGGCGTTTCCTATCCTGTACAGAGAGCAGCCGAGGCAGTTTTCTCCCCCGAGGGACAGGCGCAGACAAAGAAGGTTATCGAAAGCTATATGGCTAACGCTAAGGTTATGGCTGAAACCTTCGATAGTCTCGGAATTAAGTACACAGGCGGAAAGAACTCCCCCTATATCTGGTTCAAGTGCCCCTTCGGCATGGGAAGCTGGGAATTTTTCGATAAGCTTCTTAATGAGGCAGAGGTCGTAGGTACTCCCGGCGAGGGCTTCGGAAAGAACGGCGACGGCTGGTTCAGACTTACCGCCTTCAACACCTTAGAGAATACCAAGGAAGCAATGGAACGCTTTAAGAAGTTATTCAAATAATGCACGAAACTAAACCGCCTGACAGAATTTTTGTTCGGGCGGTTTTTCAGAGATAATTTCGGGCATATATTGTTCATAAAGAAATAAAACCCGAACAAAAGGAGATAATATGAAGCTGTTGAAACGGTTTTCCGTACTCGACTATATAACCGTAACGGTTTGCAGCCTGCTTCTTATCAGCTTTATTTTCACTATCCTTAACGGAATAGTAAACCACGGTAACGTAATCGGCTCGATTGTTTGTCTGACTGTAATATTAAACACTATTATATACAGAGCGTATATTAAAGTTAAGCCTATCCGTATAATAAGCGGCTCATTACACATACTGACGATTATTATCGCAGCCTACAGCGCCGTCCTCTCCGCCCTTATGATATGGGGAATGACGAAGGCTCCCGAAAAGGCGGAGGGCGAGGCGGTACCTGTTATGAGCGAGAGCGGAACAGCCTATACCGAAACGGTAATTGTGCTGGGCTGTAAGACTATAAACGGCGCTCCCTCCTATATGCTTCAGGCAAGACTGGATAAGGCGATAGAATACTTAGAGGAAAACCCCTCGGCGGTATGTATTGTTACAGGCGGACAGGGCGACGACGAAATCGAAGCGGAAGCAGACACAATGCAGAAATACCTCATTACAAAAGGTATAGAAGAAGAAAGAATATACAAAGAGAATAAATCAAGAAATACGGAACAGAACCTTCTGTTCTCAGAAAGTATAATTCGTGAACAAAATCTTCCGAAAAAGGTAATAATCGTGAGCGAGGGCTACCACGTTTACCGTGGGATAAGGAACGCCGAAAAGCTGGGGCTTACTGCATACAGTAAATGTGCTGTTTCGGAAAGAACAAGCTGGGCGTATCCCTCCTACTGGATAAGGGAGCTTTTCGCAATCTCGAAGGATTTAATACTAATAACCAATTAAACTCAGGAAATCTTTTCCTTCATTCAAACGGTTATTAGTATAACCTAGGACATTTTCGGATAATAAGAAGGAAAGAACAAAAATGAAGGACTTAACTAAAGGAAAAACCATGGGGGTTATTGTGGGCTTCGCCCTGCCCCTTTTTATCGGACATCTTTTTCAGCTTTTCTACGGTCTCGCCGATACCCGAATTGTGGGCGGCTATCTCCACGACGAGGCTCTCGCCGCAGTAAGCGCCACCACCACCCTTAACGACCTTATCGTGGGCTTTCTTGTGGGAATTACCAACGGCTTTGCGGTAATAACTGCCCGAAGCTTCGGCTCGGGAGAAATGGAAAAGGTGAAAAAGAGCTTCGCCGCTTCTATTAAGCTGGGGCTTATTGTTTCGGTGGTGCTTACGGCGGTGAGCCTTTTATTCCTGGACGGGATACTGGCGGTTTTAAATACTCCCCCCGAGCATATCCGGGGCGGCAAGGAATACATAGGCGTAATCTTAGCCGGTATGACCTTCGCTATGCTCTATAACGCCTACGCAAGCACCCTACGTTCCGTAGGCGATACGGTTGCGCCCCTAATCTTCCTTATCGTTTCCGCCTTTATCAATATAGGTCTTGACCTGCTCCTTATCCCGATTATGGGCATAAGCGGAGCTTCCACCGCTACCGTAATTTCACAGACCCTTTCCTTTGTAGCCTGTGCAATTTACGTAAATATCCGCTATCCCCAGCTAAGACTAAGCCTTTCCGACTTCAGGACGGATAAAGCCCTCGTTAAACAGCTTATGTCAACGGGTATGTCCATGGGTCTTATGAGCAGTCTTGTCTGCCTCGGAACGGTTATCCTGCAGGGTGCAATCAACATCTTCGGCACAAACATAATCGTAGCCCATGGTGCGGCAAGAAAAATTACGGGAATATTTATGCTCCCCTTCGGTATTTTCGGAATGACGATGGCTACCTTTTCGGGGCAGAACTACGGCGCAGGAGAATATGCCCGTATAAGAGAGGGCTTAAAGTGCGCTATGCTTATTATGACGGTATGGTCGGGGCTGGTGCTTTTAGCGGCATGGACGGTTTCCCCCTGGCTGGTTACCGCAATAACCGACACCAATACGGCGGAAATAATCGAAACCGCCTCTCTTTATCTTAAAATTGATACTATGCTTTATGTGGTATGCGGCTCTATTTCCGCCTTTCGTAATCTTTTACAGGGCATCGGCGACCACAGAACGCCCCTTGTTTCAAGCGGTCTTGAGCTGGTGGGAAAGGTGCTTGCCGCCTATCTTCTTGCTCCGGCTATCGGCTATATGGGAATAATTCTTACGGAGCCTATCGTCTGGGTAGTTATGGCGATACCGCTTTATGTGCAGGTGTTCAGGTTCTTTAAGAAGATACCTAAGGAAAAAACGGAAACAAATTAGTCCCTTTGACTGCATAGACCCGACAAGAAACAGCTCTTGTCGGGTCTTTTCTCTTATAATACGGAAGTTTAGGTCAAGCCTCTTTAAAGGCTTGCGGGGTCAGGGGCAGAGCCCCTGTCTGTCCGTCTTTTAATACTAATAACCTCTTAAAGGCTAAGCGCCGTAACAAACCGATTTCGCCAGTATTCCCCCGAAATATCGGTTTTCATAACGGTTTTTCCTGGACTTGGCGAATATATCATATATCCGCCGCCCACATATATTCCCCCGTATTCCGCCATACCGCCGGGCTCCGAGGAAAAATAGAGTATATCCCCCGAGCGTATTTCCGAATAGCCTATCTCCTGCGCCCATTCAACCTGCTCGAAAATAAGCCTCGGACAGCTTATATAGCCGTTTTCCCGCAGGACATAGTAGATAAACCCGGAATTGTCGAAGCCGTTAAGGTCGGCGCCGCCGAAAAGGTAGGGAATTCCGATAAGGCTTTCCGCTAAGGCGGCTATAGGGTTATCGTAGCTTTCGGGGTCTGGGTTTTCCTCTTTTTCGGCAGTAGTGCTGTTTA
>JAEDHF010000014.1 GCA_016297165.1 Oscillospiraceae bacterium | reverse complement strand
GGGCAAGAGCGCAGAAGAAGTAAGAAGCTGGACGGATAGAATATCCGATTGTATAAGAAGCGAGCTTTGCAAATAAACTAAATTGAAAAGGAATTTTGAATTTTGAGAATTGCTGAAAACTGGACGGATTACTGCCTTATAGACGCATCAAAGGGCGAACGGCTTGAACGCTGGGGCGATATTACCCTTATCCGTCCCGACCCACAGATTATCTGGGAAAACCCTTCCCTGTCCCCCGAATGGAATAACGTTCATGCAAAATATAACCGTTCTTCTTCCGGCGGCGGTTCATGGGACTATAAGAAGAAATTTTCCGAAAGCTGGACAATTAAATATAAGAATCTGACCTTTATGGTTAAGCCTACCGGCTTCAAGCATACAGGTCTTTTCCCCGAACAGGCGGTGAACTGGGACTACTGCGATAAGCTTATACGAAGCGCCGGCAGAGAAATAAGCGTTCTTAACCTTTTCGCCTACACGGGTGGCGCTACCCTTGCCTGCGCTAATGCAGGCGCAAAGGTCTGCCACCTTGACGCCGTAAAGGGTATGGTTGACTGGGGCAAGGAAAACGCAAGGCTTAGCGGAATGTCGGATAAACCAATACGCTGGATAGTTGACGACGCTATGAAGTTTCTCGGAAGAGAAATAAGAAGAGGAAACAAGTACGACGGTATAATTCTCGACCCGCCAAGCTACGGAAGGGGAACAAACGGCGAAATGTGGAAGCTTGAGGACTGTATATACGAGCTTATGGAGCGCTGTACCGCCGTCCTTTCCGATAAGCCTCTGTTTATACTTCTGAACAGCTATACCACAGGATTGTCTCCCTCCGTTATGGCATATCTACTTTATATGACGGTAGGACAGAAATATAAAATAAAGGTTGAAGCGGAGGAAATCGCGCTGCCTGTAAAAAATACGGGACTCGCTATCCCCTGCGGAAATACGGCAATAGTATCTTTCTAAAAGGAATGTAAAATGAATATCATTGAAGTTAAGGACCTTGAATTTGAATACAGGACTTACGACGAAAACGGCGAAGTCACCGAATTCAACAAGGTTTTAAAGGGTATAAATCTCGAGATACCTAAAGGACAGTTCCTTGCGGTATTAGGACATAACGGCTGCGGAAAATCCACGCTTGCAAAACATTTCAACGGAATTCTGACTGCAACAAAGGGAACGGTTACCGTAAACGGAATGGACGCCTCCGATGAGGACAGGATTTTCGATATTCGCCAGACGGTGGGAATGGTTTTTCAGAATCCCGATAACCAACTTGTAGCAACCGTAGTTGAAGAGGATGTTGCATTCGCCCTCGAAAACCTCGGAGTTCCGCCAAAGGAGATAAGAGAGCGTGTTGACGAGGCTCTAAAAACAGTCAGCATTTATGAATTCAGAGAGAAATCCCCTCACCATCTTTCAGGAGGACAAAAACAAAGAGTAGCTATCGCAGGAATCCTTGCCATGAAGCCAGAATGTATTGTTCTGGACGAGCCTACCGCTATGCTTGACCCAAAGGGCAGGCGTGAGGTTATGGAAACAATCAAGCTCCTCAACAGCCAGGGCGTTACGATTATCCTTATTACCCACTATATGGACGAGGCGGTACAGGCGCAGCGTGTTATAGTAATGGACGACGGAAAAATCGTTATGGACGACTGCCCGAGGAAGGTTTTTGAGCAGGTTGAAGCATTAAAGGGCTATTCCCTGGACGTGCCCCAGGTTACAGAGCTTATGTACGAGCTTAATAAAAGCGGCGTAAATGTCCCTGTTAATGTTCTTTCCGAGGAAGAATGTGCAAAGGAGCTTCTTAAGCTTAAGCATACAGATAAGGAATTCACGAAAAGAATAAAGAAAGAGGATAACGAAAACAGCAAGGATTATGCCGTTGAAATGAAGAAGCTAACCTATAAATACGGCGTTGGTACGCCGTATGTGTCTGTAGCGGTTGACGATGTAAGTCTCGGTATAGAAAAAGGCAGCTTCGTAGGAGTTATAGGTCATACAGGAAGCGGAAAATCTACGCTTATTCAGCATATTAACGGACTTCTTAAGCCTACCGACGGCGAAGTAATCGTAAACGGGAAAAACATCTGGCAAAAAGGCTCGGATATACGCTCGGTCAGATTTATAGCAGGTCTCGTTTTCCAGTATTCGGAATACCAGCTCTTTGAAGAAACAGTCTATAAGGATATAGCTTATGGGCCTAAAAATATGGGATTAAGTGAAGAAGAGATAGATAAGTGCGTTCGTGAGGCTGCGAAAGCTATGGGTATTTCCGAGGATTTGCTCAGCCGTTCGCCCTTCGACCTTTCGGGCGGTCAGAAGCGCCGTGTAGCCCTTGCAGGAGTTATCGCCATGAAACCAGAAATACTTATTCTTGATGAGCCCGCAGCAGGACTTGACCCTAAAGGACGTGATATGATACTTGACGAAATATCTGAGTATCACAAAAGCTCGGGAACTACAATTCTTCTCGTTTCACACTCCATGGAGGATATTGTAAAATACGCCGATAAGGTGCTTGTAATGAACCGTGGAAAGCTTTTCTGCTATGAAGATACGGACATTGTTTTCAGCTATTCGAAGGAGCTTAGCCAGGTCGGCCTCGGTATCCCCCAGATTTCGAGATTATCCCATATTCTTGCCGAAAACGGTATGAATATCGGCGAGGACGTTTATACGATAGAAAGAGCAAAAGAAAGGTTACTGGAAATACTAAATGCTTAAGGATATTACAATAGGACAGTTTTTCCCCGGTAATTCCATAATACATCGTATGGATAGCCGTTTCAAAATAGTCCTTTCACTTATATATGTGATAATGCTTTTCGTAGCACAGAATTTCTACGGTATCGGGCTTTCGTGCATATTTATTCTTATGGTTTTCGCCCTTACGGGAGTAGGCTTCAGAATGATACTCAAAAGCTTAAAGCCGATAATTCCGATTATTCTGTTTACCGCTATACTGAATCTTATATTTGTAAAGGGCGAAGGCGCTCCCCTGCTAAGCTTCTGGATAATAAATGTTTATATGGAAGGTATTACTACATCATTGTTTATGATGTCGAGAATTGTATTCCTTATAATAGGTATGTCTATTCTCACCTATACAACCTCCCCTATAGTACTTACTGACGCTATCGAGCGGCTTATGTCTCCGCTTAGAAAGGTTAAATTCCCTGTTCATGAGCTTGCTATGATGATGACTATTGCATTACGATTCATTCCGACACTTATTGAAGAAACGGATAAAATTATGATGGCTCAGAAAGCAAGAGGCGCAAATCTCGATTCTGGTGGAATAATTAAACGGGCTAAATCCATGATTCCTATACTTATTCCCCTTTTCGTAAGCGCATTCAAGAGAGCAAACGAGCTTGCTACCGCCATGGAGTGCAGATGCTACAGAGGCGGCGACGGAAGAACCCGTATGAGACAGCTTAAGGCTTCTCCTATAGACTTTCTCGGCACCGGTATGATGCTCTGTGTTTTAGTAATGGTTATACTCGATAACATTGTATTTCATTAAGGAATTCCTATGAGAAATCTTAAGGTAATAATTTCATATAATGGTGCCGCCTATCACGGCTGGCAGCGTCAGCACAACAGGATTACCGTCCAGGAAACCATTGAAGAAAAAATGGGTATTATTCTGAATTGCCCTGTTACGGTAAACGGCTGTTCAAGGACAGACGCAGGAGTGCACGCAAAGGAATTCTGCTTCAACGCAAAAATTGATAACAGCATCAGCTGTGATGGCTTAAAAAAAGCTATGAATTCCCTGCTTCCGAAGGATATCGCAGTATTATCCTGCTGTGACGCAGATGAAAGCTTTCACGCACGCTACGATTCAAAGGGCAAGGAATATATGTACCTCGTAAATAACGGAAGAGACCGTGATGTTTTTATGGCTGATACCTCCTTCTTCTATCCTTTCAGGCTGGACGAGGAAAGGCTTGATAATACTTCTAAGCTATTTATAGGAGAGCATGACTTCGCAGCATTCTGTAAGGCGGAAGCTAAGGAGCACCTCAAATCAACAGTAAGAACAATCACCGATTTCAGGGTTATACGAGAAGGCGATTATGTAAAATTCTTTGTAAGGGGAAACGGTTTTCTCCATAATATGGTCAGAATACTTGTAGGAACTCTTATTTATGTAAACGAGGGAAAAAGAAACGAAAAGGATATTATCCGGTCTCTTGAAAAAGGAGAACGTGAAATCGCAGGAAAAACTATATCGCCCTCTGGCTTATATCTCAACAAGGTCTTTTACTAAGGCGAAATCCGATTATGCAAAGAGCAGGAAAGGAGTGTTTTATGAAGGTACTTGAACAGCCTGCCAATAATAATGATAATACAGAAAAAAAGGCGAAACAGGAAAACGGCGAAAAAAAGCCTAAAAGAATAAACTTTACGAGCTATCGTAATAAGAAAAACAGAAGCAAAAGCATTTTTAAGCTTGTTATTGTATTTGCAATAGCTCTGATTTTTGTTCTGGTATGGTATAATGCAGCCGCTATTTTTGAGCCGCTGAGAGGTATTGCGTCAAAAATAGAGAATAAAACCTCCTATGATGTGGGATTTCCTGTAAATCTTCCCGGAAGTACCGAGTATTCCTTTAAGGATTCCGGCGAAATATTCTCTCTCCTTACCGATACCTATCTGTACACATACAAAACCACAGGAGAGCAGATATACGCTCTTAAACACGGCTACAGTAAGCCGGAGCAAATAACCAGCGATAAAAGAATACTGCTTTTCGATAAATCAGCATATAGCTTCGCTTTATACAGTAAGACAAGCCTTATATACAACAAGGTGCTTGATGATAAGATTATATACGCAAATATCGGCAGCGGAGATATGGCGGCTATAGTAACTGATTCCTCCCGTTATTCGAATGTCCTGTATGTTTACGACGGCGGCGGAAACTGGAAATATACAAAGAAGTTTGCAGACGAAAATGTTATGCAGGTTTCTTTTATCGACAACACATATATAATCGTTTCAACAATAAGCGTCGATAGCGGAGAAATCGTTACAAATTACTATAAATTCTCAATAAAAAGCACAGAAGGTCCTATCTGGAGCTATTCCTTCAAGGGAAACAGTCTTCCCTGCGGTTTATATGCAGATGGAAGCTATGTAGTATCGGTATGTGACAATATTGTTGTTACTCTTGATTCGAATAACGGAAGCTATATAAATAGCTTCAGCTATAAAGGCGTACTAAAGCATTTCGATATATCCTCCGATTGCTGTACGGTACAGTATAACGAAAGCTCAACGAATAAGAATAATCTCGTTGTTCTTAACAAAAAATGTGAAGCTGTTGCTTCTGCAACCGTTACCTCGAATACACAGAGAATAATTAACGACACAGACGCTGTTTATATCCTTGACGGTATTCATCTGAAAAAGCTTGATACAGGAAGCGGAGAAGAATCGGACGCTGCACTTTTTAACGAGGATTATACCGATTTTATAAAGATTGACAGCGATATAATGCTGCTTGGATATGATACTGTAAATAAAATCAGTTTAGGAATATAGGAGAAGAAAATGGGCTTTGAATTCTTTTGGTTTTACGACCTTCTGCTTGTGGCGGTAATTATCGCTTCTGTTTTCGGCGGCATAAAAAAAGGCGCAGTAGCAGTTCTTATAAGCGCCTTAGCGGCAATTATCGGCTTTATTGTTGCATTTGTCGGCTGCAACATCATTTCAGAGGCGATATATACCAACACAATCGAAAAACCTCTTACCGAATACATTGATGAAACCGTAGAGGACACGGTAAGCTTTGATATTATTGATGGTCTTGCTGAAATAGATATGACGAAAACTATCGTAAAGGATAAGTATATTTCGGAAAATGACTTAAGCTTCAACGATAAAGGCGTAGCCATTCTTGACCTCTCTTCTGCCAACGTTACCGAAACGGGAATGCCGGAAGCGAATCTCGGTATATTCGGCGTCGGAGAAGATTATAACTACAGCGAAGTAAAAGTAGGCAATATCGAAATCAGTAAAAGCGAGCTTAAAAAATACGGCTTTAATACTGTAGTTCTCGCCCACACCCTTACAAACAGCGTAACTTCGGGAGAATTATACCTGACTTTCCGGGATATAGGAGCAAAAATATCCGAAACAATACCAATGGTATTCGGAAGCTACGAAGAAAAAATCAGCGAAGGAAAAACCGACGCTCTCTATGAGCTTGTATTATCGGTAATTTACGTTGAAAACGGAAAATTCGGAAGCGTAATTATGGATAATATTGTTAATCCGATTGTTGTTATTCCGCTTAAGGTTCTGATATTTATCCTTTTATTTATTATAATCGTTTCCCTTCTCAATCTTATTGCGAAGGCTTCAAGGATTATCAATAAGATCCCTGTTATTGCGTCTCTTAATGAGCTTTTAGGTGCAGTTCTCAGTCTTGCGGAAGCCCTTATTGTCCTGATAGTAATCTGTACTGCAATAAAGCTTATCATTAGCATCGGCGGCGACTCCCTCGTATTCCTTAACGAGGCTACCATAGATAAAACAATTCTGTTTAAAATACTCTATTATTTCGACCCTCTCCGGATTCTGAGCGTTTCTTTAATCGGGTAGAACAAGCATATAATATAAGGTCACCTCTAAAAACCTATGCCATTTCTCTGCACTATGCCTTTAGCTGTCATATTGCCCAAAATTTTCTTGAAATACATCAAGTATTACTGCGAAAATTTTGGAAAATTTTACAACTAAATTCACAGCACATATAAACGACATAGGTTTTTAGAGGCGACCATAAGAAAGGAAAATAGATACTATGATGATGTGCTGTAAATGTAAAAAACGTCCTGCTGTAGTGTTTATGTCGGGAATGAACGGAAACCAGCGGTTTGATAACGGCTATTGCCTTGTCTGTGCAAAGGAAATGGGAATTCCCCAGGTTAACGAATACCTTAAGCAAATGGGTATTTCCGAGGATGATTTTGAAAACGGAATAAATATGCTTTTCGGAGGCGGTGAGGTTGAGGATATAGATATAACCGATGAAGAAGGCATATCCGACCTTGAAGGCGATGACGAGGAAGCAGTTGACGGCTTTAAAACCGGCGGAGCCGGAACAATGCCTGCATTTTTGCAGAGCTTCTTCGGCGGCGGCAATAAGAATACAGAAAAAACGGAAAAATCCTCCGATTCTGACGCAGATAAAAACGAAAAAGAAGCTAAAAAGAAAAGTAAAGAGAATAAAAAGCGTAAATTCCTTAATACCTTCTGTACAAATCTTACCGACAGAGCCAAAGACGGAAAGCTCGACAGAATTATTGGCAGAGATAAGGAAATCGAGCGTGTTATTCAGATTCTTTCCAGAAGAACAAAGAACAATCCCTGTCTTATCGGCGAGCCCGGCGTAGGTAAAACCGCTATCGCAGAAGGAATTGCACAAAAAATCGTTTTGGGAGACGTTCCCTTCAGGCTTCAGGATAAGGAGCTCTATCTTCTTGATCTTACCGCCCTTGTAGCCGGAACACAGTTCCGCGGTCAGTTTGAAAGCCGTGTAAAATCCCTTATCGACGAAATAAAAACGGCCGGAAACATTATCCTTTTTATCGACGAGGTTCATAATCTTGTAGGTACAGGCGACAGCGAGGGTACCATGAATGCCGGCAATATGTTCAAACCTGCCCTTTCACGAGGTGAATTACAGGTAATCGGCGCAACCACATTTAACGAATATAGGAAATATATCGAAAAGGACAGCGCTCTTGAACGCCGTTTCCAGCCTGTAACAGTGCTTGAGCCTTCAATAGAAGAAACTATTGAGCTTCTTAAGGGAATAAAAAGCTATTATGAGGAGCATCATAAAATAAAGATAGACGATTCCCTGCTTCGTCCCTGTGTAACCCTTTCGGAAAGATATATTACCGACAGATATCTTCCCGATAAGGCAATAGATTTGCTTGACGAGGCTTCTGCCTGCGCAAGTATCAAGAGCGATTATCTTACGGATTACGAGAAATGCTTAAAGGAAAGAAGCAAGCTCGACCGTCTTGAAAACGAGCTTATGGAAAAATCAGAGGAGATGGATTTCCAGAAGCTTGCCGAAATAAAGACAAACAAGGCTAAAAATGAGGAAGAAATAAAGCGCCTTGAGCCCCTTATTGAAAATGTAAAGCTTTCCCCTTCCGATTTATCTACCGTTATCGAAATGTGGACGGGTATTCCTGCAAAGAAGATAATGGAGACTGAATTCAAGAAGATAGCTAAGCTTGAAAGTATCCTTAAGGAAAAGATAATCGGACAGGACGAAGCCTGCGAAAAGGTTGCTGCGGCAATTAAAAGAACAAGAGTTCAGCTTTCTACTAAGAAAAGACCTGCTTCCTTTATTTTCGTAGGACCTACGGGCGTTGGAAAGACCCAGCTTGTAAAGGTTATCGCCGAGGAGCTATTCAGCGGTGTTGAGCCTTTAATCCGCCTTGATATGTCGGAGTATATGGAAAAGCACAGCGTTTCAAAGATTATCGGTTCTCCTCCCGGATATGTGGGCTTTGACGACGCAGGACAGCTCACCGAAAAGGTTCGACGCCGTCCCTACTCTGTAATACTTCTTGATGAAATCGAAAAGGCTCACCCCGATGTGATGAATATTCTTCTACAGATTCTCGACGAGGGTAAGGTTAACGATTCACACGGCAGAGCGGTAAACTTCGAAAATACCATTATCTGTATGACCTCAAACGCAGGCTCATCCGATGGTTCTACGGGTATGGGCTTCGGCAAGACTGCGGGCGATATGTCTAAGGAAAGAGCTATGAAGGCATTAAGAGATTTTCTCCGTCCCGAATTTCTAGGAAGAGTCGATGAAATAGTTGTATTCTCACCTCTTACTGTTGAAGATTATGCAGGAATAGCCAAGCTTCTTCTTGCTGATACTGTTAAGGCGTTAGAGGAAAACTCCATTTCTCTTAAGATTAAGCCGTCTGCATATAAGAAAATTGCGGAGAAGGCTTTCGGCGGAAAGTACGGCGGTCGTGATATAAGAAGGGTTATAAGAGAAGATGTTGAGGATAAAATCGCTAATCTTATTGTTGATAGCGAGAATAATACTCCTTCTGAAATTACAATTTCAGCAGATAAGAACGGAATTATTGTAAAATAATGAAAACAGCAATTATTACAGGGGGCACAGGAGCCATAGGAAAGGCTCTTGTAGCCGAATTTTCAAGAGACTACAGAGTAGTTTTCACCTATAACAAGAATATTGAGACAGCAAGGCATATTACGGAAGAATACGGCGCAGAAGCGGTAAAATGCGATATTTCAAGACCGGACGATATAAAAAAGCTAAGAGAATATATGGACAGCTGTTCCCTGCTGATAAATAATGCAGGCATTTCCCAGATCAAGCTCTTTACGGATATTACAGACGAGGATTGGAGCGAAATGGTCGCCGTAAACCTTTCGGGAGTATTCTATCTTACACGGGAGATTGTGCCCTTTATGGTACACAACAAGAGCGGCTCCATAATAAACATATCTTCTGTCTGGGGTGTTTACGGAGCTTCCTGCGAGGTGCATTATTCTGCAACTAAGGCAGGAGTAATCGGGCTTACGAAGGCTCTTTCAAAGGAGCTCGGACCTTCAGGAATACGGGTTAACTGTATTGCTCCCGGCGTTATCGACAGCCCTATGAACGCTCATCTCAATGCCGACGAAATGCAGGAGCTTATAGATTGTACACCTATTTCGAGAATAGGAACGCCTGAAGATGTGGCTTCTGCGGCACGTTTCTTCGAAGGAAATACGTTTGCTACAGGTCAGGTTTTAGGAATTGACGGCGGCTTCTGTTAATCGACAAAATAAGCTCTTATATGCTGATATAAGGGCTTTATTTTGAAGATAAAATGCTGTATAATTAGTGTGTGCTCAATAACTGTCCTATGGACAGTTGTTGCCTCAAAGCCTGTTTTTCAGGCTTTGAGTTGGCTTAAAATCGCAATTCATGTGATTTTAAGCCCCGCACACTACTTGATGTCAAGCTCATTTCGTCCCAAGGGACGAACTAAAGTGCAAGGATTTCTTTGATTATTTATAAAAAACCTTGCACTTTAGCAACTTCCGATAGGCTTATTTCAATATTATAAAGCCTATCGGAATTTGATGAGCAGACATTAATTATATTATTATAATACAAGGCGGTAGTTATATGGGCTCAGAAAAATTCAATCAGCTCCGACAGGAACACGGCACATTCATATATCATAGCTACAATATTGATAATGACGGCTTTTCTTTTCATTTTTCTATTGATGAATACCATTTCTATCCAAGCTGGAAATGGAACGGAAGCTACATAAACGAAAAAACGGATATGAAGCTTATTGAATATATTATTTTTTCTATAGGTATGACCGAGCTTGTAAGCTACTGGAAATGCGCCTGCTGCCCTGTTGTTAAGGTACAATGCGGTGCACTTGATGACTGGCAGATAGCATGGTGGAAAAAGCTTTATTTTAACGGTCTTGGCGAATTCTTCTATCGTAACGGTATTGAAACGGATATGAACAGCTTTATGAACATTATCCCATCAAATACCGAAATTCCTCATTTTAATAAGCCCGAAAAAGAGACAAAGGGAGCATTGATTGCGGTAGGCGGCGGAAAGGACAGTGTAGTCACCTTAGAGCTTTTGTCAGGAATGAAGGCTGATAATCTCTGCTTTATTATCAATCCGAGAGGTGCGACCTTAAGCTGTGCCCATACCGCAGGATATTCCGATAAAAAAATCGTAGGAATAGGAAGGACTATCGATAAAGCGCTTCTCGAAAGAAACACCGAGGGCTGGCTTAACGGTCATACTCCTTTTTCCGCTATTGTAGCCTTTTCATCTTATCTTATGGCTATTCTTACAGGAAAAAAATATATCGCACTTTCAAACGAAAGTAGTGCCAACGAAGGAAACGTTGGCGGTACAACAGTTAATCATCAGTACAGTAAAAGTACGGAATTTGAAAGTGATTTCCGACAGTTCTGCGAAAGATACTTTGTTACTCCGCCCGCTTATTTCAGCCTCTTGCGCCCCTGGAGCGAATGGCAGATAGCAAAGAAATTCGTTACTTACGAAAAGTATCTCGATGTGTTCCAGAGCTGTAACGTAGGCTCGAAAACCGATACATGGTGCGGAAAATGCGCAAAATGTCTGTATGTATATATTATGCTTTCCGCTTTTCTTGAGGACGAGAAGCTTATAAGGATATTCGGTTCCGATATGCTGGATAACATCGAATTTACCGACCTTTTTAACGGTCTTGTTTATCAGGATTACGATAAGCCCTTCGAATGTGTCGGAACAAGAGCGGAAATCAGCCTTGCTCTTTATCGCTCCTACCTTAAGCGAAAGGGCGGAAAGCTTCCCCTTCTTCTTAAGGCATATATTGAGAAAAACCCCGACGAACCGGAAAACCTTGACAATTTCTTCGATGAAAACAATTTTGTTCCTGAGGAGCTATTACATCTTTTAAAGGGAGAATAAAATGTTCAGCAGCCTTTATGATTTTTTCAAAAATAAAAGAGTACTTATTCTTGGCCTCGGAAGAGAGGGTCGTTCTACCCTTGAAATACTTAAAAAAATACCCTGTACTATCGGTATTTCCGATAAAAACCTTACTGTTACAGAGGATATAAAGGAATATGAGCTATATAGCGGCGAGGATTATCTTGACTGTATCGACAATTTCGACATAATAATGAAAAGCCCCGGAATAGCGCTTTTTAACAATGTTCCCGAAGAAACAAAGGCTAAAATTACAAGTCAGACCGACCTGCTGTTAAGATACTGCAAAAATAGAATTATCGGTATCACCGGCACAAAAGGAAAATCCACCACTTCAAGCCTTACCTGCCATATTCTTAAGAATTGCGGTTTAGACGCTATTCTTATCGGAAATATCGGTATCCCTCCTCTCCAACGTATTGAGGATTTCAAGGAAGATACTGTTATAGTATGCGAGATGTCCTGCCATCAGCTTGAATATGTAAAAGCTTCACCGGATATAGCGGTACTTCTGAATGTTTTTGAGGAGCATCTTGACCATTACGCTGACTTTAACGCCTATAAAAGTGCAAAGGAAAACATTTACAGATATCAGAACGAAAATGATACCCTTATCATAAATAAAAACAATCTGAAAGACGGAATAAAGTCGAAAATTGTTACCGCCAGCTTAACTGATAATGCAGATATACGCCTTATCGAAAACCGCCTTATTATCGGAAGAAAAAGCTTTGATGCCGATAGAATCAAAACAAGACTTATCGGAAGGCATAATCTCTATAATATCGGAATAGCGGTTTATATCGCTGAAAAAATGGGTTGTAAGGATGAAGATATTTTTGAGGCAGTTTCCACATTCACGGGTCTTACCCACAGGCTTGAAGAAATCGGCGTCTTCGGCGGAGTACACTATATAAACGACAGCATCAGTACCTGTCCGAGTACCGCTATAGCCGCAGTCAACGCTTTCGATAAAACCGACACTCTTATAATTGGCGGTATGGACAGGGGTATAGACTATACTGAGCTTGTTGATTTCGTTAATCGGTCGGATATAGATAATATTATTCTCCTTCCGGACAGCGGTTACAGAATTTTTGACCGTCTCGACGGCAGTAAGCGTAATATTGTAAAGGCTTCCGATATGGAGGAAGCAGTTAAGACAGCGAAAAAAGTCACAAAATATCGCTGTATCCTATCCCCTGCCGCCGCAAGCTACGGTTTCTATAAGAATTTTGAGGAACGGGGAGAGCATTTCCGCAAGCTCGTTAAGGAAATATGCTGTGATGAATCCCGATAACATAAAACGGCAGGTTAAAGCTACCTGCCGTTTAGTATTATCAGCTCTTGTTACCGCTTTCTGCATCAGTGTTGCTCTTACTATTTACTGCACACTTCGTTTTTAAGAGGTTTTCCGCTAAAGAAATCGTTCAGATTTTCAATAGTAGTTTCCGCTATTCCCGAAAGAGCCTCGTCTGTCAGAAATGCCTGATGTGAAGTTAGCAGCACATTCGGTTTAGATATAAGCAGTGACAAAACATCGTCCTTAATTACCGTATTTGAGAAATCCTCAAAGAACAGATCGCTTTCTTCCTCATATACATCAAGACCTGCTGCTCCTACCGTACCGTCGTTCAGGGCGTCAATAAGTGCCGCCGTATCAATAAGCGCACCCCTTGAGATATTGATAAGGAATACTCCCTTTTTCATCTTACTGAAGGCTTCTTTATTAAGCATACGTGTATTTTTGCTTGTAAGAGGACAATGGAGAGAAATAACGTCGCTTTCGGAAAGAAGCCTGTCAAGCTCTGTATATTCGAAATCCGCATTTTCTACAGGAAAAGGGTCGTAAGCAAGAATTTTCATTCCCATACCCTTACATATATCTATAAAGGCACGGCCAATTTTTCCTGTTCCGATTATTCCTACTGTTTTTCCGTATAAATCCGTACCCGTGAGACCATTTATGCTGAAATTGAAATCTCTTGTTCTGTTGTATGCTTTATGGATTTTTCTGTTGACACATAACAGCAAAGCCATAGCGTGCTCAGCAACAGCGTGAGGTGAATATGAGGGCACTCGTACTACAGTTATTTTACCTTTTGCAGCCTTAATATCCACATTACTGTAGCCTGCACACCGCATAGCAATAATCCTTACACCGTTTTCGGACAGAATATCAATAGCCCTCTTATCTATATCATCATTCACAAAGGCGCATACCCCGTCACAGCCCTTGGCAAGAGCGGCAGTATGGGCAGAAAGCTTTGCTTCAATATAATCAAATTCATAATCCGAGCCAACTGCGTCGAAGGATTCCTTATCGTATGGCTTTGTGTCGTAAAAAGCAATTTTTTTCATAATATCCATTCCTTTCGGTAATATCCTTAGTATTATTTTCAGAAATTGCGGTGTTATGTATATTTTTATGATAATACAGCACAAAGATTGCGTGCGGATTGCGAAGTCAGATTTTTCGTCAGATTGTGCAAATTGAGTGCAGTTTGGCTGACGCCAATCAAGCGAAATTTGTGCAAGATGACGGAAAAGATGCAAGCAAGGCGTACGCAAAGCCGTAAGGCGGTCTTTGTGCGGTGTTGCCTTATATTTTTTCAAAATGGATAAGGTTTTTAAGTGGCATTCATCAGTCTTTTCGATTATGTCAATATACAAAAACTATTCATAAGCTTTGGATATTGACCTAAAAAACTCTTGCATTTCTACGGGAATTATGATATAATATGTGTACAATTCAAGAAACGGGAGCTTGTGTTACAGGCTGAGAGGAAGGTATAACCTTCGACTGATAACCTGATTTGGGTAATGCCAACGTAGGGATGCTTATTCTATGTATTTTCGCGGGAAGTTACCGAATCGGAAACTTTCCGTTTTTATTTTTATATCAGGAGGAAAACTATGTATAAGACACAAATGGAAGCAGCCAGAAAAGGAATAATTACAAAGGAAATGGAGGCTGTTGCAAAGAAAGAGTATCGTACTCCCGAGGAAATACGCGACCTCGTAGCTAAAGGACAGGTTGCTATCTGCGCCAACAGACTTCATAAGTGCATAGAGCCTAACGGCGTGGGTTCAATGCTCAGGACAAAAATCAACGTTAATCTCGGCGTTTCAAGAGACTGCAAGGACTATAATATCGAAATGGAAAAGGTTATGGCGGCAGTAAATATGGGCGCCGAAGCAATTATGGACTTATCATCTCACGGAAACACACAGCCATTCAGAAAAAAGCTTGTTGAAGAATGCCCCTCTATGATAGGAACAGTTCCCGTGTATGACAGCGTTATTCATTATCAGCGTGACCTCGCTACCCTTACCGCAAAGGATTTTATTGATGTCGTTCGTCTCCATGCTGAGGATGGCGTGGATTTCGTAACACTTCACTGTGGTATTACAAGAAAAACTATCGAACAGATAAAGAACCATAAGCGTAAGATGAATATAGTTTCAAGAGGCGGCTCCCTCGTTTTCGCCTGGATGAGTATGACAGGAAACGAAAATCCCTTCTATGAATATTACGATGAGATTCTTGATATCTGCCGTGAATACGACGTTACAATTTCTCTCGGTGACGCTTGCCGTCCCGGCTGTCTCGCTGACGCCAGCGATGTTTGTCAGATTGAGGAGCTCGTAAGACTGGGCGAGCTTACGAAGAGAGCATGGGAAAAGGACGTACAGGTTATGATAGAAGGTCCCGGCCATATGCCTCTCGACCAGATCGAAGCAAATATGAAGCTCCAGCAGACTATCTGTATGGGTGCACCCTTCTATGTTTTAGGACCTCTTGTTACCGATATTGCGCCCGGCTACGACCATATCACCTCCGCTATTGGCGGAGCTGTTGCAGCCGCTTCGGGAGCGGCATTCCTTTGCTACGTTACCCCTGCCGAGCATCTTGCATTACCCAACGTTGACGATGTTAAACAGGGCATAATTGCTTCAAAAATCGCTGCACACGCCGCTGATATTGCTAAGCACGTTCCCCATGCAAGGGATATTGACGATAAAATGGCTGATGCACGCAGAAACTTTGACTGGGACAAGCAGTGGGAATGCTCTATAGACCCAGAGACTGCAAAGAAAATCAGAGACGACAGAAAGCCCGAAATTGAAGAAAGCTGTTCTATGTGCGGTAAATTCTGCGCAGTCAGAAGTATGAATAAGGCTCTTAACGGCGAATATATAGATATTCTGTGAGGTGTTAAAATGGTAAAAATCAACGGTCGTGATGAAAACGCGGCAGGTATGACTATCGAAGAGTATCTGAAAAAAACTGATTATGACCCGAAACGTATTGCGGTTGAGCGAAACGGCGAAATCGTTCCGAAAGCAACATATAATAATGTTACCCTCTGTGATGGCGACAGTGTTGAAATAGTAAGTTTTGTCGGGGGCGGCTGATATGATACCTACTAAGGAAGAGCTTTTCAATAGTCTTGCAGCAAGGCATGGAGTATCATTACAGAAGAAGCTGTCTGAAACTACGATTGCAGTATGCGGTCTTGGCGGTCTTGGTTCTAACGTGGCAATCTCTCTCGCCCGTTCCGGGATTGGCAGGCTCTTGCTTATTGACTTTGATAAGGTGGATTTATCGAATATCAACCGTCAGCAGTACAGTATCTCACAGCTTGGAATGATGAAAACCGAGGCTATGAAGGATAACATAAAGTGTTTTGCTCCCTACTGCGAAACAGAGGGATATAATGTTAAGCTTAATGAAGAAAACTGCATATCTCTGCTCAGAGAGGCTGAAATAATATGCGAATGCTTCGATAATCCCGAATGTAAGGCTATGCTTGTAAATACAGTTACGGAAAACTATCCCGATAAATACATTGTTTCAGCTTCAGGTATGTCGGGTCTGCATTCGCCGAATAAAATACAAACAAGAAAAATCACAAAAAGGCTGTATATCTGCGGAGACGGCGAAAGCGATGTTTCTGTGGACGGAACGCTTTTTGCGCCGAGAGTTATGCTCTGTGCAGCCCATCAGGCTACTACAGTCTTAAGAATTCTCGCAGGAGAATTCAGCGAATAGGAAGGATAAAATAATGAAAGACGACAATTTGATTATAGGCGGAAAAGAATTCAGTTCTCGCTTTATCTTAGGCTCGGGAAAATATTCCCTTAACCTTATTGAAGCAGCGGTAAAGGACGCAGGAGCAGAAATCATTACTCTTGCCGTTCGCCGTGCAAATACAAAAGAGCAGGAGAATATCCTGGACTTTATCCCGAAGGGCGTTACTCTTCTTCCGAATACCTCGGGTGCAAGAAATGCAGAAGAAGCAATCAGAATAGCAAGACTTGCAAGAGAGCTTGGCTGCGGAGATTTTGTAAAGATTGAAATAATGAGAGACGCAAAATATCTTCTCCCCGACAATCAGGAAACAATAAAGGCAACAGAAATTCTCGCAAAAGAAGGCTTCGTAGTTCTTCCCTATATGTACCCAGACCTGAATGTTGCAAGAGATCTCGTAAACGCAGGCGCAGCTGCAGTTATGCCCCTCGCTTCTCCAATCGGCTCAAATAAGGGGCTCGCTACAAAGGATTTCATACGTATTCTTATTGACGAAATCGACCTTCCGATAATTGTTGACGCAGGAATAGGCAGACCTTCTCAGGCTTGTGAGGCTATGGAAATGGGCGCTGCGGCAATTATGGCAAATACAGCTCTCGCTACCGCAGGAGACTTGCCACTTATGGCGGCGGCATTCCGTCAGGCGATAGAAGCAGGAAGAAAAGCTTATCTGTCGGGACTTGGACGTGTTCTCACCCGCGGAGCTTCCGCTTCCGACCCTCTTACAGGTTTTCTTCGTGATTGAGGTGCAGTATGGATAACAGATTTTTTGTTGATGGAAATCATCTTTCTCCTGCCGCTCTCGAAAAAAAGCACAATTTAGAGAACGAACCCTCCTGCCGCACAAATCACATGGAATATATGAACGGAATGGAGCATATTGATTCCGATATTATGGAAAAGGTTTTATCGGAAGTAGAAAGCTACGACTATTCCCGTTATACTGCGAAAGATGTAAAGGCTGCTCTTCAGCATGAAAACTGCTCTATAGAAGACCTGAAAGCGCTTTTATCTCCAGCCGCAGAACCCTTTTTAGAGGAAATGGCGGCTCGCGCAAAGCTCGAAACAAGCAAGCATTTCGGAAATACGGTATATCTATTTACCCCTCTTTATATTGCGAATTATTGTGAGAACTACTGCGTTTACTGCGGCTTTAACTGTTATAACAATATAAGCAGAATGAAGCTCAATATGGAGCAGATTGAACACGAAATGAAAATCATCGCAGATTCAGGTATGGAGGAAATACTTATCCTTACAGGCGAAAGCAGAACTCATAGTAATGTAGAGTATATCGGAGAAGCCTGTAAGCTTGCACGGAAATATTTCCGGATGGTGGGTCTCGAAATATATCCCGTAAATGTTGATGAATACAAATACCTGCATGAATGCGGCGCAGATTATGTAACAGTATTCCAGGAAACCTATGATTCTGACAGATATGAACAGCTTCATCTCCTCGGTCACAAGCGCGTTTTCCCCTATCGCTTTGAAGCACAGGAACGTGCGCTTATGGGCGGTATGAGAGGCGTTGCTTTCTCTGCCCTTTTAGGTCTTTCGGATTTCAGAAAGGACGCTCTTGCGACAGCCCTTCACGCTTATAATATACAGCGTAAATATCCTTATGCGGAGCTCTCCTTATCCTGCCCGAGATTAAGACCGATTATAAACAACGATAAGATAAATCCTCTTGACGTTCACGAAAAACAGCTTTGTCAGGTTCTTTGCGCTTATCGTATTTTCCTTCCATTTGTTGGTATTACCGTTTCCTCCCGTGAAAGCGAAAGCTTCAGGAACGGTATTGTAAAAATCGCAGCTACTAAGGTTTCCGCAGGCGTTTCAACGGGCATCGGCGACCACGAGAGTAAATATAACGGCAAGGAAACCGAAGGCGATAAGGGCGATGAACAGTTCGAAATCAACGACGGAAGAAGCTTCGATAAAATGTACGACGATATCGCCGCAGAGGGCTTACAGCCTGTTCTTAACGATTACCTTTATGTATAGGAGATAATATGAAAAAGCTTGATACAACAATGTATTTCATCACAGACAGCACGCCATACACGGAAGAGGAATTCCTGAGGCGTGTAGAAGAAGCCTGTAAGGGCGGAGTAACCCTTATACAGCTTCGTGAAAAGGACAGGACTACCCGTGAATATATTTCTCTTGCCGAAAAAACACACGAGATAACTCTAAGATATGATATCCCTCTGATTATCGACGACAGAGTTGATGTTGCACTCGCCATAAACGCAGAAGGCGTCCATGTGGGTCAGTCGGATATGCCCGTAAGAACAGCAAGAAAGCTTATGGGTGACGAGAAAATCGTAGGTGCTACCGCAAAAACAGTTCCCCAGGCTATCGAAGCCTATGAGCAGGGTGCAGATTACCTTGGCGTTGGCGCAATCTACCCTACCACCACAAAGGTTAAGACTGTTCTCACAAGCGTAGATACCCTTAAGGAAATTGTGAAGGCAGTACCGATAAAGGTGAACGCTATCGGCGGACTGAACAAGGATAATATCTTCGTCCTTGAAAACAGCGGTATTGACGGAATATGCGCCGTTTCAGCAATTATGAAGGCAGATGACCCTAAACTTGCCGCCTCCGAGCTTAAGGAAGCATTTTTAAAGCTTAAGCTTTAATCGGTACTATTATAACTGGCTCTTGATTTTATTTAATGCGCCTTTTTCGAGACGTGAAACCTGAGCCTGACTTATTCCTATTTCTTCGGCTACCTCAACCTGAGTTTTTCCCTGAAAAAAGCGCAGGTTGAGGATTCTTTTTTCCCTGTCACCAAGGTTTGTTATTGCATCCTTAAGAGCTATTTCATTCAGCCAGTTTGTATCATCGTTATTATCACCAATCTGGTCAAGAACGTAAATTGTGTCACCTGCATCGGAAAAGACGGGCTCATAAAGAGAAATAGGCTCGCTTATTGCTTCTAAGGCGATAACAACCTCTTCACGTTTTACACCTATTTCCTTTGAGATTTCCTCGATAGTCGGCTCCCTGTTCATTTCGCCGATAAGCTTTTCCTTCGCCTTCATAGCCTTATAAGCAATATCTCTAAGAGAGCGGCTCACCCTTATCTGACTTCCATCTCTTAGAAATCGCTTAAGCTCTCCTAAAATCATAGGAACCGCATAGGTAGAAAACTTAACGCCGAAGTCGAGAGAGAAGTTATCTATTGCCTTAATAAGCCCTATACAGCCTACCTGGAATAAATCATCGGGATTCTCTCCCCTGCCCGAAAACTTCTGTATAACGCTTAGAACAAGCCTTAAATTTCCGTTAATGAGCTCCTCTCTCGCTTTCATATCTCCTTCCGCAATTTTCTTAAGAAGCTCCATTTTTTCGCTTTCCTTAAGCACCTTCAGCTTTGATGTATTTATCCCACTTATCTCGACTTTTCCGTAATACAAAATGCCAACACTCCCCGTAAAATGATTACAGGTTAAGTATTGGCATTTGCTTTTTTTATATTCTGTTTTTTGGGTGGAAAATAATAGTAAAATAGATTTAAATCGAGATTTATAAATTCATAAAAATACCCATTCTATTTTCACACAACCCTATCAAGAAATTCCGTAATCTTACCCCAATACAGTTCAGGGTCAACCGCTACGCTTTCAATATGCCTTGCTCCATATACAACAAGCTTATCCTTTATTTCTGAGCCCGAAGCCTCATAAAGCTTGTCGTGCATTTCGAAGGGCACGAAATCATCACAGCTGCCATGAATAAACAGTATCGGCAAACTGCCCTTTTTTACCGCATTTATACAGTCGGCGTCTCTTAATACGCTCCATTTATGCCTGAATCTTGTTATTAAGTCTATTATCCATAGGGTAGGATATGGAGGAATATGAACAATTCTTCTTATATTGTGCTCGAACTCCTCCCTTACAGAGCTATAGCCTGCGTCCTCTATTACGCATTTTACATTTTCGGGAAGGCTTTCTCCTGCTGTTAACATAACTGTAGCTGCTCCCATAGAAATTCCGAACAGAACGATTTTATCGGCAGAATACTCGTCAACCAGCTTATTTATCCAGCGCATAATATCATATTTTTCAAGCTGACCCATACCGATTTCTTTACCCTCGCTAAGACCGAAGCCTCTTAAATCGGGCATAAGAACGTTATAGCCCATTTCAAGAAACTTCCTTCCGTAGCCTGTCATATAGTCTGCTCGTCCGTCGTAGCCATGGATGGCGATTACCCATTTATCGGTATCCATTTTATCATTTTCAAGCAGTATTCCGTGAAGAAAAAGTCCGTCATGCGAGGTAATATATATATCCTTCTTATTACTATGTTTCAGCCATTTTTCATCATCGGGTTCAAGCCGTCCGGGGAATTTTTCTATATCGGTCCGAAGAAAAATGCGGTAAAGTATTACTGCGATAGCGGAAAAAACGCTTATCAAAGCGGATAAAGCAATTATTATCTTTTTCATAGCTTACTGCCCCTCAGGTATTATCATTCTCATTAACGACTATATCACTATTTTCTATGTTTGTCAAATTCTTTTCATAGATTACCTGCTGTTTTCCTATCTCGCCTCTTAGTGTTATATCTGCAATTAACTTAATCCCGTTCTCTTCTCTATAGTAATTCTTACTTATATCCCTTACCTCGTATTCCTTAAAAACATCGTTACAGTACATTTCAATCTGCTGTTCAAGCAGCCGCATAACGTCCTTGTCTGTTCTTGTTACCGTTATTTCACGGTATTCCTCAAAAACCGAGGTTTTCATTTTCCAGGGCAGCTCCATTTCGAAAAAGCTGAAACTTTCTATTTCTTCGTGACATAGCTTGTTCTCCCTTGAAACCTGCTCGCTGTAAAGTGGAAAGCTGAAACCGAAAAGCATAAGCTGTTTTTCTGTCTCGGTTTTACCTGTTGTTTCCTTTTCAATAGTAGTAAAGGGCATATAAAGCTCTAATTTTTCGGTGAAATCGGCGATTATTTTTCCGCTGGAATGTGTAAGAAGAATGTTTCCTGCTGAATCGTTTACTGTTCCGCTTACGATAACGCTACCCTTTGCAATTCCGCTTCCCTTT
>JAEDHF010000124.1 GCA_016297165.1 Oscillospiraceae bacterium | reverse complement strand
GCATATTTGTCCAGTTCCTACCCACAAGATTATTCAGAGAACGGTTTGCCTGATGGAAAATTTCCGTGAGGTGGGAGATGCTTTCGGCGTATATTGTACGGGAAACGAAAGAGTAATAACTGACGCTGACTGCCGCTATTCCTATTATAAGTACAACAGCAGTAATAATTGCGCTCAGCCGTTTTTTCATCATATTGAACTCCTATTCATAAGTGCTTAATGTAAAACGGTAACGTATTCCGAGGGCGGCTCAAGCTGTTTTCCGCCCTCAAGGGCAGAAACGAATAACGAGTAAATATTATCCTCCATAACTGCCATTTTTTCATTCAGCTCCTCCGGCATAGGACAGTTACAGTAATAGGGAGCCTCGATATAATCGTCGTCACCCATTGACATTACGCTATAGATCTTATTATCATCAATGGGGGAGCCGTTTACGGTAATTTCGCCAAGGGTATAGCTTCCGTCGCCGTTATCGGTAAGAGTATATTCCATACCGCTTGCGACAGGTATAAGATTACTGTGTCGTATAGGCTTCGAGCCGTCAGTCTTTGTATTTACAAGCCATTGCATATACTGCTTAAGCTCTGCGCCCGTAAGCTCGCCGCTTCTTAGAATAAGCCGATTCGCCATAAGCCTGTTGAGCTGCTGTGCCGAATAATCCCCCTTGAACACAGAGGAGGCAATAACGCTTGAATAACCTACGGCTATATCGCTTCCGTACTGTCTGCGTATGGTGTTAAGAACGGCGGAAGCGGCGGGGCTTCCATGCTCGCCGAAGGCATAGTCGTACGGGGTATTCTGGGTTGTAACAATTTCGGGAGCCTCGCTATTCCTTGCTGCGGTAAGCTGTGCATTGAAATCCTCATAGGCTTCCCTTGCTCCGTATTCGCCGGTTATCATTTTCGTAACAACATTCTTCGAAACAGCGAACATATCGGTGGACGCAAGGCGCATATACAGGTGGTTTCTGTCTATGCAGTCCTTTACCTGTGAGAACACATCGTTAATCTCAATATTCAGATTCTTGCTGTAGCTCAGTACTGCACGGTCTGTAGCCACACGGATATGACCTTCGCTGCTGAACATAGCTTCCAGAACACGCAAAACCGCCTCGGCTTTCCTGCTGTCCTGCTCCACAGCCTTGTTTACTGCAACCTGACAGTGGGGATATGTAAGAAGCCAGTTATCCTCGGAGCTCTCGCCGAAATAGGGGAGCATTACGACGTTCATACCGGTTTCCTTTCTTAAAACGGTGCAATCACTGGCGGTGCCTCGCATTATTGCCGCTCTGCCCTCGATAAATGCAGCCTTCATATCGCCAAAGGACATTACCGTATCCTCGGGTTTTATCATAGTGTCCTTCATATACTGCTCAAACTTATCGAATACCTTCGGCCAAACCTTGCTGTCAAGTCCTGTCTGACCGTCTATGGCTTCGTTCTCGTATTCTGCACGCCACATTGTACCGTCCAGTGTCATAAGCTCGGGAATAGCGCAGCCTTGAAGCGCTTCCATACAGGAATAGTCCTCACGGTAGTCGTTCACATAGCATCGGAGACCCAGCCCGTCAAATTTGCGGCAGGCGTCTGCAAATTCCTCATAATTCGTGGGCAGAGCTATTCCGTATTCCTCGAAGAGATCCACGTTCGCAATATATCCGTCAACCACCGCACACATGGGAAGCCATCGGATTGCGCCGCCCGGCTCTCTGTTATTCTCAATATAGCTGTCATAGAAGCTGCCTACCACATCTGTCTCGCTCAGATCCATAAGCTTATCGGACAAATGTGCGGCGTCGTTAAGGGAAAACCGACGGCAGGTTATTATATCGGGCAAGGTGCCCCTTGCGTCAAGGTCGGTATAGAATTCCATAGAGTTGTAGCCCACAACGAAGGTAAAATCTATATCGGGGAACTGCTGCCTAAGCCATGGTGTAAGCTCCATGGTCATAGATTTATCCCAGAGATACATAGTAATTTCAATCTTTCCCGTACCTTCGGCTTTACCGCATCCTGCAAAACCGAGAAGCATTCCTACCGTCAGAAGAACGGCTATAATTCTTTTTATCATATTTTCTCCTGTTTTTGTTCAGTCTTACTTAATTGTAATATAGCTTTCGGGTTCGGCTAATGTGCCGCCGTTCTTGATATATCCTGTCCATGCAGGTCTTACCCTGTCCTCTTCCTTTTCAAGCACGAAGTTTTCATTTTCGAGGAAGGTATTAAAGCTTGCAACAAGGTCAAGGCAGGTAACCTTGAATGTATCGGCGTCGCTAAGCTCCTTACCGTCCTTAAGAACACGCAGGAGAGTGTATTCTCCGTCAGCTTCCTTTACTTCAACAGAAATACCGCTGACTACGGGGAGAGAGCCTCTGTTAAAGGGGGTAATACCTCCTCCATAGCCCTCAACATACGCTTTTACAACCTCTTTAAGCTGTGCGCCGTTCATTTCCGACTGCCATGCGCAAAGAGGGTTGGGCATAATCATATAGCCCACCATTATTTCGGAGTAATCAGCCTTGAAAACCGAATCGGTAAAGCTGTTGCAGGGTGCTACAAGCACATCGCTGCCGTAGAAGCTGCGGAGTGAATTCGCCATAACGGAATAGCTTTCGTTTCCGCCGTTCTTATGGAATATAGCCGAATAGTCGGCGTCAACGGAAAGTATTGTTTCGGCGCTGTTTTCCTTTGTCTGTTTAAGCTGTGAATCAAAAGCCTCGTACGCCTGCTTTGCGTCATATTCGCCCTGTATCATCTTAGAAACAACGTCCTTTGAAACTGCAAAGAAATCGTTAGAAGCGATACGAATATACATATGATTGCTGTCTATAAGGGGCTTAAGGTTATCAAGATACGGAGAAAGCTGTAGATTTACATTCTGACTGTAGGTAATAACGTCCTCGCCCTTCGCGAGAGTGTTCTGACCCTCCTCCGAGAGCATAGTATCAAGCACCTTCAACGCCTTTTCATGACGGGTCTTGTCCTTTTCCAGATCCTTATTGAGTGCAACATGGAAGGCAGGATATGTAAGGAGCCACTGTTCGCCGTCCTGTCCGAAATAGGGGAGGAAAACAGCGTCCACGCCCATATTCTGAAATGCTACCGTATTTGAGCCGCCCGAACGGATAACAGCCGCTTCGCCGTTCTTGAACATTTCTATAACGGGGCCATAGGAGAACTCGACATCGCTCGGGTGGATATCTGCGTCCTTTATAAACTGCTCCATACGCTCGAAGGCGCCGGGCCATACAACGTCATCAAGACCTATTACCTCCATATCCATGGGGTCTTCGTAGCCGCTTCGCCAGATACAGCCCTCCATAGAGGTTATCTCAGGTATCGAAAGTCCCTGCAGCACTTCCATGCAGGTATAGTCGTATGAAAAATCGGCAGCAAATCCACGGACGCCGACTTCCTGAAACGCCTTGCAGGCAGAAATCAGGCTGTCATAATCGGTAGGCAGAGGAATATCATATTTTTCAAATACAGCCCTGTTTGCAACAAGTCCGTCAACCTCGCCGCACATGGGCAGCCAGTTTACCGTACCGTCGGCATTTTTGAAGTTTCCAAGATAGGATTCATATATTGCGCCTGCCATTTCGGTGGTGGAAAGATCCATAAGCTGATTCTTAAGGCTTGCTGCGTCGTGAAGAGAAAATCTGCGTGATGTTATTATATCGGGAAGCTTACCGTTCTCGTTCATAAATCTGTAAAAATCCAGGTCGTTATTTCCCACAACAAACTGAATATTCACATCGGGGAGTTTTGACTGGATATAGGGGGCGAAGCTCTCGTAAAGAGCCGAGCTCCATAAATATACCGATATTGTCTCCCTGTCCTCATTTTCGGCTGATGAATTACAGCCCGAAAAGAGCCCCGTTATCATCGCTCCTGCAAGTACGGCAGATATTACTTTCCTTAAAATGCTTTTGTTCATAATTATTTCCTTCCTTTTATTCTCCCATTACTGCGTTATGCCCGTATCTTGTCAGCACAGCATAAAATGTCATTTTATTATATCATATAAGCTTAAAAACATCAATATATTTTCGGATATAATGTGGAAAAATGTTGTTTTTCCTTATCCAACAGCCGAAAAAAACCCGTGACGAAAAACGTTACGGGTTTTGTATTGTGCTTCAGCCTAATATTTTCTTTAAATACATGAGAACTGCCTGCTCGCCTGCCAATTTATCTCCCGAAATCCTCGTCTCGGATATATCGAAGAGCATACAGCCGCAGTGCCCCTTAAAGGTCGGGAAACAGATTATACGGAGATACTTGTCGATTTCGGGGCTATACTCGATAAGCTCAAGAGTTTCGCCGTAAATCGTCGAATGCTCATAGCTTCTAAGCCATTTCTTATCCATATTGGGAAAAATGCTGCTGAACTTACTGCCGATAAGTCTTTCGAGGGGGCAGTTTTCAAGTACCGCCAGCGCTTCGTTTCCGTAGCGGAATATCCAATCCACCGCCTGGCTTTCCTCGGCGAAAATCATTTCAATATCGGCGAATGCAATAGGCATATCGTCGAAGCACTTGTAATGACGGTGATACTCCTCATTTTCTGTGGGGTTATCGTTATCGGCGAGAGCACGAATGATGACACGCTGTTTCTCACGGAATTTTTCAAGAATTTCATATCTGTGCTGTGAGGAATACTCGAGACAATCGCCGTTACTGAGGGTAATACGATCACTAACGCTATGTATGGCCTTAGCCGCAACAAGACAGCCTCTGTGTATTCTTATGAATTCCTCGCCCAGCTCTTCCCTGAACTCGGCAAAGGTCATCCTCGTCTTAAGTACAGTACCGTCGGAAAGGTGTACAAAAGCGTCCTGCTTTTTCATAAACACATACAGTATGTCTTCTACGGGGATTTTATAATGCTTTCTGTTTGCAACAAATGAAATACTTTTTTCTGTCATTCTCGTTACCTCGTTGGATTATTGTAAATGCAGGCACCCTCTGAAAAACTATGTCGTTTGTATGTGCCGCTGATTCAGCTATCGGATTTCAAGAAATTATTTGATCAGGAAAATCCAGTGCAATATGACGGCTGAAGGCATAGCGCAGAGAAAGGCATAGGTTTTCAGAGGCGACCTATATTTCTATTATACCACAAATTCTGATAATTGCAACCACCGCACAAAACATTACTGCAAAACGCACAAAACATTACTGCAAAACTATATAATATAGCAGTTAATTTGTTGAATATTACCCGAAAAGCCACATATTAGCTATGATCTCCCGTAATAC
>JAEDHF010000123.1 GCA_016297165.1 Oscillospiraceae bacterium | reverse complement strand
TCACAAGACTTGGCTTCGATTATGTGCAGGATAAGCTTCTCAACAAGAAAATTGATAAATCCAAGATTCTTAATAAAACCGTGAAGGGCGGAGCTACATGCTGATTAAAAAAATCTTAGCCTTCGGGCTTATTGCTTCGGTTATGGGACTTAGCGGCTGTAAAGCGACAAGCGGAAATGAGACAGCCAATAATGAGAATAGGGTAACCTTTACCGACGCTTTAGGAAGAGAGGTTTCCGTAGAGAAAAAACCCGAAAGAACCGCCGCTCTTATAGGCAGCTTTGCAGATGTATGGGCACTTTCGGGTGGAACGCTCTGCGCCGCTCCCGAGGACGCATGGGAGGATTTCGGCTTAGAGCTTCCCGATGCGGTAAACCTTGGCGGCGCTCATTCTCCGGGCTTTGAGGCGCTTCTTTCTTCGGATCCCGATTTTGTAATTGCCAGCGCTTCAACTGCCGCAAATGTGGATATGAAGGAACAGCTTGAAAATGCGGGAATAACGGTGGCTTATTTCGATGTGGACGATTTCGGGGATTACCTTGAAATGCTGGATATCTGCACAGATATTACGGGCAGAAAGGACCTTTTAGAGAAAAACGGACTTAATGTGAAGAATGAGATTGACAGTATAAAGGCAGAATTTGCAAATGCCGATATACCCGAGGATAAGAGGACAGTTCTTCTTCTCCGTGCTTCCGCAGGTTTTATAAAGGCGAAGGACAGCGAGGGTACAATCCTTGGCGAAATGCTCAGCGATTTAGGCTGTATAAATATTGCAGACAGCGATAAGAGCCTTCTTGAGGACTTAAGCGTAGAAAGCGTTATCCGTAACGAGCCCTATCGTATTTTCGTGGTTACTATGGGGGACGATACGGAAAAAGCCCTTTCTAACCTTACGAGAATGATGGAAGAGAATCCTGCCTGGGGTACTCTTTCTGCGGTAAAGAACGACAGGCTTCACGTTATGGAGAAAAAGCTTTTCAATATTAAACCAAATGCAAAGTGGGCACAGGCTTATGAAAAACTCAGCGATATCTTATCCGAAAAAGAATAGGACGATGCTTACCGTGGGGATAATTTTCCTCGCGGTAACCGCTTTTCTCGGGATAACTCTCGGAAGTACGCCCCTATCCTTTGAGGAAATACGCCTTGCCTTTATTAACGGCTTCGATTCCTCCCCGGGGGGCAGGATTTTTCTGTATGTACGTCTGCCCCGTACCTTAGCGGCGATAATCTGCGGAGCGGCGCTTTCCGTTTCGGGAGCGGTAATACAGGGCGTTCTCGCTAACCGTCTCGCTTCTCCAAGCATTATCGGCGTAAATTCGGGTGCAGGACTTGCAGTTACCATTTGTACCGCTTTAGGTATCTACGGCGGTTGGCAGCTTTCTCTTTTCGCCTTTATCGGCGGTTTTTCGGTGGTTATGCTTGTGAGCCTTAGTGCACGGAAATGGGGAGCCTCCAGGGGTACGGTAATACTAATCGGTGTAGCTATGAACAGTCTATTAGGGGCAATATCCGATGCAGTAGTAACCTTTTTCCCCGACGTAGGCGTAATGAGCAATAATTTCAAGGTGGGGGAGTTTTCCTCGGTGACCTACGAAAGGATTATTCCTGCAATTATACTTATACTGCTGACGACGGTGGTGCTGCTTACTCTTACAAACGAGCTTGACGTACTTACTCTCGGAGAGGATAACGCTAAGGGACTTGGTATGAATACCTCTCTTATGCGGACGGTTTTTCTTCTCCTTTCTGCGCTGCTTGCAGGCTGTGCGGTAAGCCTTGCAGGGCTGATTTCCTTTGTGGGGCTTATCGTCCCACACGCTATAAGGAGAGTTTCGGGCAGTAAGGCTTCCTCCCTTATTCCCCAAAGCGCTATTTTCGGCGGCGGCTTTGTCTGCCTTTGTGATACTGTGGCGAGAACGGCGTTTGCGCCCTTTGAAATTCCCGTAGGAATTATTATGTCCTTTTTTGGCGCCCCCTTCTTCCTATTTATTCTTATTAAAGGGAAAGGAGGTCATAGCCGTGATTGAAATAAATAAGCTTTCCGCCGGCTACGGAAAAGGCGAGGTATTAAAGGATTTATCCCTTTCAATCGGAAAGGGCAGGCTTCTTTCCGTTATCGGCGCTAACGGCTCGGGAAAGAGTACCCTTTTTAATGCAATCCTCGGTATAGTTGAGAATGCTTCGGGGGAAGTATCTGCCGACGGGAAGAATACAAAGGAAATGAGCCGTAAGGAGCTTGCAAGGAAAATAGCATATCTTGCTCAGGGGAAAAGCGTCCCCGATATGACGGTGGGGCAGATGGTTCTTCACGGTCGGTTTCCCCATCTTTCCTATCCTCGCAGATACAGCGAAAAGGACAGGAAAATAGCAGAAAACGCTCTTTTACAGACCGGCATAGCGGAGCTTCGGGAAAAGCCAATGCCTTCTCTTTCGGGTGGTATGCGGCAGAATGCCTATATCGCTATGGCTCTTGCGCAGGACACGGACTATATACTTCTGGACGAGCCTACCTCCTATCTTGATATTGCCCATCAGCTGCAGCTTATGAAAACTCTCCGCTCCCTTGCCGACGGCGGAAAGGGAATAGCTGCGGTTATGCACGACCTTCCCTTGGCTTTCGGCTTTTCCGATGAAATTGCGGTTGTAAGAAACGGAAGAATTGAAGCCTGCGACAGTCCCGAAAGGGTCTGTGCAAGCGGAATAATAAAGGAAATTTTCGGAGTTGAGCTTCTTCGTAACGAAGAAGAAGGCTACTATTATTATAAACTAGTGCGTGCTGGGTAACTGTCCGCAGGACAGCTATTGCCTCAAAGCCTGAAATACAGGCTTTGAGTTGGCATAAAATTGCTCTTTGTGTGATTTTAAGCCCCGCGCACTACTTGATGTCAAGCTCATTTCGTCCTGAAGGACGAACTAAAGTGCAAGGATTTCTCTGATTTTTTATAAAAATCCTTGCACTTTAGCAACTTCTGATAGGCTTTTTTCATTATTGTAAAGCCTATCAGAAGTTGATGAGCAGACATTAAGCTGTCGGAATAAGCGGACATTAAAAAGCCTTGGAAGCTGTTTTTCCAAGGCTTTTGTGTTATAATGTATCGCTGTCAAGTAAAATAGTGAAAGGGCCGTCGTTAAGAAGCTCAACCTTCATATCTGCGCCGAAAACGCCCTTTTTTACGGTAAATTGCTTACTGCATTCGGAAATAATATATTCGTAAAGCTCATTCGCCATATCGGGCTTACCTGCATTTATAAACGAGGGACGGAAGCCCTTTTTACAGTCGGCGTACAGTGTGAACTGTGACACTAAAAGAAGCTCGCCGCCTACATCCGAAAGGGAAAGGTTTATCTTATCGTTTTCGTCGGAAAAAATCCTAAGACCCAGCATTTTCCTTATCATTTTATCGGCGATTTCCTTTGTATCCTCGTTAGAAACCCCGATAAAAACAAGAAAGCCCTTTCCGATTTCGCCCGTTATTTCGGTATCCACCTTTACCGAAGCTTTTGTAACCCTCTGAATTAAGAATCTCATAATACCTCACTGCTTATTTCCTGTCAATTCCTGCCAGTATATCGTCTATATCGTATTTTCTCTTAGGCTTATCCGTAGGCTCATTATCCTCGCTTAAGAGAGCGTCAAGACGGGGGATAGACGTAGTATTCTGCCGCTGTCTCTGACCTGCGGCTTCCTGTCCGAGGCGCAAAGAGGGCTTGCTCTGTCTCTGGGGAGCCTTGAAAACAGGCTTGAACTCCTCTTCCTCGGCTTCGCTAACCGTATCGGATATTGAAAGGTCATTGTTCAGAGAAGCGTTTTTTACCGCATTAAGGCTTGAATCAATGGGAGCGGTAGCCTTAGAAACTGCTTCCGTCATAAGCTCCTGTTCCTTTTCGGCGGCAATAGCAGCGCCGCGGGTTTTCTGTACCTCTTTAACGGTAGCCTCACGCTGCTTGCTCATGGCGAGAAGCTCTCTTTCTGCCTTTGAAGCGGCGATAGCTTCCTCAAGCTTTTTCGAGGAAAGGGGCATTGTTTTATTTTGTGCAGGTTTTGGCTGCGTTCGCTGTTTTGGTGAAGAAAAGAGGGGGTCGGAGGCGGTGCTGCGATAGGGAACCTCTCGTTCAACAGCGGTGCTCCGCTTAATTTTAGCGTCATAAAGACCTATACTGTCATCAAGGTCATCGGAATCGCCGTATGCCTTAAAAGCGGCGGCTTTCCCTCCCCGACGGTTACCGCTCTTTTCGAATTCGGGAGAATATGTAGGTACCTCAAGCTGCTTTTTTACAGTTTCGATTTCGGGCTGTGGCATAATTTTTCCAAAAAATTTAGAAAGCTCAACAATAATTACCACAAGGCAGGGAAGGACGGCAATCAGCAGCATTCCTAAAGGAGAAACTGCGAAACCGATTACTGCACCCCAGAAATCGGAATAGCTTACGCCCTTCGCTACAATCTGACTCTGTGAAAGGACGATAAGCTTATTGTTTTCGGTAGCGGCAGTAAAGCTATAGACTCCGTCCGAACGCTCTGCCGAACGGATTTCTCCTAAAGCAGGCATATTATTTTCGATATTGAAGATTACGATATTTCCGGGCTGTATTTCCGAAGGATGAACCTGCCTTGCAACAAGGGCTGTACCGTTATGAAGAAGGTCGAAGGCTTCGGTTTTTACAAGATAGATATTCGAACCGAAGATATTGGGAACGCCGCCGCCTAAGGAATAGAAAGCGGCAATAATGCCGAGAAAAACGGTTACAATCAGCATAAGCGCACATATTACCCGAAGAATAATCTGAAAAACTTTATTTTTAAGGCTCATTGTTAAAACCTCTCTTGACAAAATGTGTGAAAGTGTGTATAATATTAGGGTAGGTTATTACCGTAGCGTTAATACTTATACATTTCATTTTATCACAAATTGTCGTTTTTTGCAATAGCTTTATAACCTTTGTTTGAAAATTTGCAGAAAGCCATAATGTGTATCCTGTTATGCTTGTGTAGCACAGTGGTAGTGCAGCTCATTCGTAATGAGCAGGTCGCAGGTTCGAATCCCGTCACAAGCTCCATAAATGTCGAACAAAATAGATCTTTTGCCTACAAACGGCTTGGTTAAGCGGTTTTTTGGCATCGGATCTGTTGAAATTCGAAATTCATCCACCGTAGATATTTTACGGTGGTTTTTTCTTTGTGATGTGACACGAACTTGCGGTGTGTAGAATTCAGAGCATAAACTTCGTTAATATTCAACAAATCGTCTGTGGTTTCAAAAAAATCACAGACTTTTTTTATTGCCAAAATTCAGAAAATTTTTCACAAAGTTTG
>JAEDHF010000013.1 GCA_016297165.1 Oscillospiraceae bacterium | reverse complement strand
AAATTTTGAGAAAACTATATTCTCATATATAAGTATGTGTTTTGAGATTGTAAAAATAGTGGCATTTTTACTTTCTGCTTATATTATGATTGCAAAGAAGGTAAAACAGAAACATTAACCTCACGCTATATTTTATCTGCCCATAACCATAAATACAGATATGTGTGCTGCGTTATAGCAGGGCTGTTTATACATACGGAACATCTGACGTTGAATCTTCTGTAAATTCCGAAATGAATTCTGATGTCAGATTTGTCAGCAAATCCGATGCTTTTTCTGACGACTAATCTGCACGCAAATCCGACATTATTTCCGCCATTGATTCTATCGTGAGAGTTGATGTTATTTTGCATTTATGGCATAGCTACGCCCTCTCTCGTACACAGCCGTTTTTGCAGGTGTGTATGAAAGTGATGTGTGTGAGAGTCGAGCTTCTGTGTGGTATATCCTTAGGACATTTCCGCTATGAGGCTCTTGAAACCCGCTCTGTATGTGGGTATGTATGGAGTTAAGAGTATGGGGCAGCTATTTATTCCCCATAGTATAGTGCAAGCTATCGCTCGCACACAGCGCTAAAGAACAGCTTAGAGCAGGAAATTCATTTCTCTGCCTGCTAAACTGTTTACCTCCCCGAAAATCGTGAAGGTAACCGTTTAGCGTGCCTGCGTTCGTGCAGGCCAACCGCGCCGACTGCCAACATAGGGCCTCCCTATAGCTGCAGCTGCAATTGCCGCCATATCAGTATCGTTATCCTACTTTCAGCGAATGCTTCGCTCCTGTCGGCTTTCCCGGGTTAATCTTCCCGGCGAAGTATTGCGTCCTGTCGGTTCACTGACTCAAACAGATACACAAGAAGCCCGGGCTTGCTTCGTCTGCAAAAGTACGTTCAATACGTCTGCTGATATGAATAGCTACGGCGGTGAAATCTTGAGTGGAATACGGCTTCTCGGATTTCGGATCTTTGCGTTCACATTTTTATGTGCGCTCCCCGTAAATACGGATAGCTGTATCCTGTTCATCGCATTCGTATTTCACCTGACGAAATGCGTGAACTAGAATTCCTTTTTTCAAAAAATAATCTCCAAAAATAAATCTCCTTTCATCAAAAACATTACTGTAATAATATTATGACAGAGAGTAGAGGAAAACAAAAACAGCCTGCCGAGTGGCAAGCTGTTTGGTGGTGTTAAATTGTATAAGCGTATTATTTTCGGCTTTTATTATTATATACTTATATGTAATAATAGTGGGGTTGTGATTGTGAGTGGTATGCTATACTTCTTCCTCGGATAGAAGCTCATTTTTGATTGCGGCGATTGTCTCTTTATCAGGTGCAAGGGAATTGGTTTCGGTAACCGACAATTTTTCGGAAAAATCTTTTCTCATAACGAGCTTCTTTATACTTTATTTAGTCTGTCAGCTTCACAGCTATTGCTGTGGGGCTGTTTTATTTGTCCTCGTTAACATATTCAATAATATCTCCGGGCTGGCAGTCCAGAATTTCACAAAGCCTCGAAATATTATCCACAGAAACCATTTCGTTATTCCGAAATTTCTGTAGTGTGCTTTCGCTCATAATCTTGTCCTGCCTTATTCTTGTTGTTGTGTATCCTTTTGCTTTCAACTCGGCAAGAACGTTTATTTTATAGATAATCGGCATTATGGTCACCTTCTTTTCGGCGAGAATGTTTGCGCATATATTATAGCATACTTTTATAATAAAATCAACAAATAATAGCAGAACACGAATTTTAGTGTAATATGTACAAACTGTTACACTAATATTCGTGCAATTCGTTGATTGAAATACACGAATATTAGTGTTATAATAATGACAGTAAAGGAAATACCGAACGCCTTTACTTACCGGTAAAAATGTGGTGGTCTTATGAACACCTCATAGTTCGAAAATGCAGATACTCATTAAAAGAAATAAGACAACGCATTCGTGCAAAAGAGACGTTGTCTTATAAGAATCTGACAGAACAAATCCGTCGTCATAACCATTATACTACTGCCGACCCTGTTCTGTCAACGACAAAAGGAGGTCATCATGAAAAAAGATGATACCGTAAACTATTTAATCATTCCAACATCAAACAAGCTTAACGGCTATCGTGAATCAGCAGTAGCTATCGACATGGGTACAGCAAGATTCGCCGCTATGGTTGATACCGGGGGCAACGTAACCATTGAGGAGTCAAGACGAGTGCTCGATATCTGTAAAGAAGTCCGTGAGGGCAGGAAGGATCTGGGCTTCCTTGAAACCTTTATCGCCGTTATGGTAAAGAAGTACGTTGAACAATGGTATAAGGACGGCATTGAGGCTGTATATGTGGGCTGCTGTGAGGGCGATTTCCTTAAGCTCTGTAACGGTAATAAAAACAGCTACTTCTACAAGTACGGCATTTTTAAAAGCTTTGTTAAGTTCGTTGATATTTTCTGCAAGGAATACGGCATTTACGTTGAAACGGTGGAATGCGACGAGAGCTATACCAGCCTTTCCAATTCCCTGAACAGCGATTTCGTACATAGCTACGGAGACAAAAATGTGGGTAAGATGACAGGAACAAGAAGAGACAGGGAATACTATTCAGCCGACAACCACCTCGTCATAAATGCCGACGTTAATGCCTGTATTAACCTATTACACAAAATGGGTCACAACCTCTATGTTGCGCCCGACAGCAACCTTTTCGACTACATCACATTACTTTAATTTGGAGGAAATTTTATGGAAAGAATAACTCTCAAGCCCCTTACATACACCGCTCCCGACGGCTCGGAGCTAACCGTAATCCACGCCTACAGCCGCCTCGATAAGGCGCTTAAGGTTGAAACCGTTATCCTGCAAAAGGGCAGGACAATCGCCACCTTTATCAGCTTCACAGGCACCTATCGGGCAGTAAGCAAGGCTGCCTGTGATATCGACGGGGCAGGAATCTTCGACCTGACGCTTAAGGTTGAGGAAGGCTACCGCTATTTCGGGAAAAGAATCGGCTTTAAGAAAAACGAGCGAATCGCTGTGGTAAGCAACGTTACCGCCGAAAAGTCAGAGGTTTACAGCGACGCCTTCAGATACGCTTTCAACCACATTTTCGACTTTCTGAGCGAAGCAGGCTTCGACTTCAATCGCCCCGTTTACAGTAACCGACTGCTTGAAACAGGGGACTTCTACGACATAGATGTGGAGGAATACCACGACCGACTGGTTTCCGGGCTTGACTGCATGGTGGTCAGCCTGGCTTCGTGAAAAAAGGGGGCTTCTATGAAAGAAATCGACGTAATCGAAATGATAGAGCGGTATAACGCTATCGTAAAGGAGCTCCTTTCCAACTCGGTGTTCCTCGGGCATATTCTTGTGGGGCTGACGGAAGAATTTTCGGATATGGAGCCCTATGAAGCTGCGCTTTGTATCAGCAGCCCTTGCATAAACGAAAAGGATACGAATATCCGTGATTACAGAAAAACCGGCATAAACTACAACCATTATCTCTGCAACGAGGAGCAGGATTCCGATATTATGCTTACTGCCGTAATACCGGATTCGGAAAAGAGTATAAGGGTGGAAATTGCTGTTGAGACAGACAGGGCTTTTACGGAAGAAGACTGCCGAAAAAGGATTGCCTATTGCTGTGCCAACGCAATATGCAGCCGGTACGGCGAAGATTTCGAGGTAGGCGATTACGAGGGTATGCAGAAGGTCTATTTTATTCTGATTCGCCTTGACCTGTCCGAACGGGCAGTAGGGACTATAGATAAATACGGTCTTACCGACGGCAAGGGCGAAAGCCTGATGAATGCGGCGGTTGTAACTATCGGCGACAGAAGCTCCGAAGGCTATAGGGGCATTGTGAAGCTGCTGGGAACGCTTTTATCCCACCGTCTTTTTGAGGAGGAAAAGGAAGATATTTTACGGGAAGAATTCGAAGTTGTAGTTTTAAACGGCATAGCAAGGGAGGTCGCAATTATGAGTAATCTTGGAGCTTGTATTGAGGAATTCGCAGAGCAAAGAGGAATCCGTATCGGCGAATATATCGGAGAGGACAGGGCAAGAAAGGAGATAGGAAGGGCTCTTATCGGTAAGCTGCCCGAAAAGGAAATAGCGGAGGTAACGGGGTTATCTCCCGACGAAATCAAGGAAATCGCAGAAGCGACAAAAGCTGTAAATGCATAATTAACCTATCGAATGGACAGCAAACCAAAATGCACCCTATTTTTCTCTCTTCGCAATCATACTCTATATAGAGGTTCGACCTCTAAAGGGTGATTTGTGATAAAAGGGTGCGCTTTGTTGCCGCAGTAATTCTGTAATGGCGGAAATGCACGGAAATCCATTTAAGGGAAAATACCGCCGTTTCCCTCATAATTCCGGGGCAAGCCGTATATAATTGAAAGATACATAATATACCCTGTTCCGAAGCAACCGCCTTTACGGGTTACTGCGCCATTCTGCACAGATTATTATCACTCTTATCACCGTATCATTTTTTCTTAAAGGAGTGAAGGTTTATGTACAAAATCATTACCAGAATCGAAGAGGTTAAAGACGCAGGAGATGCAAAAAAAGAGGCCGCCGCCGCAGTTTTTCGGGAGCTTACGAGGCTTGCCGAACAGAAAAAGATTAAGCCGGCTTGTTAAGGAGGTAAAAAATGGTTGCAATATACGCTCGCCAGAGCGTTGATAAAGCGGATTCCCTGTCCATTGACTCACAGATTGAGGCGTGCAGAAGGCTGGTTGGAAAAGGCGAAAAGACGGCGGTATATAAGGATAAGGGGTGGTCGGGTAAAAATATCCACCGCCCCGGCTTCGGGCAGCTTTTATCTGACGTAAAACGAGGTAAAATTGAAAAGATTATCGTGTATAAGCTGGACCGTATAAGCCGCTCACTGCACGATTTTTCAAATCTCATTGAGATATTTAAGGAGTACGGCGTTGAATTCGCCTCAACGGTAGAAACCTTTGATACCTCAAGCCCTGTAGGAAGAGCCATGCTGGGTATAATTATGGTGTTTGCAGAGCTCGAAAGGGAGAATATCCTCCTTCGCGTCAAGGATAACTATTATGCACGGGCTAAAAAGGGAATGTATTTAGGCGGACAGCCAATCTTCGGCTTCGATAAGACCGAAACAAGCGTCCTCGGCATAAAAACCTCAATGCTCGTTCCCAATCAGAGCATGGATATCGTCCGTTATATGTACGAGAAATATGCAGAAAGCACAGCAACCCTGGGGGATATTGTCCGTTATCTGAACGCAAAGGGGATAAAATCTCCGAAGGGCGCACCCTGGGACAGCTGCAAAATCAGCAGGCTTCTCCGAAGTCCTACCTATGCCTGCTGCGATATGGAGGTTTATCGGTATTTTAAGGACAAGGGCTGTGAAATAACCTCTCCCGTAGAGGAATTTACAGGGGAATACGGCTGCTATGTTTACGGAAAGCGCCCGGGAAACGAGCGCAAATATGCCGACGTTACCGACCATAAGCTTACTCTTGCACTACATAAGGGCGTTATTTCTTCGGATTTATGGCTCACCGTTCAGCGAAAGCTTGACGCCAACGAGCAGATAAAAAGGGGCAGGACAGGCTCCTATTCCTGGCTCACGGGGCTGATAAAATGCGGGAAATGCGGCTACTCCCTTAAGGTTTACCGGAAACGGTTTTACTACTGTTCAGGAAAATCCAACCATAACCTCTGTGAGGGCTACGAAAACCACCCCCTTATAGAAGAGGTGGAAGATGCAGTCGGTAACCTCTTAAAGCAGAAATTCTCCGAGATTATCGACCTTATGAGAGAGGAAAATGCTCCTGCCTACGACCCTAAGGTAAACAGCCTCAGAATTGAGCTTGAAACCGTAAGTCGGAAAATCGAAAACCTTGTAAAGCATATAGCGGAAAGCTCGGAAACAATCAGCAGCATTCTCAGCAAGGAGCTTGAAAAGCTTATTATAGAGCAGGAACGCCTTGAGGAAGAGATTTCCGCCTCTTCGCCTATCAGCGGCCCCGATATTCCTATGGAGGAGCTTCTGTCAATGCTGGAGGATTTCGACGATATGCCCGTGGAGGTCAGAAACAGCATAGCAAGGCAGTTTATCGTGAAGGTGCTGCTGTTTGAGGAACGGATTGAGATAGTGTGGAGGTTTTGAGGAAAGTATTTCAAAGATATGGCTGTCAAAAAGCGGATATGCTATTGGCAAAAGCCTGATTTCAACATTACAAATAACAAGCCCTCCTTTGGTTTCGTGAAACCAAAGGAGGGCATTTTTTCTAATACGAAATTATCAATTATACTTATCTGGCAAACTTTGCCACCGTTTCCGCATAAGCGCTCGGAATACCCACATCAAAGCTTTCTCCGTCAACAAGCACCCCTGTCATCCCCTTATCTTCGAGAACCTTACACAATGCGCTTGTGAGCTGTATTTCCGAAGTATCCCCCTTCTCGTCATGCTCCTTTATATCCTCTTCAAGATAACGGAAAACGTCGGGAGTGAGAACGTACTGCCCGAAGGTGCAGTAATATTTATCCTTACCGCTTTTCGTCTTAACGCCAAGAAAATCCTTTGCATACTGCACAGTAGGCTTCTCCGCCATTTCGGTTACATTCATGATATAGCTTCTGTCGCCGTCGAAAGCGCCTGTAAGAATGCCGTAATGCACAACGTCTTCAAGCTTTACAGGCTTTATGGCTAAAGTAAGCTGTCCGCCGGATTTTCTGTAAGCCTTAATCGTCTGCATCGTGCAGCTATTGTTCATATTGCTTCGGTAAACAAAATCACCAAGCATAAGAAGAACAGGCTCGTTTCCGAGATATTCCCTTGCCTGATATACCGCATGTCCGAAGCCTCTGCGCTCTTCCTGAACCGCATAGCGGATTTTCTTACCGATTTTCGCTATCCGTTTTTCGTATTCACGAACTCTTTCTGGGAGCTTTTCTATATGCTCACTGCTTAAAGGCTTACCGAACATTTCCTCAAACTGCGAAAGCTCCTCCCTACCCACGATAAGTATTATTTCCTCAATTCCTGCGTCGTCAAGCTCTTCAAGAAGATACATAATTACGGGCTTTGCTACGCCGTTTCTGTCAACCACGGGCAGAAATTCCTTTTTAACAAACCTTGTTTCGGGATACATTCTCGTTCCGAAGCCTGCAACAGGGATTATTGCTTTTCTTACCCTGTCGCTGGCAGGAAGCGTAAAAGCGTAGGCCTCCAGCCCGATAGAATTCAGATAATCAACAAGTTCACGCTGGCTCTGCTTATCCTTAGCGATAAACTGAACCGTTCCGTCTCCCTGAGAGCCTACGCCCTTTCCGCCGTAAGCATATTCGCTGACTTTTTCGTTGCTAAGAATCGAATGAAGCTTAGGGGCAGTAAGCTCACCGGGACAGCCCGGGGCTACCTTTTCATCAAAAATAGCCTGCGCTTCCTTCATAAGCTCGCCTATTCTTTCGGCATTTCCGTCGGCAATAGCCTTCGAAGCCTCGGCGATTATCCTATGATTATCCGTTCCGAGTGCCTCGTGAATGTCGTTGTCAATATCCGTCTGTGGGAAGGGGAAGGCTTTATTCAAATCGGACAGTATTTTTTTAGTGTTCTTTTTCGCCTTTAAATCGGCGAATACCCAGTAAAGACTCCTTCCCACCTTTAGCTTATCAACAGAAATACCGTCTCCCGAAAACTCCATGCAGACGGGATTTACTCCGTAAGCGCAAGCCTGGTCAAGTCTTCCGCAACGGGATTTTGTGAGCATTTCACCGCGATATGCCGCCTGCATTTCGCCGTTAACGCTCAATTTCATCTGATAAACCTCGTTAAAGGCTCTCGCCACAAGAACGCATATTGCGGCGCTTGAGGACAAGCCCTTCTTAATAGGAAGGGTTACCTTATCTATGTAAATCGAAATACCGCCGATCTGATAATGCTCCAGAAGGTAAGCCGCAACACCGCAGGCGTAGCAGAAATACTGGGGCTCCGCCGCCTTTTCGCGAAGAATTCTCAAATCCATTTCACAGGAAAATGAAACCCTTTCGCCCTTTTCGTTCAACGACGATATTGAAAAAATATCATTTTTACAAGCATTAGCGTAAATACCTAAATCTATACCCGTAACAATAGCAAGTCCCGGTAAAACATCGGAATTTATATCCGTATATCGTCCTGCCCAGTCCGTATGCTCGCCGAAGAGGCAAAGACGCCCGGGGACGAAGAGCTCGATGGTTTCCATTACTTACTATCTCCTTATTCTAATAATTATTGTGCTTAAATACTACGCCTATGGTTTTGAAAATTATCTTTATATCCGTTGCCGCCGAGCGTTCCCTTATGTATTTATAGTCCAGCTCAAGCTGTTCTTCGCCGGTAAGCTTCCTTGTATCGGTAATCTGCCAGTAACAGGATAAGCCCGGCTTTACAAGCAGCCTGTCCGAAGGCAGCTGCTCCTGTTCCGAGGGAATAAAGGGTCGGGGACCTATTATGCTCATATCGCCCTTAAGTACGTTTAAAAGCTGCGGCAGCTCGTCTATCGAGGTTCTCCTGATAAATGCCCCCACCTTTGTAACACGAGGGTCGTTATCCATTTTGAAATGTACATCGTTATATTCGTTGAATTCCGACAGGCTTTCAAGCTCCTCCTCCGCATTAAGCTTCATCGACCTGAATTTATACATTTTAAAAGGCTTTGAATTCTTTCCCGTACGCTCCTGAACGAATATGGGATTACCATGGTCGTCTATCATAATAGCCGCTGCCACTACGATGAGTACAGGTGATAAAACAATAAGGGCTAAAAAAGAACAAATTATATCAAACACCCTTTTAAAGAAATCATAGACAGGCTTACTCTTGAACCCGATGTCGGGCTTGTCCCGAAGGGCTTCTCTTTCGAGAACCTGTATATCCTCCACTTCTATCTCCCACTTTCCAAGTCATTTCTAATGTATGCATATAAAACTACTTAATCACAAAATATTATATCAACCACAATATATTGTGTCAAGGCGTTTTCTCCAATTTATTCGCAATAGTGCAAAAATAGTAAAAGTTTCTGCAAAATACAATATAAACATCTGCGGTAATATGGTGAATTTGCCTTATTCTCTAAAAAATACCGAAATATGATATGACTTAAAGGCTTTACTTCAGTCTTTTTTTCGAAATCAATCGAATTTAATCGCCCACAATTCTGTCTTTGTTTTCGTTGTTAAAACCTTATACAAAATTCACAAATTCACTCTGCATATTAGACATAATAATACAGCTGCTACAAATTTGTTGGTTATGCAGTTGACTTAAAAGGCAGTTTGTTATATAATTAACCTGTATATATCTGACTTAAATACATCATTTATCATATTATAGCCTGGGGCAGACTGCCCCGAAAGGAAGGTAAAAATGGAGGAACAGGAACAGACAATAGACCTTCGTGATCTGTTTAAGGTATTAAAGGAGCATCTTTTAGTTATAATTGCGGTAACCCTTGCCTGCGGTATTGCAGGCTTCGCCCTTTCCTACTTCGTGGTTGAGAAGAAGTACGTTTCCGAGGCGCTTTTATATGTTGAAAACTCCGCCAATAAAAGCGAGGATTCCGCTATAAATATCAATGATATCAATGCGGCGCAGAAGCTGGTTAATACCTGCCAGATTCTTTTTACAAGCGACCTTATGCTTAATCAGCTTTCGGAAGAGCTCTCCGACCTCGACTATAAAGCTAAGGAATACAAGGAAATGATTACTGTTTCCTCGGTAAACAATACCGAGGTGCTCGAGGTTTCCGTAGAAACAAACTCTCCCGAGAAGTCAAAGCTTATCGCCGATAAGGTTGTTGAGCTGTCTATTAACGAATATCACAGAGTTATTAAGAATGGATCTATTGAAGTAGTTTCAGGCGCAATTCTCCCCGAAACCCACACCTTCCCCAGCAATACTATATTTACTGCAGTAGGTCTTTTAATCGGCTTTTTTGTTACATATTTCATCTTCCTTCTTATCGAGCTTTTTGATACAAAGGTAAAGCCCGAGGACGATATTGCGAAGATATACGATATCCCCGTGTTTGCCGAAATTGCAGACTTCCTTACCGCCGATAAGTCGGGCTCAAAGTATAAATACAGCGATTATAACAGCTACGGCGGATATGATTCGAAGGCGAAATCCGAAAAATCCTCCGGAAAGAAAAAGAATAAGAGGAATAAAGAGGACGAGGAAGATTTCGACCTCGATTTTGAGGAGGAATTCTGATATGGCAAAGAAAATAGAAAGACTCCGCTTAGACGTTTCAAGAAAATTTATACTCCACGAGGATACCCCCTTCGTAATTAAGGAAGCCTATAAGGCGGCAAGAACAAACCTTACCTTCGCCCTTGCTGCCTCCGACCCTAAGATTGCGGTAGTAACGAGCTGTGCTCCCGCCGAGGGAAAGAGTACGAACTGCATCAATCTGGCTATTACTATGGCGGAAATGGGCGAATCGGTACTTCTTATTGACGGCGATATGAGAAAGCCCGTCCAGCATTCCCTTTTACGTCTTGAAAACGAGGCAGGACTTTCCTCCATTCTCGGCGGTCTTGTGGGCGACGTTTCGAAGGTTATCAATAAAAACGTAAGACCCAACCTCGACGTCATTACGGCAGGACCTATCCCCCCCAACCCTGCGGAGCTTCTTGCGGGAGAACGTATGCAGAAGCTTATCGACATAGTAGGAACACATTACAATTACATCTTTATAGATACCCCGCCCGTAACGGTAGTCGCCGACGCTTTCGTTCTTAACGAAAAAACCTCGGGTATTATCTTCGTTATAAAGGAAGGCTATACTACCCACCCCGAAATTGAAGAAGCTCTTCGCCGTGCAAAAATGACAAACGGTAAGATTTTAGGCTTTATTAAAGCCAACTGCACAGCAAAGGGAAAGAGCGGCGGCAGAACCTACAAATACAAGTATAAATACAGCAGTTATTCCTGACGGGAAGGTAAGCTTATGATAGTGGATTTTCATTCCCACATTCTTCCCGGTATCGACGACGGCGCAAAGGATATCTCTATGGCGAGGGAAATGCTCCTTGCCGAGGAACAAAGCGGCGTAGAAGCTATTGTTGCTACCCCACATTTCTATTTGTCGGAGGAAAGCGTAGAGAGCTTTCTCGAAAAGAGGGAGAATGCCTTTAACTTAATTAAGCCCGAGGCAGACAGACTCGGTATCGAAATCTTCAAGGGGGCAGAGGTTCTTTTTACGGAATCCCTTATGGATATTGATATTAAAAGGCTTTGCATAGGAAACAGCAGCTATGTTATGATAGAGCTTCCCTACCAAAAGCTTACGGATAACTTTATCCGTTCCTTTAAAAGCTTCGTAGGAAGGGTTTCCTCGGAGGTAAACATTATTGTTGCCCACGCAGAGCGTTATCTTAACTTTACCGACGAGGACAGTCTTTTTGAAATTCTTGATACGGGCGTTACGGTGCAGGTTAACTGCGGCTCCTTCAAAGCCTTTTCAAAAAGCCGTAAATTCATAAACGAGCTTATAGCCGCCGACTTTCTTCACCTTATCGGTACAGACTGCCACAATATGACATCAAGGGCGCCCAATATGGATATTGCCCGTAAAGCTATAGAAAAGAGATTTTCAAGGCAGGTTTTCCGCCGTATTATGAAAAATGCAGAGGAAATCCTGAACGGTTGAATGGAGAGAAGACAGGGAATATATGATTACATACTGGTTGCTTTTAATAGGTCTGACCCTTGGCGGATATTTTATCTGCAGGCTTAAGCAGGGTCGCCTTATATACTGCATAGCGGCAGGAATCGCCCTTTTTACGGTGTCCGCCGTCCGTGCTCATGTGGGCTATGACTATAACCTCTACGGTACGGTTTTTATGAATAATATGACCCGTTCTATGGAGGATATAATCGCCGAAGAGAGAATGGAAAAGGGCTTCGCAATCCCAATGAAGCTTCTTTCCGACGTAACCTCGGATTATCAGGTTATGTTCGTAATTATCGCTTTTATTATTACCCTTGCGGTAATGCTCTATATATATTTCTACTCGGAAAAGCCCTATTTAAGCGTTTTCTTCTTCCTTACCTTCGGACTTTTCTTTAATTCTATGGATTTTATGCGCCAGATGATAGCGGCGTCGGTAATCCTTTATGCGCTGCAGTTTGTTAAGAAAAAGCAGTTTATCCGTTTTCTTGCTCTTGTACTCTTCGCCTCGGTCTTCCATATTTCCGCTCTTATAATGATACCCTTCTATTTCATTCTGCGGTTTAAAATGGACTGGCTTACTCTCGGGATTTACTCGGGCATAACGGTTATCTATTTCATATTCTCCTGGGATATACTGGGCTTTGTTACGAAGTATGTCTATAAGGGCTACGACCCCACAAAGAGCGCAGAGGTAATAAACGGAACAAATCCGATTTACGCCTTATTCTTTGCCCTGTTCTTTATGCTTGCATTCCTGCTTCGCAGGGAGCTTACGGAAAAGGATTCCTTTAACAACATTCTGCTGAACTGTATGTTCTTTATGGTGTTCTTTGAGATATGCGGTATCCGCCACGCTATTGTATCACGCTTTGCGGTGCTGTTCTTTATTCCTCCCGTAGTAATCCTTATGCCGAGAGTTTTTGATGTGCTGATGAAGAAATGCTCCTTAGCCTTCGGCGGCGACAAGACCAGAACCAATATACTTAAAACCGTTTCGGTAGTGGTGGTTATGGGACTTTGCAGCTTTATTTACACATATATGATTACCAACAACTATAACGGAATATCGCCCTACAGGACAATATTCGAAGAGGAGGTGGACCGTAATGGCGGCGCTGATTAAAAAGCGGTTACTTAATCTCCTTTTCGGAAAAACAAATACCCTTTTCGAAAATATTGCAGTCTGTCTCGGCGTTACCCTTGCTTCTGCCTTTATGTTCTTCGAAAACAGAGGGTTTATCCCCGATTTTCTAAGGATATTCCTTTCGGGCTTTATCTTCCTCGTGTGGATTACCTGTGCCTTTTCGGCAGGAAAATCGAAAAAATGGGGCTTCCTCGTTTTTACGGGCGCCTACTGGCTTATACCTAACCTGTATCTGGTTTTCTACAGTATGAGAGATAACGTAAGGGGCTATTCGAAATGGCTCTCTTTATTCAACAAATCCTCGGATATACTGGCTAATAAGCCCTTCGGCTATTTGTCCGAAAAGATGGGCTGTGAGGAATATGTTCTCGCAATACTGCTGTTTATATTAGTTATATCCGTATATTTTCTTGCTCTGAACCTTACTGCAATAATACACAAAAAAGAAAAAGAGGAAAGGTTCGGCTATTAAGGTAATATCCGCTTTTGCGGTTATTATATAAACTTTTGGAGAAAGGAGGAAATTATCATGAAGAAGTTTTGGAAAATGATTGCAAGCGCAGCTATCGCAGCTTCTATGGTTTCCATGACAGCTGTATCCGTTGGTGCAGTTGACTACGGTCAGACTCCCAGCTATCAGGAGCCCGAAAAGGTTCCGGATAAGCCCGAAACAACACCCGAAACACCCGTTTCCGTTGTTACCGACGATACCGTTAAGGAAGCTCTTAAGGCAGACGAGCCCGTAATCTATATCGAAACCGAAAAGGCTTCGGTTAAGGAAGACGCTATCGGCGAAATCGCTAAGAGCGATAAGCCCGTAACCTTCGAGGCTGAAGAGTACGCTATCACAATCGATCCCGCTTTAATCACAGAAGTTAAGGCTATTAACCTTGCTATGGATATCTCTGTTGGTGCTGAAAATTCATCTTTAGCAGAGGACAGCGGCATCGAAATGCCTGAAAATGCAATCACTCTTATCCCTGCACAGAAGGGCGAATTCGGCATGACCCTCAGCGTAACAATTCCTGCCGCTAAGGTTGCTGACCTCGACGTTGACGCAGTTAAGGTTTACTACGTATCCGACGATGGAGAAGTTTCTCTTATCGAGGACGCCGTAACAGTAAACGCTGACGGTTCTATTTCCGTTGCAATTTCTCACGCTTCCGGCTACATCATCACAGATGAGGAGATTGAACTCCCCGACGGCGAAGAAATCGACGATGTAGATACCGAAGTTGACGCAGACGCTGACGACGAAGAAGCTCCTGCAACAGATAACAACCCCGGAACAGGTGTTGCTCTCGCAGGAACAGCCGTATTAGCACTTATCTCCGCTGCTGCAGTAGCTACAACAGCAAAGAAGAGAAAGTAATTTCGTTTTGAGCTCAAAACGAGAGGAAGGTACCGGGGGAAACCCCGGTATCTTTTTTTATTCAAGAAAAACAAAATGCTCCGAAGGCTTTAACTTAAGCCCTCGGAGCGTTTTATTATAGCGTAAACCTCCACGAACAGCAGCAGGTATCATCGGTTATTTCGGGATAACAGCTTATGCATTCGCATTTTATCCGTGAATCAATCACCTTCGCAAACTCGGAGTACTCGATAATGCCCACGGATTTACAGGGGTGAAGCTCCATGCCCTTTCTTTGCCTTGCGTTCTGCACAAAGCAATCCACGTTTTTATATATAAGCTCGTTTTCCCCGCAAACAAACTTAGTGTTGTTGATATTTTCATAAAAGCGCAGTGAAAGCGCCTTTTGTAAGCCTTCGAGCCCTGCCTCCTCGGGCAGATTCAGAAATTTCTTTATTCTCCTCGCTTCGGCGACGGTAAACACCTTCCATGCCTGCCTGTCCAGCTCCATAGCGGCGTCCATTCCGAATTCTCTTTCCGCCGCCTGGAACCATGCCCCGTCCATAGCAAGCCAGTTTTTCGAATAAGCGTTTATTAGCTCAATAAGCTCCCCTTTGGATAATGAGTTAAGCAGTTGGTTTGACATAAATATGACCTCGCATTTTGCTGCATTATTTATGCTCATTATATGATAAATGGATGGGTTTGTCAATGGTGGGGTGGGGTAGGGATTGTAACGAAATTTTGGGGTTGTGGGGAGGGGCAGCAGTATTGTGGGGGAGAAGATATGGACGAGGACTACGGAACGTTCCGGAATTGTTCGGGGGCGTTTTCGGCTTAATGTGCATTCAGCGAAATGTCCCTTTTTCTGTGGCGGAAGTCTTTATATATAAATCTCCTTAGCGGCTGTGGTTTTTGTCGAAAATTAACGTATTTGGGCGTAGATAGTTGATAATTCCGACTATTTGCTTGACTTAAACTGAATGGGGTGATATAATTAAATAGTATGTTTGTGGGTGTGCCTTGGCGCTTTTTGTGCCAGGGCACATAGAAGAGTAGAATTGGGGGAGTGTATAGTGTCAATTCTTATTTGCGGCGGAGCAGGATACATAGGCAGTCATATCAACAAGCTGCTTTCAAAAAAGGGTTATGATACCATTGTTTATGACAACCTGATTTACGGTCACAAAGAGGCTGTAAAGTGGGGCAGGTTCATTGAAGCCGACCTTGCGGATACGGCGGCGCTGGACAAGGTTTTTTCGGAAAACAAAATAGAAGCCGTATTTCACTTTGCTGCATTCGCCTATGTGGGAGAAAGCGTTGACGAGCCTTCGAAATATTATATAAATAACGTATGTAATACCATAAATCTGCTGGAAGCTATGCGCAGACATGGGTGCAACAAAATTATTTTCTCCTCCACCTGCGCTACCTACGGAGTGCCCGAAAGGCTTCCGATTACGGAAGATATGCCCCAGAATCCCATTAACCCTTACGGCGCTACAAAGCTTATGGTAGAACGCATTTTTAAGGATTACAATAAAGCGTACGGACTGAAATTTACGGCACTGAGATATTTTAATGCCGCAGGAGCAGACCCTGACGGGGAAATCGGCGAAAACCATAACCCCGAAACCCATATTATTCCCCTTGTTATCGACGCTGCATACGGAAAGCGCCCCGATATAAAGGTTTTCGGCTCAGATTATCCCACAAGAGACGGCACCTGTATCAGGGATTATATCCATGTTACCGACCTTGCGGAGGCGCATTTACTGGCGCTCGAATATCTCGACAAGGGCGGCGAAAGCGGCTTTTTCAATCTTGGAAACGAAAACGGAACCTCTGTGCTTGAAGTAATTGAATCGGTTAAAAAGGTTACGGGTAAGGAATTCAAGGTTACTCTGACCGACAGGCGTCCCGGAGACCCTCCTGTTCTTGTCGGAAGCGCAGAAAGAGCGAAAAACATTCTCGGTTGGAAGCCGAGATTTTCAGATATAGATGTTATTGTCGAGCATGCGGTTAATTGGTATGTGGGGCTTAACGGATTGGAGAGGTAAATGAATATCGTATATGCAAGCGATAACAATTTTGCGGAAATTCTCGGAATATCTATGATTTCCTTGTTTGAGAATAATAAAGACTGCGAAGAAATTGTTGTATATATTCTTGATGACGGTATTGATGAAGATAACAAATCAAAGCTTAACGCTATTGCGGAACAATATGGCAGGATATTGGTATTAAATAGAATTCCTAATCTTCACGAACTCGCAGGTGTAGAAATACACACCAATGCAAGGTGGTCGCTGAGCACATTTTCAAGATTATTTCTTGAAAAGATATTGCCCGAAGACGTACATAAAGCATTATATCTTGACTGCGATATGCTGATAAATGATTCTCTTACCGAGATGTATAATACCGAGCTTGGCGAATATTACTGCGGTGGTGTAAGAGACTGCATAAGTGACAATCATAAGGCTAATATCGAACTTAACCCCTCCGATAATTACATAAATGCCGGCATGATGCTTATAGATTTAGATAATTGGCGTAAAAATAGCGCTTGCAAAAGTTTTGTTGGGTTTATAAACAAATACGGCGGAAATACGCCTTATGTAGATCAGGGCGTTATCAACGGAACTATCAGCAATAAAATCAAAATTCTTGATTTCAGATACAACTGCTATACGGCAGCATTTGATTTTTCATATAAAGAGCTTCTTAAATACCGCAAGCCTTCGGAATTCTATTCCGAAACGGAAGTGGTTGAAGCGGTTAAAAATCCCGCTATTGTGCATTTCACTACAAGCTTTTTATCGCTTCGTCCGTGGATAGAAGGCTGTAAGCACCCTTATGCAGGCGAATGGCTCAGATATAAGGCTATGTCGCCATGGGCTGATGTGCCTATGAGAAAGGATAACCGGTCAGGCAAAAAGAAGCTTGCGGTAAAGATATTTAATGCCTTGCCGAGAGGGTTGGCTGTGGGAATTGCGGGGATTCTGCATGCCAGGGTTGTGCCGATGATGAGAGGGAGGAAATAAATGAAACAATCGATAAGACAAAAGATATATAAATTAAAACCCATTCATCGTTTGATAAGATGCATAGTCTATAATAGTGATTATCATTTCTATGCAAAGCTTAATAAGCAACACAATTTTGATAAGCACTTCGCAGAGATAAAAGACAGTTGCAAAGGAAAACGTTGCTTTATAATAGGAAACGGGCCAAGCCTTACTGCACAGGATTTAGATAAGCTGATAAATGAAGATTGTTTTGCTTCAAACTTTATTTATAAAATTTTCTCAGAAACCGATTGGCGTCCCAAATATTATGCGGCTGTGGATAGATATTTGGAATTGGAAGAAGACATTATTAACGGGTGCGATTGCAACGTGTACATAGGAAGCTATCGTTGGAGACACAACAAAGTAGATTTGAAAAATGCTGTTTGTTTGCGTACACATCAGCCATTATCAAACAAAAAATGTGATTTTAGCGAAGAACTTAAAAAGTGTGTTTATGTAACCAGCACGGTGTCTTATGTTCTAATGCAGATTGCTGCATATATGGGTTATTCGGAAATATATCTTCTCGGCTTTGATCACAATTACTCATATGAAATTGATGAACATGGCAAAATCGTGAAAAATTACAATATTAAGTCTCACTATTATTCTGCTCCTAATGACAGTGAATTAGCAGATGTAAAGTCAATGACTATGTCTTATTATAAAATGCTTAACTATTGCAATGAAAACGGCATTGTTATCAAAAATGCGACCCGTGGTGGAAAACTTGAGGTGTTTGACAGAGTTGATTTTGACAGTCTGTTTGATGAAAATTCGGAGAAATAAATGAATGATATCGTAACAAAGGTTTTTTCAAAGCGTATTTTGGTTTTTTTACTTATGCTACCATTTATGGTGCCGGCATTTCTGAACTCAAGCAATTTTGCCTCAATAGGAAACGTTTTTGATTATTTAAAAGCTGCTTCATCAGTTATAATATTAGCATTATTTCTTATTATCAGAAAGATATCTATCGGCGTTGTTTCCATTATACTGTTTTATTCTAGCTTTGTTATAACAAGCTTGATTAATTCCAGTAATGTTTTTCGTGCGGTAGTGTTGCTTGTAAGCACAGTGACTTTCTCGTTACTTTTAACACTTGGAATTAGCAAAAATTTAAGGGTTCTTAACGATGTTCTCACATTTTTTATATTTGTTCTGTGGTCCGGGGAGTTTATATGCCTGTTTTTGTTCCCGAACGGGATAACCTTGCATGATTACTATTATTATAAGTATGGTTTTATAAATATAGATAATCAGTTGGCACCATTTATGATCTTTTCCTTTTTAATACTATTGTGTAATATAAAAAACAGAAGCAACACCGCCATATCCATAATAAGCTTGGTAGCTATGTTTGCATCTGTATTTATAACATGGTCAGCTACTTGCGTTGTATCTGCGCTTGTGTTGTTGGCGTATCTGTTTTTGTTTTACCGAAAAAAAGCTGAAGCTGTATTTAGAAGCGAGTGGATATTGTTTGTCATAATTGTGGCTTTTTTTGCTATTGTAGTTTTCAGAATACAGGATATCTTCAGTGGCTTTATAGAAGGCTTTCTGGGCAAAAGTATTACCCTAACAGGACGGACAGAGATATGGGATTTGACGTTTAACTTGATAGTTCGTTCGCCGTTATTCGGATATGGTTATTATTACGAAGGCGGCTGGATATTATGGCACAATAGATATTATTATTCGCATAATATATTCTTGGAAATATTGCTTATTGGCGGTATATTTTCCATGGTGTTTTTTGTCATAATGGTGGCAATGAATCTCTCAAGAATGAAATCTTGCAAAGACAGGACCATGACTTCATTACTTAATGTGTGTATGCTTGCTTTTGGTATTTCATGTTTGACTGAAAGTTATTTCGCAAGCATATATTTTCCCGCCTTACTAGTATATGCATATAATATCGATTTGCTGTCAAATAATAACAATATTGTATCAGTCGTAAGGAGATAAGATGAACGATTTAGTATCAATAATAATACCCGTTTATAACGTTGAAAAATATCTTTCTCAATGCGTAGAAAGCGTAATCAACCAGACATATCAAAACCTAGAAATTATTCTTGTTGACGATGGCTCTCCCGATAATTGCGGCAGAATCTGTGACGTTTACAGCGAAAAGGATTCACGAATAAGGGTTATTCATAAAGAAAACGGCGGCGTCGCAAGTGCAAGACAAGTGGGTATGGATATATGTACCGGCGAATGGATATATTTTTTGGACTCTGATGACTGGATTGAGCTAAATCTTATTGCAACAGTCTTGGATAAAGCTAAAAGTACTGATTCCGACGCTGTCGTTTTTGATTTTGACTATTTTGATGGAAAAAAAATGAAAAGAAGTAGCTACATGTATAGCTTTACAAATAAGGAAGAATTAGTTGAAAAATCAGATTTAGAAAGAGCGCTGTCTTTATATATGGTTACGGGTTTAATATGGCATGTTTTTTTTCGAGCTTCAACAGTTAAAGAAATCACGTTTAAAACTAATGTTAGTTATTGTGATGATTTAGTTTTTAAATTTGATTCTTTCAGAAATATTTGTAAGTTCTATTGCTTGCCGGAAGTATTGCATCACTATAGATATAATTGCACTTCTTATACACATACATACGATAAATTTTTTATCGAAAAAGTTGTTAATTTTCATTCAGAATTAGTCAACTTAATCGCTATGGGAGATGATTTTTCTACTTATCAGAAATCGGTAAATTCAAGAGTCTTAGGTGCATTTTCATCAAGTATTATGAGTCTCTTTTCAAGACAAAACCCAAAGAGCTTTAAAGAGAAAATAGGTCAATGTAATTATCTTATTAATTATCTCGATGAAAATGATGTGTTCACTAAATATAACGAGGACGAAGTTGGGGGTTCTGCCAAATTGCTCCTAAAGCTTAAAAAGCTAAATTGGTTTAAAGTGTACCTTATATATCTACTTAAAAAGTGTGTTCGCGTTGTCAGACGAAGGTAACATTACAATGTCCAAATCAATAATCAAAAACTCATTTTACAGCGTATTAAAAACGATAGCGACTCTTATTTTCCCGGTAATAAGCTTCTCCTACGCTTCAAGAATTCTACTCCCCGAGGGAATGGGGAAAATTGATTTTTCAAAATCATTTGTAGTATATTTTACCCTACTTGCTATGCTGGGAATCCAGAATTATGGAATAAGAGAATGTGCCAGGGTTCGTGATGACAGAACTGCCCTCAGCAAAACCGCCAGGGAAATAATGTTGGTAAATTCAGTATCTGTTATCGTTTCTTACGGGCTGTTTTTTGCAATAGTATTTGCTTTAGAAGTTCTTACGCCTTACCGTGAACTTCTTCTGATAAACAGCCTTACCATCGGATTAACTGCGATAGGCATGGAATGGCTTTATGGAGCTGTTGAAGATTACAAATATATAGCGGTTCGGACATGTGTTGTTCAGATAATATCATTGATATGTATGCTCTTATTTGTAAAAGCTCAAAGTGACATATGGAAATACGCTGCAATACAGGTGATTTCAAATGGTGGAGCTTTTATATTTAATTTTGTTCATTCAAGAAAATATATAGATTGGAAAAGTAAGATAAAACCTGATTGCAAAAAACACCTGAGGCCTATATTTGCGCTTTTTCTGATGAGTGCATTTATACAAGTATTTACCGTTATGGATTCAACAATGCTGGGTTTTCTTGCAAACGATGAAGCAGTAGGATTATATAGTGCTTCGCATAAAATAAGTGTAATAATTACTTCTGCAATCAGTTCCGTTACATTGGTGCTTACCCCTCGCATATCGTATTATGCAGAAAGAAATATGATTGAAGAAGTAAGAAAAATATCAATTAAGGCGATAAATTGTATTTTTATACTCTCTATACCTGCAACATTAGGGCTAATTTTGCTCAGTATGCCGGCCATATTGATTTTTAGCGGCGATTCTTTTTCTGAAGCCGATTTAACCTCAAAGATAATGGCGTTAAGAGGTATTCTTGTGCCATTAAACTCTTTTATTGTATTGCATTATTTTATACCGCTGAAAAAAGAAAGGCACAATCTTGTTTCAACAGGTATAGCAGCCATACTGAATCTTATAGTAAATTTCGTACTTATACCATTATTTGCTCAGAACGGCGCTGCTGTTGCCACAGTTTTGGCGGAATTTATCGAACTTATAATAAATCTGTTCTTCTTTTCAAAATATATACCATTAAAACAAGTTTTCAACAAAACATGGCAGTATATCGTTTCCGCCATGCCTATTGTTCCTATATGCTATCTGTTATCACTAATGAGCATTAACATCATACTGTATGTTTCTATTTCCGTAGTATTGTCAATGATAGTGTATTTTGGAATGCTTATTGTATTGAAGAACCCGCTTACTAAAGATTGTATGACATTATTAAAAAGCAAGCTGTTGAAAAAATAGCTTATATATGAATAGCAGATCACAAAACCTGTGGATTATAATTCCATGACAATTTTAATAAGGAGAAATAACATGAAAATAATTGGTGTAATTCCTGCTCGCTACCAATCTTCAAGACTCCCCGGTAAGCCTATAGTTGATATATGCGGTAAGCCTATGATTTGGTGGGTTTATCAACAAGCTATAAAATGCAAACAATTCGCTGATGTAATAATTGCAACGGATCATTGCGAAATATTCGAAATATGTAACCGGCTTAATATGAAAGTTATTATGACAGCTGATACACATAATACTCCCACCTCGAGATTATATGAGGTTTCAACAAAGATTGATTCCGACTTAT
>JAEDHF010000122.1 GCA_016297165.1 Oscillospiraceae bacterium | reverse complement strand
GGCTTTGAGGCAATAACTGTCCTGCGGACAGTTACCCAGCACACACTAATTTATAGAAAAAATGAAGTCCTGCCGATTTGGCAGGACTTCTTAATTTATCGCAATTACTTGATAATTCTTACAGCAACAACGCTGTCGATTGCTTTTATTGCGGCTGTAGTTGCGTCGGCATTACCCTTAACATCGAGAACGGTATAAGCCATATCCTTCTTGGACTTGCTTACCATATTTTCAATGTTAATACCTGCGTCTGCTGCTACTGCAGTAATCTTTGTGATAATTCCTTCAACGTTCTTATGAATTACGCAGATTTTTGCGTCGCCTGTCATGGGGAGTGTAACGCCGGGGAGGTTAACACTGTTGATAATGTCGCCCTTTTCGAGGTAAGCCTTTATTTCCTTACAAGCCATAACAGCGCAGTTATCTTCACTTTCGGGAGTAGAAGCGCCAAGGTGAGGAATAGCAACAACACCCTCAACGCCGATAAGGTCATCGGTGGGGAAGTCGGTGGTGTATGCAGCCATCTTGCCGTTTGCAAGAGCGTCGATAATTGCCTCGCTGTCAACGAGGTCGGCACGGGCAAAGTTGAGAATACGGACTGTATCCTTCATTGTTGCGATTGTTTCAGCGTTAATCATACCCTTTGTTTCTGCGGTTGCAGGAGCATGAAGTGTGATATAATCGCAGTTTTCAAAGATTTCCTTGTTGCTTGCAACATACTTAACCTCGGGGGAGAGGGATAAAGCTGCATTTACGGAAAGGAAGGGGTCAGCGCCGTAAACCTCCATACCGAGAGCAGCTGCTGCGTTAGCGACAAGAGCACCGATAGCGCCTAAACCGATAACGCCGAGCTTCTTACCCTTGATTTCGGGACCTACGAACTGGCTCTTGCCTTTTTCAACAAGCTTACCAACCTCGTCGCCCTTGCCCTTTAAGGTCTTAACCCATTCCATCGCAGCGGGAACCTTACGGCTGGAGATAAGAAGACCTGCGATAACGAGTTCCTTAACTGCGTTAGCGTTAGCGCCGGGAGTGTTGAATACTACGATACCCTTTTCGGAGCACTTTTCAATCGGGATATTGTTTGTGCCTGCGCCTGCTCTTGCGATAGCTAAAAGGTTATCGCCAAGCTCCATTTCGTGCATTGATGCGGAACGAACGAGAACAGCGTCGGGATTTGCAATATCCTCACCAAAGGTATATGTAGCCTTTTCGAGTAAATCTGTGCCGCATGCGGCAATCTTGTTGAGTGTAAGAACGTTATACATTGGTATTTTCTCCTTTTAAATATGATGAAAGGCGACAGGGCAGGCAATTAGCCTAAGCCTGTCGCCGTTATTATGTTAAATCAGCAGTTTTCAGCCTCGAACTTCTTCATAAATTCTACAAGCTTTTCAACGCCCTCGATAGGCATAGCGTTGTAGATAGAAGCTCTCATACCGCCAACGGTACGGTGACCCTTGAGGTTTTCGAAGCCTGCAGCCTTAGCTTCCTTAACGAACTTAGCGTCTAATTCCTCGTTGCCTGTTACGAAGGGAACGTTCATAAGAGAACGGTCCTTCTTTTCAACAGTACCCTTGAAGAGCTTGCTCTGGTCGAGGAAATCGTAAAGAATCTTAGCCTTCTTTTCGTTATGAGCCTTCATAGCCTCAAGACCGCCCATCTTCTTGATCCACTTGAATACCTTGCCGCAGATGTAGATACCGTAGCAGGGAGGAGTGTTGTAGAGAGAATCGTTATCAGCCTGTGTCTTCCACTTAAGCATTGTAGGAGTTCCGGGGAGAACATCGTCTGTAATGAGGTCTTCTCTGATGATTGCGATAACAACGCCTGCAGGACCTACGTTCTTCTGAACACCGCCGTAGATAACGCCGTACTTTGTAACATCAACAGGCTCAGAAAGGAAGCAGGAAGAAACGTCTGCTACTAAGGTCTTGCCCTTTGTGTTGGGGAGCTGCCAGAACTTGGTACCATAAATTGTGTTGTTTTCGCAGATATAAACGTAGTCAGCGTCCTCGGGAATATCGAGGTCGGAGCAGTCGGGAATATAAGAGAAGGTCTTATCAGCAGAAGAAGCAACGTCGATAGCTTCACCGTAAATCTTAGCTTCCTGCCAAGCCTTCTTAGCCCACTGACCTGTAATTATGTATGCTGCCTTCTTATTCTTCATAAGGTTCATAGGAACCTCTGCAAAGAACTGGGAAGCGCCGCCCTGAAGGAAAAGAACCTTGTAGTTGTCAGGAATATTCATAATATCTCTGAGATCCTGTTCAGCTTCCTTGATAATGGTGTCGTAAGCCTTTGAACGGTGAGACATCTCCATAACGGACATACCTGTGCCCTTGTAGTCAAGCATTTCGTCTGCCGCTTCCTTAAGTACCTCTTCGGGTAATACGGCAGGACCCGCACTGAAGTTATAAACTCTCATGATAATCCTCCTAAAAGATTATAAATTATTGATATCGCATTAAATCGATATTATACCCTAATATTATAGTTTAATTTTGAAATAATGTCAATAGAAAAATGCATCTTTTTGGAAAAAATTCAACTTATCGGCTGTTTTTATACCAAGTATAGCGGATTTTACTTGCAGCAGTCGATTCTTATACGCTTGATTCTTTCCTTTGCAACTGTATGCTGGCTTTCTGTTCTACCGCATTTCGGACAGCGGTCGCCTATAATGCCCGTGTAGCAGCATACGGGGTCACGGTCAACGGGGTGGTTGATTGAGCCGTAGCCGATACCCTCTTCCTTCATACAGCGGATAATCTGCTCGAAAGCGTCGAGATTCTGCATCGGGTCGCCGTCAAGCTCAACGTAGCTGATATGACCCGCATTGGTAAGGGCGTGATAGGGGGCTTCAAGGTGAATTTTCTTGAATGCGGAAATATGGTAGTAAACAGGAATATGGAAGGAGTTGGTGTAGTAATCCCTGTCGGTAATGCCCTTAATTTCGCCGTAACGAGCCTTATCCATACGGACAAATCTGCCGGAAAGACCTTCTGCAGGCGTAGCAAGAAGGGAGAAGTTAAAGCCTGTTCTCTTGGATTCCTCGTCCATACGGGCTCTCATTCTTCCGATTATTCTTAGGCCAAGCTCCTGCGCTTCCTCGGATTCGCCGTGATGAACGCCGATTAGCGCCTTCAGGCATTCCGCAAGACCGATAAAGCCCATGGAAAGAGTACCGTGCTTAAGCACCTCGCCTACGCAGTCCTCGGGTCCCAGCTTGTCCGAGTCAATCCAGATACCCTCACCCATAAGGAAGGGATAATTCTTGACCTTTTTCTGAGCCTGAATCTTATAACGATACATAAGCTGGTCGATAACGAGATTCATTTCCTCTTCGAGAAGCTCAAAGAATTTTACGATATCGTGCTGTGCCTTTATACCGAGACGGGGAAGATTAACGGAGGTAAAGCTTAAGTTTCCTCTGCCCGTTACTATTTCACGTTCCTTATCGTACACATTTCCGATAACACGTGTACGGCAGCCCATATATGCAATTTCGGTGTTATAGTCGCCGGGCTTATAATATGTAATGTTGAAAGGAGCGTCAATAAAGGAGAAGTTAGGGAAGAGGCGCTTCGCCGAAACCCGGCAGGCAAGCTTGAAAAGGTGGTAGTTGGGCTCGCCGGGGTTATAGTTGATGCCTTCTTTTACCTTGAATATATGGATGGGGAAAATTGAGGTTTCTCCGTTTCCGAGCCCCTTTTCTGTAGCGAGCAGAACGTTTTCGATAACCATCTGACCTTCGGGGGAGGTATCGGTTCCGTAGTTAATTGAGGAGAAGGGAATCTGGGCGCCTGCACGGCTGTTCATAGTATTGAGATTGTGAACAAGCGCTTCCATAGCCTGATATGTGGCTCGGTTTGTTTCCTTTTTTGAGAGCTTGAGCGCAAAACCCTGTACCTTTTCGGCTAAAGCCCTGTCCTTAAGGATATCTGTAAGCTCCTCGATTTCCGCTTCCTTATATCCGTTATCGTTTCCGATAACGGGGATAAGACCCTGTTCCTTAAGCTTATCGCTGTATGCCTTAACAATTTCGTCAACCTTATCCGTATCCTCTTCATCTGTTTCGAGGATAATTGCACGGGAAATATTCTTCCTGTATAAGGTGCAGTAGGTTTTTCTGACGCCGTCAGCCATAGCGTAATCGAAATTCGGAATAGATTGGCCGCCGTGCTGGTCGTTCTGGTTGGACTGGATAGCTATACAGGCTAAAGCCGAATAGCTTGCGATGCTGTTAGGCTCTCTTAGATAGCCTCTGCCTGTTGAAAAGCCGTTCCTGAAAAGCTTTATAAGGTCTATCTGACAGCAGGTTGTGGTAAGTGTAAGGAAATCCAGGTCGTGGATATGAATATCGCCTTCGATATGAGCCTTTGAATGCTTAGGGTCGAGAACGTACATCTCATTGAACTGCTTAGCGCCCTCGGAGCCGTATTTAAGCATTGTACCCATAGCGGTATCACCGTCAATATTTGCGTTCTCACGCTTAATATCGCAGTCACGAGCCGACTTGAAGGTTAAATCCTCATAGGTTTTCATAAGAGAGGTATTCATTTCACGTACTCTCGTTCTGTTGGCTCTGTAGAGGATATAAGCCTTTGCGGTCTTAGCATGGCCGTTTTCAACGAGAACCTTTTCTACGGTATCCTGAACTTCTTCGACGGTAGGAATACGTCCGCTTTTCTCGGAATTAGCGTCAAGAATGCGGCATACCTCCTCGGCTAATGAGAAGGCTGTATTGAAATCCTCGCCTCCTACAGCCGCTGCAGCTTTATATATAGCGTCAGCAATTTTTTCCACATTAAAGGGCATCTGACGGCCGTCTCTTTTCTGGATTTTCGTTAACATATAAGCGCTCCTTTTTTATGATGATATTACATATACATAGTCGAAAAACACAATATCTTGTGGTGTGGCAATCACGACCAAACAATATACATTATATTGCAGGTACTGTTGTTTGTCAATATGAACAGCGGAAAAATAATTAAAATTCATAAATGCGCTTTGTATGTACATCGAAAAAGCAGAAAAAAACAGGCAAACCTTTCGGAATGCCTGTCCTTTTTCAAATAAAAAAATTATGCAGATGCGTTAGCCTTCTTAGCAAGTCTGGACTTGATTCTGGCTGCCTTATTCTTGTGGATAAGACCCTTGCCTGCTGCCTTATCAAGAGTAACAGCTGCTGTCTTAACTGCGTCAGCAGTAGCTTCTTCAGCTCTTGCTCTCTTGAGGATTGTCTTTAACTCGGTCTTAGCTGCCTTATTGCGGTCGCTTCTTACCTTAGCTACTAAAACTCTCTTCTTAGCGGACTTAATGTTGGGCACTTCTTTGCACCTCCTTAAAATGGAATGTATAAAAAGTAATTGTTTACAGTACGATATATTATAGCAC
>JAEDHF010000012.1 GCA_016297165.1 Oscillospiraceae bacterium | reverse complement strand
CAGTCCTTATTAGGACACTTTGAATAGTAAACGGGATCGGTGCTTAAGGATTCCTGACGCTTTGCTTCGATAACCTCGGGGTCTGTGTAGTTGATGCGGCCGCTTAAAATCCACTGAACAGCACCCTGAACATTCTGTGCACCTGAGGGAACCATATAGCCGAAGGTATCGGCGGGGATATAATACTTATCAGCCTGGGGATCCCTCGGAAAGGGAACGAAGCGGATTTCGCCTTCAAGCTTCTTAGCGAAGAGGCACTTCTGAGCGCTTTCAAAGCCCCAGTCGCAGCCCATTGAGAGGAAGAGAAGGTTTCCGTCGGCGAATGCGTCCTGAGGATGAACATAGCCTGTACCGGTAAGGCCCTCTCTGTTGAGCTTTTCGAGCCAGTTCATTGTACGCATAACGTTTTCGGTCTTAAGGTTATTGATAATGTCGTTGTCTGTGATGTCAATAATCTTTGAACCGGTTGTATTGATAAACATCATAGAGGACCAGGAGCCGCCTGTATAGGGGATATAATCGTCGCTTATTGAATCCCATGTATAAAGCATATCCTCAAATTTATCCCAGGTCCATTCATTTCTGAAATAGAGGTCCATGGGGTCTTCGAGGTTTGCCTTTTCGATGCTTGCTGTATTATAAAGCATAACGAAATTAGGCATTACTCTTTCGGGGAAGTAATAGTGCTTACCCTTGAATTCATAGGATTCGATAGCGTCTCTTACATCGCTCCAGAGAGGAGAATCTATATTGAGCCATTCATCAAGAGGGGTATATATTCCCTTGGAAATACTGTCGGGATATGCTGCCCAGTCGTAACGGACAAGGTCGGGTGAGAGACCGGAGGTAATAAGCTTACCGAGCTCGGAGAAGTATTCGAGACTGCTGCTGCAGATTTCTGTTTTAAGTACTCCGCCGAATCTTGTAGCGAAAATTTCGGAAATATCCTTTGCGCTGTCTTCAATATTGTAATAGCAGAAAGCCTTAACCTCTCCTGCCATTTTTCCCGATTCATAGAGTGTGCCTGCGCCCTCTTCGTTGGCGGTATCAATCTTGTCGATATTTGCCATCTCGTTGTAATCAACCTTTTCATCTGGATCGATTAAATCTTCTCCGGTTACAGGCTTTGAGCCTTCGGTTGTGGTGTTGCCGCCGGTGGCGTTGCCCTGACCTCTTACGCCGCCGCATGATGCAGAGCCAACAATCATAACAGCGGAAAGAAGGGCTGCTATAATTCTCTTCTGATTTCTCATAATAAATTGTCCTTTCATAATAGTACTTTTCAGGAAGCGGCAACACCTAAATGCAGCCGCTTATTTAACCCTACGCACAATTATAGCATATGAAAACGTTTTAGTCAATATTTTTATATAAAAACTTTTATGACCGACCGGATGTTTTTTAACGATTTATATAAATTGCATAAAAACAAGCTGTCGTTTTTGTCATAGATAAGCCTCTGTGAGGTTGACAAAAATGGTCTGATATAATATACTCAATTTACCGGATGATGAAAGGTAAGAGGACTATGAAGCATAAAATTTCATCGGCGCTATTGTCTGCCGTTATTCTGATAACCGGATTTTCAGGCTGTAAGAGCGACGAGCGACCCGAAAAATATATTAACCCCGACTATACCGATTATGCCGCTAAGGTAGAGGATTATCTCGGTAGATGCTCCTATAGCGGCTCTGTTCTTGTGGCTAAGGGCGATGAGATTATATATGCTGGCGGCTTCGGCTATGCGGACGAAAAGACGGGAGCTATTTGTACTGCGAAGGATACCTTCGAAATGGGCTCTATCTCGAAGCAGATGACTGCCGCCGCAATTCTTAAGCTCTGCGAGAGGGGAAAGCTAAGCCTTGATGATAAGCTTACAAGATTTTTCCCGGAATTTGATAAGGGAGAGGATATAACGATACGAAATCTTCTTAATATGCAGTCGGGTCTTTATGATTATATCGACGACGCACATAAGTTTTTCCCTGCGGATTTTGTGGTTGAATACCTTCGCCGTGCTGACGCCGATAATGAAGATGAACCGGATTTCGAACGGGAATTTCTTCTCCCGTATTTATATGAAGCTCCCTTAAAATCAGCTCCCGATACCGATTTTTACTATTGCAATACGAATTATTATCTTCTCGGCCTTATAATCGAATACGCTTCGGGAAAAAGCTATCAGGACTACCTTAAGGATGAAATATTCGTCCCCTGCGGTATGGATACTGCAAACAACGGTTTTATGGAAACTACCGCAAGAGGGTATTATCATAACGGTACCACTCTTTCCATGAGAACCTCCACGGCGCTGGGCTGCGGCTCGGTTAACGGCTCGGTATATGACTTGTACGACTGGATGAAGTGTCTGTATGGCGGAAAGGTTGTTTCCGAGGAATCCCTTAAGGCTATGACTACTCCTGTTCTTGGCTACGGCTTCGGACTAATGGCTACATCAAATATATACTACCACGGCGGCTGTACCGATGTTTTCAATACCTATGCGGCATATTATCCTAAAGATGAATACTATATTATTGCATTCTCAAACACTCCCATAGAAATGACATCTACCACCTATGTTGGCTATAATCTCTGGGACTTTCTTGTTAGTGAATAATAGCTTCAGCCAATCCGTTATATCGGGTTGGCTGAAGCTCTTCTATGGGTAATAAATGACCGATAAGGCGAAAATTCGCTATTTACTTTTTCTTCCATGTATGGTATAATGTAACTTAATTTCATATATTGAGAGGACGTATCATGGATTTCGGATTTGTCTTTATATTTAACAGTATTCTTCTCGGAGTAGGTCTTGCTATGGACGCCTTTTCCGTTTCCCTGGCTAACGGACTTAGCGAGCCGAATATGAAAAAGCGGAAAATGTGCGGTATTGCGGGGGTTTTCGCCCTGTTTCAGGCGCTTATGCCCATGATAGGCTGGGTCTGCGTCCATACCGTAGTGCAGTATTTCGAAGCCTTCGAAGCCTTTATTCCCTGGATAGCCCTCGGACTTCTCCTCTTTATCGGCGGAAAAATGCTTATCGAGGGCATAAAGAATCACGGCGAAGAAGAGGAGGAAAAGAGAGGAGTAGGTCTTGGCGCTCTTATGCTGCAGGGCATAGCCACCTCTATAGACGCTCTTTCGGTAGGCTTTACTATTTCCGAATACGATCTTTTAATGGCGACTTTCTGCGCTCTTATAATTGCTCTCGTTACCTTTATAATCTGTATGGTGGGACTTTTTATCGGCAGGAAGTTCGGTACGAAGCTTTCCAATAAAGCATCTATATTCGGTGGGATTATCCTTATCTTTATAGGCGTAGAAATCTTCGTTACGGGAATATTCTTCTGATAGGTTTATCCGGACAGAAAAACAGACCCTTGCAGTTTCAGCCTGCAAGGGTCTTTACTATTCATTACTTTTTCTTTTTCTTGTCCTTTTTCTTGACTGCTTTAACAATATTCTGGAACTCGAGAGCCTTTTCGATGCTGCCCTCAACCTTAAGCTTACCTGTAGTATAAGCTAAAACGGCGTCGAGAGAACCGCTGGCAAGCTTCAGGAAGTTTTCTGCTGTAACGATGAATATACAATCCCTGTCGTAATATTCATAAGGCTCAACGTAAAGCTTTCCGCCGAGAAGCTCGATATAGAAGGCGCCCTCGCCCTCGCCGATAATGTTAATCTGTACGGCAAGATGTCCCTCGATATCGCTTACATCGCTCTGCATAATGATTTCCTTGGACTTAGTAAAAATTTCCTCGTAGGTCATATTTTTTCACCTTTCTGTATTTCTTTAATATCGACAGATAAGTCAACGCTACTATTTTACATTATTTTGGCGAATTTTGCAATACCCTTAGCGAAAAAACTATTATATAGCTTCGCCCTGTTCCGTCTGGTTCCTTCTGATTTTCTTCGAGGTAGTCTTATCGAATTCGGTTTTTCTAAGGCGGATTCTACGTATTGTCTTAGCCGAGGGTAGGTTTTCGTTAATCTTATTGATAAGCTCTCTCATAGAAGCGGCAATATCCTTGTCGGAAGCTCCCGGGAAAGCGTCGGAATTGGGGAAGATTTCGGCGGTAATAACGCCCTCTTCTGCGTAAACGAGAACTTCCTTTACCTTATCCTCCATAGCGAACTTGTTTTCCAGCTCTTCGGGAGAAACGTTCTCACCGTTACTTAATATAATAAGGTTTTTCTTTCTGCCTGTTATGAAAACCCTGTTCTTTTCGTCAACATAGCCCAGGTCGCCCGTTCTGAGCCAGCCGTCGGGGGTAAGGGCTTCTGCTGTAGCGGCTTCGTCCTTATAGTAGCCCTTCATTACTGAGGGGCTCTTTACCGTAATTTCGCCCTCAACAATTTTTACCTCACAGCCGTTAACGATTGTGCCTACCGCCTCGCTGAATTCATCGGCAAGGGTAGCGGTAGAAATTCTCGGCGAGCATTCCGTCATACCGTAACCCTGTGCAATCGGGATACCGAGGGCGTTATAGCCCTTTATAAGCTCGGGGCTGAGGTAAGCGCCGCCGCTGTATATGCCCTTTAATCTGCCGCCGAAAACTGCCTGTGCGATTGCTGCCGCAGGTATATCCTTTTTAGCGCCTGCCGCCGCCATAATCTGCTTGTAGATAGTTTCAACAATCATAGGTACAAGAAGAATAAGTGTGGGACGGAATAGCTTAAGATTCTGTGCGATTCTGAGCATTGAGTCGTTTACGCATACCGTAGCGCCGTAACGGAGCGACAGAAGAATATCACAGGTAAAGCAGTAAACGTGATGAACGGGAAGAACGGTAAGGAGAACGTCCGCGGGGGAGCTCTCGTTTTCCCGACACATAGCGTTGTCGATAAGGTTTCCGTGGGTGAGCATAACGCCCTTCGCTTTTCCTGTAGTTCCCGAGGTATAAACGATAGAAGCGAGCTCTACGGGCTTCGGAGCGCCGCTCTCGTCGGGCTTAAAGGCTGCAAGAATATCGGGTAAGGCTATATCAGCCGCTTCACAGGACTGCAGCGATACAAATTTCTTTATATTGCCGCAGTTATTTCTGATTGCGTCAATCATGGGAGCATAACGGGAATCGAAGAAGAATACGCTTGAATCCGACCTTACGAGAAGTTCGCATATATCGGGGCAGGGAAGCTGTGCGTCAAGGGGCACAATTACGTTTCCACCCATAACTGTTCCGAAATAGCATTCAAGATAAGCGGAGCTTGTGGGACCGATTACGGCGGCGTGGAGCTTTTCTGCTGAAAACGCCTTTAAAAAGGCGTTGACACGCTTGGTGTTTTCATAGAAGTCCTTAAAGGAAAGCTCGGTTATATTGCTTCCGGATTTCTCCTGCATAAAAGCCTTTTCGCCGTATTCTGCGGCAGACTGCTTAACAAGGTCGGAAAGGGTCAATACGTTTTCTTTAGTCATTATGTCTTTTCCTTTCTTATATCAGCCCTTAAGGGATTCGAGGTACTTTATAGCCTCGTCAACGGTATGAAGCTTTACAATTTCCTGCTCATCAACGGTAACGCCGAGGGTCACCTCAAGCTCTCCGAGAAGGCTCATAAAATCGTAGGAATTAAAGCCTAAATCCTCGATAAAGCGAGACTCGCCCGTAATACTTTCGGGGTCAACGTCAACATAATTTACGATAAGCTCCTTTAACTGTTCAAACATCTTAGTTTCCTCCTTAAATCATTTCAAGTATTTCGCCAACTGTGCGGTTTTTATCCTCAATACCTCTGAAGAGTACACGGCAGAGGTAATAATAGAGATACTCCATCTCTTCCTCGGTAACAACGTCCTGCTTATATTCGAAGTTGAAGTCAAGACCGTTATCCTCTACCCTGTGCATTACCGTAAGATAAAGGGGCTGTGCGGCTACGCCGTTACTGTACCAGTAGCTCTTGTAGTCGATATCGGGTATATCCGTCTGCTTCTGTCTTAAGGTAAGAGGCTGATAGGTAAGGCTTATGCTTTCGTAGCTTGCGCCGGGGGCAAGCTTCCAGTATTTCGAACGCTCCATTGTATGAGCAATCGGGTCACGGTTAGCGTGGCGGAAAAGCTTGTTCTGTTCAGCCTGTATTACTCTTATTGCGTCAAGGAAGGTAGTTTCTGGCTCGATAATTGTACGGAGAGGGAAGAAATGTATTCTTGTTCCGCCGGAACGCTTTTCGAGGAGAGTACCTCTTCTTGCAATACAGCTCTTTACCGAAACGTCCTTTTCATCGTTGTTGAATTTCGAAAGAACGGTACGAAGCCCCATTAAAAGAAGGCTTGCCATAGGAACGTTATTCTCTGTGCAGAACTGCATAAGTCTGTCGGAGGGGTCAGCTTCGAGGTGATAAACGGAAATTGCTGCGTCGAGGCAGTTGGACGTAATAACTGCGCTTCTTAAATCGGGGTTTCCGCTTTCTCTGCGCTGGGTTAAGAGTCTGCCCATGCCCGTAAAGTCGGTGTACATGGGTTCGTCCCTTTCTATTTCCCCGGTAAAGAACTCCTTGTCCCTTTGCATAGCTTCGGAATTGTTCTCATATTCGAGGTCCTTTTCTACCTGCTTTATGTAGGACTGCATAGGCTTAGGATAGGGATAGCCGTATTTCTCCGAGCAGTATATTTCGAGAACGTCCTTATCGAAGGAGATAATGGAGCTGGAGTCCATTGTCATGTGGTCAACCTTCATATAGATACCGTTATAGCCGCCGGGAAGCTTTATCATAACGATTTTGTTCATAGCGGAGTTGTATCTTTCGAAGGGCTCCTCTGTCCATTTGCGCATTTCGTTATGTGCGTCCTCTTCCTTCCATTTTGAAAAATCGCAGAAGTGGATTTCTCTTTCGTCGAAGGGTACTACGTACTGATAAACTGTTCCGTCCTCGTCCTCTAAGAATCTGAGGCGCATGGATTCGAAACGCTCACAGGCCTTATAAATCGCCTTTTTGAGCAGGCGGAAATCTACGTCCTCCTTAACATAAAGACCTGTACCTATGTTGAGAACCTGCTGACGGGGGCAGTACTTTACAGTGTAATAATGAAGTCTCTGTGCGGCGGTAAGGGGATAGCATTTCATTACGGAACCGTTAATATTGAATTCTTTCATTTTTCTCTCCTTATGCATTTATGGGTGAATACTTATTTACGAATTCTTCTACCTTAGTCTCATATACCTCGGGGTTTTCATAAAGGCTTGCGGCGTGACCTGCATTTTCTACGATATAGATATCCTTCGGCGAACGGCAAGCCATATAATTCTGCTCCGTCATATATGTGGGGACGAAGTTATCGTCCTTTCCGTGGATAAAGAGAATTGGAACCTCTGTATCCTTTACTGCGGTAAGGGTTGAATAATCCTTGAAGCCGTAGCCTGCCTTCCTTCTGCAAAGCTCGTCGTTTATGTTCATTACGGGGAAGGGGGGAAGGTGGTAATCTCTCTTTAAAATGTGGGAGAATACGTCGTAGGGGGAGGTAAAGGCACAGTCGGAAACAACAAGCTTAACGTTTTTGGGTAAATCCTTAAAGCCTGCCGTCATGACTACCGTAGTAGCGCCCATTGATACGCCGTAAAGAATAATCTTCTTGTTCTCGCCGAAGCGGCTTACTGCGTACTTAATCCATTCGAGGCAGTCGAATCTGTCGAGAATTCCGAAGCCTATGTACTTGCCCTCACTTTTTCCGTGGGCTCTGTTATCTACTATAAGGCAGTCGGCTCCCTTTTTCAGGAAAAACGAGCACATCGAAGAGCAGTCGTTCATACCCATACTTGTATAGCCGTGATGAGCTATTACGATAGTGTCGGAGGTCTCATCGGCAGGGAAATAATCCCCGTGAAGAGTAAGTCCGTCACGGGACTTGATTGTAAGATGCTCCGAGGGACGGGCTAAAAGCCATTCCTTTCTCGGGTGGATAACCTTTTTGTATTCCTCCCATTTCGCCATATCCGCCATTTCGTCAAGATTTACCCTTACCATATCCTGTCTCGGGATAACCTTGTTGAAAAGGGTAAGAGCGCCTATTCCTGCGCCTGCCGCACCCAGGAGAACTGCTCCTCCTGCCGCTAAAAGACCTATTGAAGCTCCGGTCATATAATCTCCTTTCAAATTTTCGACCGATGGTCGAATTTTGCCTGAAAGCTGCCCATATAAAACACAGTATTAACAGCTATTTTCGACCGACGGTCGAATTGTCCTGCGATAATAGTACCATATTTTCGACCGTCGGTCAAGTATGCCGCAAAAAAATTATTGTCAAAAAAAGAAATTTGTGTTATAATACATAACAATGCAGGTAAAAACCACCTGTTACGTAGAATTTTACCAAAATAGAGGTTGTATGGATGAAGGCAGATAAAAGAGAGCTTATTTTCGGGGCTATGGAAGAGCTTATGTCGGAGGTGCCCTATAAGGAAATATCCGTTGACAGTATAGCGAAAAGAGCAGGAATAGGAAAGGGTAGTATTTACTACTATTTCAAGAGTAAGGACGAGATTCTCTATGCCGTTATCGAACGGAGCTACCGTCGGGCAGTCCACGAATATTTCGAAAGCATTCACCGCCGACCCGAAACCTCGGTTACGGAGAAGATAAAAATGCTGTTTACGAGCGTTATCAAGAGGGATTTCAGCGATAACGAAAAAAACCTCATAATTACTCTACGCCTCCACGAGGATACAACTCTCCATCAGAAAATGAAATGCGCTGCGATACAGGAAATTGCTCCCGTTCTTACCGAGCTTCTTAAGGAGGGCGTTTCCGAGGGGGTTATAAGTACCGAAACTCCTAAGGAGAGCGCGGAAATAATAGTAGCGGTACTTACATTTTTCTTTGATGAATCCGTATTTCTTGAGGACCTTAAGAGTATGTACACCAAGCTAAAAATCCTGTCACAGGTTCTTGAAACCTGCCTTAAGGCGGAGAAGGGAAGCTTCGATTTTATTTTTTCGGGGGAAACCTATAAGAATCTGGACAACAGCATACAATAATAAAAACGCTCCTTTCTGAAACGTCTTGTTTCAGAAAGGAGCGTTAGCTTTTATTTTGCGGTAGGGTTACAGAAGCTTACGGAAACTGTCTTTCCGTTCCAGCTTGCGCTGTAGGTATATCCGCTTTTCTGTTTTCCGATAATTCTTGGCGAGCGGTTGAATTCAACAGTGCTTACGGGGTTATGGTTTACGTCGTAAATCTTTCCCTTTATAAGATTGGGGGAGTCTAGGTCACGGCGCAAGGCTGTAAGAAGGACGTATCTGTTAAGGAATTTTCCGTTTTCCTCCCAGGACATTTTCATAATAAGAGGAGTACCCGTGGAAAGTATTTCCTTTGCTCTGTTGAGGTCGCCGTCGTCCGTGAGGGTAAAGCCCTTGTCCTTATCACGGAAAGACTCATAGTAATGAATAGCACGGATAAACTGGAAGTCGTCCTCGCTGTACTTTGCCCGTATTTTTCCTATAGTGTGATTGATTGCGAGATACTGTACCTCTGTCCACTTTGCATTTTCGTCGGTATAGGGCATTGTTTTGGTGTACCAACCCCATTCGACCGCTTCCTTTTCCGCCTCCTTAGTAAGCTTTAAGGTTCCGGGAGGGCTTAAGAAGTCGAGATAGGTTTCGGGGTTAAGATAATCGGACTGCATACTATTTAGTACGACTTTTCTTATGGGTGCAGTCCTGTCTATTGTAGTACCCTCGAAGGTATAGGAGGTACTTTCATCATCTGTGGTAACGCTGTTGGGAACTGCATTCTTAAACCAGTCCCTCGCCATCATAACCATACCGAAATCCAGGGTATCGGCGGTTTTCGACTTGAAATTCTCGAAGCTGAAGCCGTTTTCTGTGGGGTCGAAGCCTGTATCGAAAAGAGAGTAGCTGTCGGCGGTACCGTCCATATCCTCGTCCACGATATCATCGTCCATAGAAGCGAGAATAGTTGAATAAAGGCTTTCGAGAGCGTTGGCTTCGGAAATCTGGAAGTATTTTCCGCCTGTAATTTCTGCGATTGTGCTTAAGAATTCACGGTCGTATTCATTTCCGAGGCTTATTGTCATAATGGTGACATTTTTAGCGTGAGCCTTAGCGGCTATTTCATCAAGGCTATAGCCTGCGTTGTTGGTAGAAATACCGTCTGTAAGAAGAATGATGGTATTCCTGTCTGCCTTCATTTCGGGAGTAAAGGTATCGAGACCGTGGATAAGGGCTCTTTCTACGCTTGTGCCGTCGAAGCCTGCACCAAGGGTACGTATTCCCTCAATAGCACTCATAACCTTTTCCTTAGCCGCCTCAAAATCACACATGGGCTTGAATTCGTATGTAAAGGCGGAAATAGCGGTTTTCGCATTATCGCTAAGCTTCGAAACGAAATTTCTTGCGAAGGTGAGACGCTTGAAATTTACGTCGTTTTCCTCGGAGCTGGACAATACCGATTTCGGATACATTGAGCCTGAGTTATCAATAAGAAGGTGGATGTTTACGTTGCTGTCCTCGGAAAAGACTGCGCTTTGTATTACGCCCTCGGCGCCGAGAACGTAAACGCCGTTGCTTTCAATTTTTGCAGTTACCGAAGCGCTTTCCGGGTCGGTAACCGAATCGAGGGCGGTATATTTCTTCGTATAAGGGTCGAATTTATAAATGCAGAGAGACTCCTCGGATATTTCGCTTGCCTTTATATAGCTTTCATTATAGTTAAAGGTGATCTCGGCGGAATCGAAGGGGTTTTCACAGTAAAGCTCATAGGGGAGAGTAATTGCGCCTGCATTGGCTGAAACGGTATTTAGAGCCAGCTTCCGGGCGGTACTGCCGTAAACATAGGCGTCTCCCGTTATTTTAACTCTGCCTTCCTCGAAGGAATTGACAACAGTGAATTTGCGCTCTGAGTCCCTTGTCTTACCGTCGGTCATATCCTTAAGAGGGTCGAGACCGGCTAAAACCTCCATACCGTCGGCTACGCCGTCGTGGTCGGTATCTCGGTTGTTGGGCTCGGTAGAGAACATTCTCTCCATTCCGTCAAGGATTCCGTCTCCGTCGCTGTCGGGAATTGCTCCGTTTGTAGCGAGAGAAAGCTCCTCGGCGTTTGTTAACCCGTCGCTGTCATAGTCCGTATCGGGGGCAATTTCCTCCGAGGAATTATAGGTTTCGGGATAGAACTGGTTAAGGTTATACTTAGCGGCGGCTATTTTGTTTTCCTGCGCCGCATTATTTGCGATAACGCCTATTGTAATACCTGCGGCGGTAACAGCAATAGCCGACACGATAATAATCGGCTTTTTACTGCCTGAGGTTTTACGATAGCTGTACTTATTTTTTGCCATTTGTGAACGCTCCGGTTATAGTTTATCAGCATATTATAGCATAGTTTTTATATAGTGTCAATGCATTTTGAATAATTCATATAAAAATGTCGGACAGTAAGAAAAAATCGTAGGCGACCTTAAGATAAATTATTGCGTATTTCCGTTTTATATAGTATAATTTTTTATAAAGACTGTAACCTTTTACCGTAAAAAACTGTATATATAGGTGAACCCGGAAAAATGGGGAGGAAAGAATATGGAAGACGAACAGATTGTAGCGCTGTACTGGGAACGTTCCGAAGCGGCAATATCCGAAACAAAGCAAAAATATAACGGATATTGCAGTGTTATTGCAAATAACATACTTAATTCCTTTGAAGAAACCGAGGAATGCGTAAGCGACACCTGGCTCAAGGCGTGGAACTCCATGCCACCCAGTAAGCCCTCGCTTTTATCCCTTTTCCTCGGAAAGATTACGAGAAATCTCGCTATAAACCGAATAAAAGCGAGAACTGCGGAAAAACGGGGCTTCGGGCAGATAAATCTCTGCCTTGACGAGCTTGCGGAATGTGTAGGGGACGGAGAAAGCGTTTCCGACGGCGTTGAGCTTAAAAACGCCCTCAACAGCTTTCTTTCCGCCTTAAAGCCGGATAAGAGAAGAGTATTTATGCAGCGCTACTGGTATATGTATTCGGTGAATGAAATTGCGGCTATGAATTCTATGAGTGAAAGCGCGGTAAAAACCTCGCTATTTCGTACACGAAACGAGCTAAAGGAATATCTCGAAAGGGAGGGCATTGAAATATGAAGAAGAACGAAAAGCTTATTGAGGTACTGGGAGAGGTTGATGACAGCCTTATTCCCGAGGAAAAGGAAAACGTAAAAATGGCGAAGAAAAGCCCCATAAAGCTGATATCCGCCATAGGCGGAGTATGCGCTGCTGCTGCGATAGGGATTTTCGCCTTTAATAATCTCGGCTTATTCAATAATGAAATAGAAACCGAGCCCGATACTACGACAGGTATTACGGAGACAACCAAGCCCGTTACCGATATTTCCGTTACTGAGACCGAGGGAATAACTACCGTTCCTACGGAGGAGGGCGAAATAGCCTACACCCGTAAACGAAAAAGTACGGTTATTTCCGAGATAACCGCCGATTCCAAAAGTGGCGAAAGCATTCTTACAAATTCAAGCTTCACCATAAAATCCTTCGCCGATTTATCGGTAAGCGAGCTTATGGGAAAGCTTTCAATCACTCCCGAGGTAGATTACAGCGTTACAAAAAAAGCAGACTGCGAATACATACTTACTGCAAATACCGCCTTTGAAAAGGGCAGCGTTGTTAAGCTTTCCGTCTTGTCCGAGGAGGGGGGAACGGGGGACTGCTGGGCATTCCGGACCGTGGATGATTTCCGTGTAAAGAGCGTTTATCCCGCCGACGGAGCAGAATATGTCAGCGTAGATTCGGGAATAGAGATAACCTTTTCCGAGCCTGTTGATTTATCTACCGTAGAGAGCCGCTTTTCTACCGAGCCTTCAATAAAGGGTAGATTCGAGGTCAACAACAACACCCTCTATTTTATACCTGAAGAGGATATGAGCTATAAAACTGTTTATAGGGTTACTCTTTCCGAGGGTATTAAGTCCATGAACGGAAACGATATGAAGGATAGCTTTTCCTTCTCCTTTTGCACGACTGCAAGATACGAGTCCTTCTATACCTATAACGGCATAAGCGAGACCTTTATTATGGGCGACCCTGTGGTTATTGAAATACAGGGTAATGAGAATACATTATCCTCGGAGTTTGATGTAAAGCTCTATAAATACGGTAATAGCGACGACTATATATCCGACCTTATGAGCTATAACAGCGAAAGCGTTATGTCTATAGACGAGGGAAGAATGAAGGAGATTTTCTCCTCCTTTGAGGTGGCGAAAAAGCGTGATTCTTCCTGGCTTCCACGTATGATTATGCTGCCCTACGACCTTGAGGAGGGATACTACGTCGCTTCCATAACTAAGGGAGAGGACACAATCTATTATTTTATCGAGATGAACCCTATATCGGTTTATTCCGCTTCTCTCGGCGATAATACCGCATTTTTCGTCAATGATACAAATACGGGTAAGGCGGCTTCCGATGCAGAAATAATTCTCCATACAAGTAAGGGCGATTTTTCCGCAAAGACCGATAATAACGGCGTAGCCCGGATTTCCACAAAGGATAACGCCTTCCGAAGCGATATTATCGAAATAAACTACGGCGGTCACAGGTATATCGACCTGCTTATGAATTACAGGGAATATAAGGTAGGCTACAAGGACCTTTACTATACCTATATCTATACCGACCGAGAGGCATATCAGACCACCGATACAATAAATATCTGGGGCATAATAAAGCCCCGAAGAGAGGGAGTAAGACTTCCCGAAAATCTGCTTGTATGCTTCGGAGAGGGGGAGACAGGCGGCAAAACCGTAAAGCTTACCCCCTCGGCGGACGGCACCTTTACCGCCTCAATCTCCTTCGAGGACAGGGCGAAAACATACGGGGCAAGGGTGAGCTTGCTTGACGGGGATAAGGAGAACGCCGTTATATGCAGCAAGTCCGTACAGATTATGGATTATGTAAAGCCTACCTATACCTTTGATGTTACCGTGCCCGATTATGTTGTAATGCCCCAGAAGAACCCCTTCGACGTTACTGTTGACGCTCATTATTTTGACGGCACTCCTGCCTCAAAGCTTACCTTCGAGGTAAACCGTGAAATCTGTTCGGGCAGCTCTACCACCGACGAAAACGGAATTGCCGCTATGAAGCTTAAAAGCGACGACGACTCGAGCTGGGAACCCAGTAATATCTGGGTTGACTTCGGGCTTACGGGTATTGAAAACAACTATCAGTATTTCGGCAAGGCGATATATGGCTTCTACAGGGATGTAATGCTCCAAAGCGAATACGATAAGGATAAGAAAACCTACAGGGTCAATACAAACAGCATCGATTTCTCGAAAATTCCCGAGTTTATGGCTTCCGAGAAAGACTACTATTCGTCCGACGAGGACTATTACGATGTCCTTAAGGGTAATCCCTACGATACAGAGGTTACGGTAAATATTTCAAGGTCGTGGTATGAAAGGGTTGAAACGGGAAGCTACTACGACTTTATCGAAAAGAGAACCGTAAAGAGCTACGACTATGAGTACTGCAACGAAGATATAGGAACCTATACCGTAAATACGGTTAACGGTATCGGCGTTATTGAAAACCTCTCCCTTGATAAAGAGGGAAGCAGCTACAGTATAACAATATCCTACAGCGACAGCCTCGGACAGAGGGTTGAGTGCTATGACGGCGTCTATAACGGAATGTCGTATAAACTTTATACCGACTATCGTATGTTCCGTCTTGATGCGTCGGCAGAGAGCGACGATGAAAGAAGAGAATTCCATGAGGACGAAAATATAGAATTTACTCTTAAGGAATATTACGATACGAATAACGGCGACCCCGAAGGAAAAATCTTCTTCATAACCTCTCAGAATGATATTATCGACGCAAAGGTTTATGATTCCACAACCTTTACCTATAAGGCGGATAAACGCTGTATCCCGGATTTCAACTACTGCGGAGCCTATTTCGACGGCCGCCACGTTTATCCCATATCACCGGACAGCATATCCTTCGACCCCGGGGAAAGGGAAATAAAGCTTGAAATCTCCTCCGATAAGGAAAAATACGACGCAGGGGAAGAGGTCGCGCTTACCGTCTATGCAAAGGATATATACGGTAAGGCCGTAAGAAATGCAACGGTTTCCTTAAGCGTAGTTGACGAAGCCGCCTTTGCGGTAAGGGAGCAGTATGTAGATACCCTCGGCTCTCTCTATTCGTATATATGGTATAGCTACCCCTATCAGAATTGCAGCTATATCCAGCACGTAATGAACGGCGAGCCGGGAGCAGAAAAGGGCGGCGGAGAACCCGACAACAACGTCCGCAAGGACTTCCGCGATAATCCCTATTTTGGCTCGGTTAATACCGACGAAAACGGAAAGGCGGTATTTAAGTTTAAGCTTGCGGATTCGATAACTACCTGGCGAGCTACGGTACAGTCCGTCTGTGAAATAAACGGTCGTATGTTTGCAGGAAGCGATAAGACTCCCATTATCGCCACACGACCCGTTTTCGTAACTCCCATAATGCTTTCCGAATATACGGCAGGGGACGATATTTCCGTAACAGCTAAATGCGTAGGGCTTAAGGATATGGATAGAATCTCCGTAACCCTTAGCGGTAACGGTGAGGATAGAACCGTTGATATACTGCCAACTGAAACGGCGGATTTCGGAAAGCTTCCCGTAGGCGAATATACCGTTACCTTCCATGCAAGCAACGGCATAAACAACGATGCAATAGAAATGCCACTAAGCGTTGTTGAAACAAAGCAGGAGGTACTTATCAGCAAGGATATAAGCCTCGGCGAAATTAACAGCATTTCTCCCACAAAATGGCCAGTCTCAATGATATTCTATGATAAGGAATACGAATTCTGCAAGGAAATACTTGAAAACCTTTCCTGCTATTTCGGCGACAGAACGGATATGAAAGCGGCTTCGGCATTTGCTCTTGCTGAGCTCGGCTGGAATGAAGGGAATTATTCCGAAAAGATTCAGTCTGCTACCATTTCGGGCTATGCTACGCTTCTTCCCAATGGCAACGAAAACATAAAGCTTACCGCTTTGTTATGCGGAGCCTTCCCCGAAAGCGTTTCTAGGGAAGCGATAATAAATGCCTTCGAGAATACCCTGAAGGACTGCGACGCCGAGGATATGGCATACTGCTATATGGGGCTTGCTGCCCTCGGAAAGCCCGTTTTCGGCGATATTAAGCGTATTCTTTCGGAAAACGGCGATAAGCTTACCCTTTCCGAAAAGCTTTATCTTACGGCAGGTCTTGCCTTTGCAGGAGATTTCTCTTCCGCCTACGACAGCTATATAAAGCTTACCTCCGAAATGAAATTCTACGAAAATGAAGAGGGCATAAGAGCTTATTTTATAGACGAGGAGCATACAAGACTTGCGCTACTTACCGCATCTATGCTCAATCTTCCCGAGGCTGAGCCTCTTGCAAGAGGACTTGTTTCAAGAGAGCCGAAATACGATAGCTATGCTCTTGAGCTTGTTGTCTATTTAAGAAACTATGTTCCGAAGGTAAGCGGCGACGCAGAGTTCAGCTATACCATAAACGGCGAAAGAAAGACGGTTAAGCTTGACCGCTACGGTATAGTAAGCCTGTCCTTCGATAAGGAACAATTCAATAATGCCGATTTTAAGGTTGATTCGGGTAATGTGAGCCTTTACGCCCTTTATACGGGAAGAATAAGCGAGCAGGAAAAGGCTCCGAAAATGTCCGTAACAAAAACATATTCGAAAACAAGCGACCTTAATCCCGGAGATGTAGTAACTGTAACAATAAATGCCGAGCCATACAGCGTTATCGAGGATATAATTCCTTCCTGCGCAAGACTTTGCGGCGAAACAAACACATACTACGACTCCGTAGGTCAGCATATAAGGCTTTATACAGGCATAAGCGGCAGAGCAATCTATAAGATATGCATCGCCACAAGCGGCGATTTCGTAACCGAGGGCGCTTATAGCTATAACTATGAAGACGACGGAGATTTTTACTGGGGTATAAGCGAAAGCGGCAAAATAACGGTAGATAGAGTAAATGAAGGCGTATAAAATAATTGCCGTGGGAGCGGCGCTGCTGCTGGCGTGCTCCTGCGGCTATAATGAAAAGGGAACAGCAGAAGGTAATACGGCGGTTATAATCGAAATACAGGAAATACCCGAAGATACCGGAGTTACGGAAGCTGCAAAGGAAAAGAAGCCCTTCGTATCGGGCACAGGGCTTCTTGACTGTAACTATTTCGACGACGGCTATTTTATAAGCTGGGACAATCGTTCAGAGGAATATCCCTCGGATAAGAAAATAATAAGCGGCGTCGTCCCTCATCACCTTACGGCAGGACATCTCATTTCGGGCTTTTTTAAAGCAGCCGCAAAAAGCCGCAGTGATATTGAAACGGTTGTAATAATCGCTACCTCCCATATTGAAGGGAATGAAAGCTTTTATACGACTTATTCCGACTGGAATTCTCCCTTCGGGATTGTTGAAACGGACAGGGATATAGTCTCCCTGTTCTGTAATGAATCGGGGGCAGCTGTGGATAATGAGCGGCTTATAGCCGACCATAGCGCCTCGTCCCATATCCCCTTCGTAAAGCATTATTTCCCCGAAGCTAAGACAGCCTGCCTTTTAGTAGCTCCCGGCTTTGATAAAAGCCTCCCCGAAAGGCTTGCCGATGTCCTTTATTCAATACCCGATAAGGAAAAGTGCCTGTTTCTCTTTTCCGTTGATTTCTCCCATTATCTTTCCGCCGTTGAAGCGGACAGGGCGGACGAAATTACAAGCAAGGCGGTATCGGAAAGGGATTACGGAAAAATAGAAGGCTTTACGAACGATAATGTGGATTCGCCTTTTTGTCTTAGCGCCTATGTAAGGCTTTCTGAGTATTTTGGTGATGATATTTACGAAGCGGATAACTGCAATACCGCTGATGTGCTTGGAATACCCTACAGTAAGGAGCTTTATCCCGAGGGAGTAACAAGCTATTTCGTGTTAATGACAAGGAGCGATAATGGCGGATAATGGGAAACGATAAATAGTTTTTTAAGAATTAAGGGCAGTGCCTTCGCGGCACTGCCCTTATCGCTTATTTCAGTCCTTATCTGCGGAAACCCTGTCGCCCCAGTGGGCTCTGAAGAATTTCTCACGATACGCCTTCGGAGTATAACCGGTTCTGTTTTTGAAAACCGAGATAAAGTGGCTTTCGGAGCTGAAATTAAGACATTCCGAGATTTCGAGACAGGAATAATCCGAGAATTTCAGCATATTTTCCGCCGCCTCAATTCTTTTTGCGGTAATGTATGAGGAAATGGTGGTGCCTGTTTCCTTTCTGAAAAGCTTAGAGAGGTAGGAAGGGCTTAAGGATACTGCGTCGGCAAGCTGCTCCAGGGTTATTTTCGTATGGAGATTATCGTAGATATAATCCATACAGATTATGATAGGCTTAGGATAAATGTTGTTCTTACGGATAAGGTGCATACGCTGTGCGTAGTCCTCAACAACCTCCTTATGGAGCATATTTACCTGTTCCTCGGTTTTGCATCTGTCGATACTTCTGATGTAGATATCGCTTAAATTGTATGCCGCTTCCATTTCCATACCGCCCTCTATGCAGTAGCGTGTAATGAATGCCACGGTTATAACAAGGTGGTATTTGAGATTACGGAGGCTGTCGTCGCTGAGCTTGCCCATGCCCTCGCAGTCAAAGGGCTCAAAAAGCCGCTTCGCTTCAGCAATATTTCCTGATTTTATGCTGTTATAGAAGGCGATTTCCTTTTCATAAGCGAGATGTGTAACGTTATATTCTCTGTTAAGAAACTCAACATGGGAAAGCTTTTTATCTATATTCAAAGGGACGCCTCCTTTTCATTCTGATTATTCTGTCTTTTCTTCTTTTGTTCTTTTATACTTTTATAAGGAGAATTATTCAAAGGGGGTAAAGGTCAGATACTTGTATTCGGCAGTAACGGGGAGCTTCGAATCGTCGAAGGCTTTGAGCCAGCCGTCAACGCCCTTTCCGCACCATGCATTCATCATAATCTTGCCCTCTGTAACGGGGATATCCTTATCTGCGGTATATACCTCTTCGCCGTCAACAAACCATACAATCTTATCCTTATGCCATTCGAAGGCGTAAAGGTGGAAATCCTCCGAAGCGTCGAAGCCCAGGTCGTGCATATACTCGTGATTGCCTGCGCCGTTTGTGTAATAGTTAAACTGTACCTTTGTGGTATCCTTTCCGAGAACCTCAATATCTATCTCGTCCCAGGGGTTGTTGTCGGAGGGGCCTGTATAGGTGAAGAAGGAGCTAACTACACCGTCGTTTTTTATCGCCTTCATACAAACCTCATATCTGCCGTAGCCGTAGAAATCCTTGCTTCTGAATTCGGCGCCGGAGTAGGGGATACCCTTGCTCGGAACGGGGTCGTTATCGATTGTGAGCTGCATTTTTCCGTCCTCGAAGGTTACGCTGTTCTTGCGCCAGGTAACGTTGAAGGGGTCGCCGTTTGTCCAGCCGTCGGAGCATTCGAAGCCGTCGGGAATACCGCTTACGAAGTCGGCGTATATGGTGCCCTCGGGAAGGTCGGGCTTAGCCTCGGTTGCAGGAGTAGTCTCTGCGGTTGTTTCCGCTTTGGTTGTGGCTGCGGTTGTTTCTGCGGGCTTGTCGGCTGAACAGCCTGCCATAGCGAGAACAGCCAGAAGGGAAATAACCGATAAAAGCTTTTTCATAATAGTGTTCCTTTCTTTATTCAGAGTAGCAATTATTGCCATATTTTCTTTGATGACAATATAGTAACACTAACGGAAAAAACTTTATATCATTATATTGCATTTTATATCAAAAATCAAGCATAATATCAAAATTTTGCGGTAAAGACAATTACACAAATAGCATAAAAGTGGTATAAATGATATAATTCTGCTATTATTCGGATAAGCGATATGATATATTTATGATAACGTCCACAGCGACGGTAATAAAGCAATATGCCTAAGGGCTAATATGGAAAGGATAATAATATGCTTAAGGAAAAAGGCTTTTATAAGGGCGTAAACCTCGGCGGCTGGTTTTCACAGTGCGACTACAGCGAGGACAGACTTAATAATTTCATTACAGAACCCGATATCGAGAAAATCGCTTCCTGGGGTGTTGACCATGTAAGAATTCCCGTTGATTACAATATCGTAGAGGACGAAAAGGGAAACTATATCGAAAAAGGCTTCGAACGTATCGAAAATGCTTTTGCTCTTTGTAAGAAGTATGGTCTTAACGTAGTTTTCGACCTTCATAAAACAGCAGGCTTCTCCTTCGACTTTGGTGAAAAGGAAGAGGGCTTTTTCGAAAGCGAGGCTTTACAGGAAAGATTCCTGCGCTTATGGGAGGAATTCGCCCGCCGCTTCGGAAAGCTCCACGAAACAGTAGTTTTCGAGCTTTTAAACGAGGTAACCGATAAGGAATATATCGGCGTATGGAATAAGGTTTCCGCCGAATGTGTAAAGAGAATAAGAAAGTATGCTCCCGATACCCTTATATTTATAGGAAGCTACTGGAACAACAGCGTTGAAGCGGTTAAGGACCTTGAAAAGCCTGCTGACGATAAGATTGTATATAACTTCCATTGTTACGAGCCCTTAAAGTTTACTCATCAGGGCGCATACTGGACTCCTCTTATTAAGCCCGAGGAAAGAGTTTCCTTCGAGGACAGCGAAATATCCGCAGAATACTTCGAAAAAATGTTTGCGGAAGCAATTAAAAAGGCGAAGGAATATAACGTTCCGCTTTACTGCGGCGAATACGGAGTTATCGACGTAGTTTCTCCCGAGGATACGGTAAGCTGGTTCAGGACGATAAACAGCGTATTTGAGAAATACGGAATTGCAAGATGTGCATGGTGTTATAAAGAAATGGACTTCGGCCTTTCCGATAAAAGACTTGACGGGGTAAGAGAAGAGCTTTTGAAGTATCTTTAAGTAATTAGCTAATTAGTCAGAACTAAATATTGATATAAAAAGCAAGCATATAACATTTCGTGACATCAATCTGATATATAATCGGATTATGATAAACCGAAGAGCGTATTTACGCTATTTCTGAAAGGACAGTATTATGCGAACAAAAAAAATTACAGCGATTTGCCTTTGTGCCGCTATGATAGCTTCTTTATCAGCCTGTGGCGGCGGTCGTAGCGAACAGACCTCGGCGTCAACAACAGCAGCTTCAACTACACCTCCTGCAACCCTTAAGTCAGAGGCTGCAGAAGCAATAGCTGAAATGGGTAAGGACGCAGAAAAGCTCGAAAATCCCACAGTTAAATTCCTCTCCTCATGGGACCTTAACCCCAGAAACGGTAAGCCCAAGCAGGTTTCCCTCGAACTCTTCGAAACCTCAAGAGGCGGAAAAATCGAATGGGTAGAGTGCGACTGGAAAGAAAGATATTCCACACTCGGTAAGCTTGTAGCTGCAGGCGATTCTCCCGATATGTTCAGCGCCAGTGACTTCGACTGCTTCCCACAGGGCGTAATCAACGGAATGTTCGTTCCCATGGATGATTATATTGATTTTGATTCCGAGCTCTGGGCTCCTATGACTACAATTAACGACCAGTTCGTATTCCAGGGTAAGCATTATGTATGCGCTTACGAGTCTGTACCCGGCTGCCTTATGGTTTATAATAAGAACACAATCGAAGAAAACGGTCTTCGTGACCCTGTAGAGCTTCTTGACGAAGGAAACTGGAACTGGGATACCTTCCGTGAAATGCTTATCCAGTTCAATAACAGAGAAGAAGGAAAATTCGGTATCGACGGCTGGTGGTTTGAGGGCGCTATCTCCCAGACTACAGGCGTTCCCTATATCGGTATGGAGGACGGAAAGGTAGTTCATTATCTTGATGACTCCCGTATCCAGGACGCACAGGAATTTATGCTTGACCTTAACAGACAGGATCTTCCCGTTCCGAAGAAGGAAATAGGGTGGCAGATTCACCCCGAAAAAATCGCAAGCGGAGAGACTCTTTTCTTCCCTATCGGTGTATGGGCCTTAACCGACATGGGCTATTTACCTCCCTTTACCGGCGGTGAAGTTGATGAAAATAAAAAACCTCAGATCGGCGATATGGAAAACCTTATGTTCGTTCCTATGCCTCGCTGCCCTAAGGCTGATGAATACTATCTTCCTTCTATTGTCTCCGGCTATACTATCTGTAAGGGTGCACAGAACCCCGAGGGCGTAGGCGCTTACCTTGAATGTGTAATGGAGTGCCGTGACAGCGAGGTTGCAAAGCAGATCGAGTACGAACAGCTTTTCGAGGATTATAAGTGGACCGAGGAAATGTACGATATGCTCCAGAGAACTAAGAAAATGACAGAGGAGCACCCCGTATTCGAATTCTATACAGCAGTTACACCTATGGTAAACGACCTTATCAATAACCCGATGAAGGATTGCTACAACCATGGTGAACCCTCCTGGGCACAGACCAAGGAAACTATCAGGAATAAGGTGCAGTCGGAGCTTGACCAGGTAAACAGCAAGCTTTCCTGATAACTAGTGTGTGCTGGGTAACTGTCCGCAGGACAGTTATTGCCTCAAAGCCTGAAAATCAGGCTTTGAGTTG
>JAEDHF010000121.1 GCA_016297165.1 Oscillospiraceae bacterium | reverse complement strand
GGAAGGTTATATCCTTGCCCTGCGCTTCAACCCTGTAGGCGCCTATATGCTGGGTAATGCCGCCTGCCTCGCCGCTGGCTACGGAGGCGTTTCTGATTCTGTCTAAGAGCGATGTCTTACCGTGGTCAACGTGACCCATAACTACAACTACGGGAGGACGGGTACGAAGATCCTCTTCGTTATCCTCTGCCTCTTCGAAGAGTCTTTCCTCGATTGTAACGACAACCTCTCTTTCAACCTTTGCGCCTAATTCTTCTGCTACTAAAGCGGCGGTATCGAAGTCGATAACCTGATTGATTGTGCACATTTCGCCGAGACCCATAAGCTTCTTTATTACCTCGGTAGCGGTAACCTTTAATCTCTGTGCAAGCTCGGATACCACGATTTCATCGGGAATCTGTACCTTAAGCTGCTGCTTTCTTGCTCTCTCGAGCTCGAGGCGCTTAAGCTTCTGCGCTTCGGTTTCACGGTTATTCTTTCCGAACTGTCCACGCTTGTTCTGCTGGGACTTCTGGTTGATTTTCTGCTTCTTTGTGAAGCTTTCTTCTCTGTTTCCGCTCTTCTGTGAAGCGATTGTTTCGTACTTTTCGTTGTACTTGTCGAGATCGACGTAGCTGCCTCTCGTATCAACACGCTTAGTAACGACCTCGCCCCTCTGGACAGCCTCGCCCTTTACCTTAGCCTTAGGCGGCTCGTTGGTCTTTACTGCGTTAATATCTACCTTTACCTCTACGGGCTTGGGCTGGGGGCGCTGTTCCTTACGGGGAGCGTCGGGTCTTGCGTTATTGCGGAAGTCCTTTCTGTCGCCGTTCTTGTCGCCGTTTCTGTCGTTCTTATCGAAGCGGCGGTCGTTATTCTGAGGTCTGTCGCCGTTTCTCTGACCCTCGAAGGGCTTTTTCTCGAAGGGCTTCTTTTCGAAGGGCTTTTCAGACTTCTTCTCGAAGCTCTTTTCCCCTCTTTCGGGAGCCTTCTGAAGGGGCTTCTCAGCAGCCTTTTCAGTCGCCTTTTCTACGGGCTTTTCAGCAGGCTTTGCTTCCTGCTTAACTTCTGCGGGCTTCTTCTCCTGCTTCTTTTCAGCCTTTTCTTCCTTTTCAGCCTTTACGGGCTTTTCGGCAGTCTTTTCTTCCTTAACGGGAGCCTTCTTTTCGGTGGCTGCAAAATAAGCGTCGAAGCTCTTTACCTGGTTATTCTGAGTAATATGCTCTAAAACGAGGTTCATTTCCGATTCGGTTATAGAAGCGGCAGGCTTCTTTTCTGCGCCTGTCTTTTCCTTTACGATATCAACTATATCGTTTGCAGTAAGGTTAAGGTCCTTGGCTGCGTCTTTGATTTTAGTTTTTTGTTCTTTTGTTGTCATTCGATATCCCCCAATTATTTAGGTTTGGTCATTAGGTTTTGTTATTGAATTAAAGAGTCCTTTATCGAGAATAGCGATAACGCCTGTGCGTTTTCCCATAACGCCGCCTATTTCGTCAAGGGTCGCATTTACGGTTACGGCAGGCTTATTATACTTTCCGCAGTAAAACAAAACTTCCTTTTTTGTTTTCTCCGAGAGGTCCGCCGCCATTACTACTCCGTAAGCCTTTCCCTTCGGGCTTTTAAGCTCGTCGATAACGGCGTCGAAGCCGAAAATTACTTTCCCCGCTCTCCTGCATAAGCCGAGAGTTCCGAGTATATTATTCATGGAGCGCCTCGATTTCCTGCCTTAGCCTATCGTAGATTTCCGAAGAAATCTCACATTTTAATGAGCGTTCAAGGCTATGCTTTTTCTTAGCGGCTTCGAAGCATTCCATATCCCGGCATATATATGCGCCGCGGCCGGATTTCTTTCCGGTAGGGTCTATGGAAATTTCTCCGTCCTTACTTCTTACAACTCTTAAAAGTCCCTTTTTCCCCAGCATTTCTTCACAGCCGAGGCATTTTCTCAGCGGAATATTTGTTCCCATTTATTATCCCTCGAAAAATCCGCTTTCGGGCTTTATGTCGATTTTAAAGCCTGTAAGACGGGCAGCAAGCTTAGCGTTCTGACCCTTGTTGCCGATTGCAAGAGAAAGCTGGTTATCGGGAACTACTACGGAACAAGCCTTAACCTCGGGGTCGGGAATGTCCACGCTTATTACTGCGGCAGGCTTTAACGCCTGAGCTATGAATTCAGCGGGATCGTCGCTGTATTTTACTACGTCAATCTTTTCGCCCTTAAGCTCTTCACAGATTTTCGAAATTCTGCTTCTCTGGGGGCCGATACAAGCGCCTAAGGCGTCAACGTTTTCGTTGTTGCTCATTACGGCGATTTTGCTTCTTGAGCCTGCCTCACGGCTTATGGACTTTATTTCTACCGTTCCGTCGCTTATTTCGGGAACCTCGAGCTCAAAAAGTCTCTTTATAAGGTCACGGTGTGTTCTCGAAATACGGAGGGTGGGTCTTCTGTCATTGGCGGATACGCCCGAAACGAAAACCTTTACCATATCTCCCTCGGTAAGTACCTCGCCGGGTATCTGGTCGTTCTTAAAGAGCATAACCTCGTTACCGTTAACGCTTACGAGAGCATTTCCGCTTGCGGTTTCAACCTTCTTTACCTCTGCGGTAAGCGCCTCGTTCTGAAGGTCGCCCCACTGTTCGACAAGCTGGCTTCTCTCAACCTCCTTGATACCCTGCTTTATAACCTGCTTTGCGGTCTGTGCGGCGATTCTTCCGAAATGCTTGGTATCAAGCTTTATTGCGCATACATCGCCGATATTGTAGCGCTTACTGTGGTTTCTCGCTTCCTCGAGGGTTATTTCGTTCGCTTCGTCCTCTACCGTTTCAACTACGTTCTTTAAGATAGCTACGTCGAACTTGCCCTTAGCGATATCTATATCGAACTTTGTGTTCTCGCTTCTGGGGTAATCCTTCTTAATCGCTATAACGAGCGCAGTCTGTATCTTTTCGATAAGGATGTCCGCGTCAACTCCCTTTTCCTTGGCAAGTAAGGTGAGCGCCTCGAAAAGCTCTGTTGTGTTTGATTTAGCCATTTTTCCTGTGTCCTCCTTAAGTATGGTTGGGTGTTTATAAGTCTGAATTTATTTTAACGCATTGTGATAATGCAAGGGTTTTCGTTTCTTCCCCGTCGGACAGGGTAATCTCCGACTTTTCCTCGTCGTAGGCGGAGAGAATACCGTAAACGGAGTTTTCCTTTCCCTTTTCGTCCCGAAGGGTAACTCTTATCCTTTCGTTTATGCAGGCTCTGAAATGCTCGGGCTTTCGAATCTTTTTAGTAAGTCCCGGGGAGCCTACCTCTAAAATATCAATATTCTTGATAAAATCCTGCTTATCGATAATGGCGTTTATGGGCTCGGATATTTCTCCGCATTCATCACTATCCATTCCGCCCTCCTTATCGAGAAGGATACGAAGGTACCACATAGCGCCTTCCTTTTCGAAGCATACGTCCCAGAGCTTAAAGCCTCGCTCCTCAACAACGGGCGCTACCGCCGCCCATGCTCTTTCTTCGATTTTCGAGTTTTTTTCAGCCGTAAGAATCATCCTTTCGCTTTTCATAAACAACAGAGACCGGATTTTGTCAACCCGGTCTCTTAGCTTAACTATCAAGACCGATTATACATCAAAAACAGCCCTTTGTCAAGGGTTTAAGGGGATTTTTTCGGTTTTTTAGCTATTATAACGAGTATCTTTCCCGAAAATGAATCAATTTTTCAAGAATAATGCATACAAATTTCACATTAGCCCTTGTTTTTTTCTTCAGAAAGTAGTATAATAATATAGTATTTCGGCAAGGTCAGTAAAATTGCCGGGCTTGGTGCCTGTCAATCTGCTATTCTACGGAAGAACAGCTTATCGTCAACCCGAAAAGGCTGTCAAGAAGTCGTTAGATACGAGGAAACCGCGTAACGGCTAGGCTTTGTGCCTGCCGACCGTGCACAGCAGGACGCTGTGCAGGTTATCGCCCGAGGGCGGCACGACGCCGCCATGTAAAGCGATAACCCATTGACAGACGTAGATGGCTGCTTATCGTCGGGCTGAACAAGACCCTGCAAAAACCCACAAACTGCCTCCTTAGTTAAATGGATATAACAAACCCCTCCTAAGGGTTAGTTATCGGTTCGATTCCGGTAGGGGGTGCCAATAACCCAAATTACAGACAGAAAAACGACAGAACAAGAGAAAGACGAAATTGAAAGGATAACGCTGATGATAGGGGCGGATGAGCGGAATGCCCGTCCGCCCGCGTCATTTTAGGAGGTATTATGAGGTTCAGATTCAACCGCAAATATACACAAATCGCCTTTTACGCTGTCGCAGTTATTGTCGTGAGCGGAATTCTCCTGTTCTGGGTAAATTCCTCTCCCGAGATACCCGAGCTGCTGGATTTCGTCGTTTCCGCTGTTGCTCCTATAATATGGGGCATTATTATCGCCTATCTCCTTAATCCGGGAGTGGATTTCTTCAGATACAAGGTCTTTAAGAAATGGGGCGAGTCGGCGAAATCCCCGAAAATGCACAAGGTTATAAAGAATCTCTCGATTTTCATTGTGTTTTTGCTGGCTATTGCCGCTCTTACGGGGCTTGTGGTGCTTATTGCGCCCCAGCTTGTGAGCAGCATTTCGGGACTTGTCACAAACTTCGATTCCTACACCTCGGATTTTCTCGGCTGGGCTAAGGAAACCTTTAAGGATTTCCCACAGATTGTTGAAATCCTCGAAAATCCTATTAACCAGATTGAGATTTTCCTTACAAATATGTGGGCGGATTTCTCTCCGCAGATTCTCGACTTCGGTACGAAGGTAGGCAGCAGTATCTTAAGCTTTATCCTCGGTTTTAAGGATTTTATAATCGGCTTTATTATTGCAGTATATCTTATTTCCTCGAAATCTATGCTTAAGTCGCAGGCTAAAAAGCTTCTTTTCGCCCTCTTTAAAAACAATACGGCGCAGAAGGTTATTGCGGTTTCCAACCGCTGCAACAATATTTTCAGCCATTATATTACGGGCATTCTTATCGACGCCTTTTTCGTAGGCTGCGCTACCTTTATCGGAGCTACTCTTATCGGTACGCCCTACCCGATTCTTATTGCGGTAATTATCGCCTGCACCAATGTTATCCCCTTCTTCGGCCCCTTCCTGGGCGGAATACCTGCCTGCTTTATAACCCTTATCGTTGACCCTCTTAAGGCGGTATGGCTGGCTGTCTTCTTCGTAGTGCTCCAGCAGTTCGACGGAAACGTTATGGTTCCTCTTATTCAGGGCGACAGAATCGGCGTTCCCTCGGTATGGGTACTTATCGGTATCATTATCGGCGGCGGTCTTTTCGGCTTCGCAGGTATGCTTCTTGCAGTGCCGATTTTCGCCATTATTTATATGCTCTTTAAGGAATTTCTCGAAGGAAAGCTCAGAAATAAACAGCTCCCCACCGAGGGCATTATCTATAGCCGGAGCGATACGGATAAATATGTAAGCGGCTACGTCTATACGGAGGAGGAGCGTAAGGCGGACGAAAAGTGGATTGAGGAAATCTCGGAAAAGAACAAAAAGACGGCGAAGGCTAAGGCTGCCGCCGAA
>JAEDHF010000120.1 GCA_016297165.1 Oscillospiraceae bacterium | reverse complement strand
TATGAGCGTTGTGGAGATTTCAAAGAAGTGGACTATGCCTATCCGAGACTGGGGATTGGCGTACGCACAGTTCGCAATTTTCTTCGAGGATAGGTTCGCAGCCTGACGGCTGTTGGGGACTCTGTCCCCAAACCCCTGAGGTTTATCCGCTTCAGGAATATCCGGTGAAAAATGCAAAGGCAGCAACATTTCTGCTGCTGTCCTTCACCGTTTTATTCCACAGCCAGCGTCGGGTCGCTCCTCAGCGTTGCCCTGTTCGGCTGCATTTTTAGTATTATCAGAATTTTGGGTATTAAACGCATTTACACAGTTTATTTTTCAGAACCATTGCCGCAGATATACTTGATAAGTACCTAAAAGAAAACGGAATAATTGAATAATAAAGCTCTCCGCCTGTTCATACGGGAACAGGCGGAGAGCTTTATTCTTAGTCGTATCTTTCGTCAATTACACGCTGCGTCTTTTTCATACTTCTCGGAAGAAGTCCGATTTCAACTACCTTTACGATAGGTGTAAAGCCGATTCGGCTCTTTACCTTTTCGGCGATACGCTTACTAAGGTCGTTGAAATCAACGGAGCCCGTAGTTTCAACGTAGATACGCATTGTATCCTTTCCGTCAAGATGAGAAATACGGATCTGATACTCGCTGGAGATTTCGGGGAAGGTTCCGAGGACCTCTTCAATCTGGCTCGGGAACACGTTTACGCCCTTAATCTTCATCATATCGTCGGTTCTGCCCATAATCGTATCTATTCTCGGGAACTTACTGCCGCAGGAACATTCGCCGGGAATAATTCTTGATAGGTCGTGAGTTCTGTAGCGGATAAGGGGTGCGCCCTCCTTAACGAGGGTAGTAATTACTATTTCGCCCATTTCTCCGTCGGGAAGAGTTTTACCCGTTACGGGGTCGATTATCTCAATATAGATAAAATCGTCCCAGTAATGCATACCGCAGTTTTCCTTACAGCTTATACCTATTCCGGGACCGTATATTTCGGTAAGTCCGTAAATATCGTAAAGCTCGATTCCGAGCCCTTCGGAAATACGGTTTCTCATCTTATCGCTCCAGCGTTCCGAGCCGATAACGCCTTTTTTAAGGCAGATTTTATCCTTTATTCCGCGGTTTTCGATTTCCTCGGTAAGAAGAAGCGCATAGGAAGAGGTAGAGCAAAGCACAGTACTCTTCATATCCATCATCATCTGAAGCTGTTTATCCGTATTACCGGGACCCATAGGAATTACCATAGCGCCAAGCTTTTCAGCGCCGTTCTGGAAGCCGATTCCCGCTGTCCAGAGGCCGTAGCCCGGGGTAACCTGAATTCTGTCCATATTGGTAATACCTGCCATTTCGTAGCAGCGCTTGAACTGAATTGCCCAGTCGTCAACGTCCTTAGCGGTATAAGGGATAATAACGGGAGTGCCCGTTGTTCCCGAAGAGGAATGGATACGGACGATTTCTTCCTCGGGAGCAGTCATAAGTCCAAGAGGATAAGCGTCACGAAGATCCTTTTTCTCCGAAAAGGGGAGCTTTTCGAAATCCTCCGCTGTGCTTACCGAAGAAATTCCTGCTTCCTTAAGCTTCTTACCGTAAAAGCTGTCTGCGTTTATTAAGGCTTCGATACGGCTGTTTACAAGAGCTAACTGCTCATCGGAAATTCTCATAGCTATGAATTCCTTTCTGATTATATGTATTATTTTCCGAGAAGGCTTTCTCCTTCGCTAAGAGCCTTTCGGTTAAGGTCGAAGAACTTCGGATTAACGGTTTTTTCCACCGCTGCAATAATTTCATCAAGAGTAAAGGGCAGACAGCCGCTTGCCACAGCGCCGCCCAGCATTACCATATTCAGCACCTTGGGAGAGCCGATTCTCCTGCAGGCTTCATCACCGTCAAGGGTATAGAGCTTCTTAACGTTAGCCTTAAGATATTCGAGCATCTCCTCACCGCTGTAGGAGCCCTCGCTTAATGCCGCCGTTACGGGCATTATGGGGTGTGTATTCACGATAACAGTTCCCTCGGGCTTAAGATAGGAGAGCATACGTACCACCTCCCCCGGCTCAAAGCCGATAATAAGGTCAGCCGTCCCCTCGGGGAACATAGGACAGTAAAGGTTATCGCCTGTTCTTAAAAAGCTGAAAACGCTTCCGCCCTTTTGTGCCATACCGATTGTTTCGGCGCTCATTACGGGGATATTCTTAGCCATAGAAGCGGCGGCTATAAGCTTCGAGGTAAGGACGATACCCTGTCCCCCCACGCCGCAGAGAAGTATATTCTTATTCATTACAGTCACCTCCCCTAATTGCCTTTGTGGGGCAGACCTGCGTACACAAACCACAGCCTGTGCAAAGGGACTTTTCGATTTTAACCCTTCCCTTTTCAAGGATTATTCCGGGGCAGCCGAGAGAACGTATGCATTTTTTACACTGTATGCACTTATCCTCGTCAACAGAAACCGCAGCGGAGGGCTTTATAAGTACTGCACAGGGAGAACGGAAGATAATAGCCTTTACGCCCTCCTCTGAAGCTACACGCTTAACGCAGTCAACCGCCTCGTTAAGCTTTAAGGGATTTACCGTTTCAACGGTCTTTACGCCTATTCCACGAAGTACCGCTTCAATATCAACCTTTTCTACAATCTCACCCATCATGGTTCTGCCTGTGCCCGGGTGGGGCTGGTGACCTGTCATGGCGGTGGTGGAATTGTCGAGGACTATAAGAGTCATATCCGCCTGATTATATACTGCATTCACTACACCGGTTATAGCCGAAGCGAAGAAGGTAGAGTCGCCGACGAAGGCAAAGCAGGTTGTATCAGGCTCTATTTTTCCGATGCCCTGAGTGATGTTTACGCCTGCACCCATACAAAGGCAGGTATCAACCATATCGAGAGGCATAGCGTTACCGAGGGTATAACAGCCGATATCGCCGCAGAAGGCGGTTTTCTTCCCCTTCATAGCTTCCTTTACTGCGAAGAAGGAGGCTCTGTGGGGACAGCCTGCACAAAGTACGGGAGGACGAACGGGTAAAGGCGGCATATCCTCCCTCTTAATAACTGCGGCAGGAGCGATACCCAAAAACCTTTCGAGGTTTTCGGAAACGCTCTTACAGCTGTTTTCGCCTGCAGGCTTTACGTCATGGGAAAGCTTTCCGCGGATTTTAACCGAAAGACCGTATTTTCCGCAGATATATGTAAGCTCCTTTTCGATTACGGGGTCCAGCTCCTCAATACAAAGCACCTCGTCAAGATCCTTCAGAAACTCCACAGCCATTTTCTCGGGAAAAGGAAAAGGTGTTGAAACCTTAAGAATACAGGGCGCTTTCTGACCCGAAAGGCATTCCATAACGTAGGAAAAGCTTATTCCGTGTGTAGCTATTCCCTTTCGGCAGGAAGATTCATCGGCAGGAATAATTCTGTTCTTATCATAGTCGGAAAAAACAGAGGACAATTCCTCGTTTCGCTCCTCGATTTTTATATGATTATTATAGGAAAGTCGAGGGAAAATAACCCATTTCGAAGAATCCTTTATAAAGCCCTCGGGCTTATTTACGAGGTATTCCTCGGGGTCCTTTACGTTTATTGAAGCGTAACCGTGACATACCCTCGTGGTAGGGCGGAAAAGTACGGGAGTATGGTATTTTTCGGAATAAGCGAAGGCGTCCCCTATCATATCGTAGGCTTCCTGTACGCTTGACGGGTCGAAACAGGGCAGCTTTGAAAAAGCGGCGAAATGACGGGTATCCTGCTCGGTCTGTGACGAGATAGGACCGGGGTCGTCGGCTACCATTATAACCATACCGCCCTTAACGCCCACATAAGCAAGGCTCATAAGAGGGTCGGAGGCTACGTTAAGTCCTACCTGCTTCATAGTTACCATTGTTCTTGCGCCGCTGTAGGCTGCGCCTGCGGCGAGCTCAAGCGCCGCCTTCTCGTTAACCGACCATTCTACATATATATCCCCTGTTTTCCGCTTTGCCGTTGTTTCAAGCACCTCGGTGGAGGGGGTTCCGGGATAGCCTGAAATAAGATTAAGTCCTGCCGCCATGGCGCCCATAGCTATAGCGGCATTACCCATTAGAAATTCTGTATGCATTGTTTTTCCTCGCAAATTATAGTAGTTTTTAGAAGTGACTACAACACATTATAGACTTATTTCACCGTTAAGTCAAGTATTTTTTATAAGAAACGATGCTCTGTTCCTGTCTGTTAAAAATAAGAAATACAAGCTTTATAGTCACGGAAGTACCTTGAATTTATCTATAGTTTATGATAAAATAGTACCATAAACGAATATTCAGAACTATGGAGGCAGAAATGACAGAGCTTGAAAAAATGAAGCGTGCAGAAATGTATATACGGAAAATGGCTGAAGGGGTAAATCCTCTTACCGACGAAGGGGTATCGGAGAACGATCTGGTCAACAATATACGTATAACACGCTGTCTTTACTATGTTTCGGATATTTTACGTCAGGTTATCAACAAGGGCGGCGTAATCGGTAAAAAGTCGGGTCGCTCACAGTTTTATTTAACAGGTGAACAGCGTGAAGGGCTTGTACCCTTCGAACGCCACGTATTCGTCAGGGAGATAGCGGAAAAGCTTAATGAGGCAGCAGCGGAGAACGATTGCAAAAAGCTCGTTCCCCAATGGATAACGGAGTACTTTGTAAGCATGGGATTGTTAGAGGTTGTGGGCGGTAAGAAGACGGCAACCGAGGCAGGAGAAGAATTCGGAATAAAATCCGAAATAAAGTATAGTCCCCGTATCGGCGAATACAGGGTAAACAGCTATTCTCCCGACGCATAGCGCTTTATTTTCGATAATATCGACGCAATAACCGATTTTGCAGCCAGCGAGGAGTATAAGGAGCAGATTAAAAGAAACAAGGCTGATACCCCATTAAAGGATACCAACCCTGTGATTTCTTATAACGAAGATTAAAGAGCCTTTGCTGTTTTATCTCCCCTCTTAAAGAGCAGAGCCACAAGCAGACCCATAACAACAGAAGCGGTTATACCCCCTGCTCCTGCCATAAGTCCGCCGGTAAAGGCTCCCATCAGACCGTTCTCGGTCACCGCCATATATACCCCCTTAGCAAGGGTATAGCCGAAGCCTGTGAGGGGGATTGTTGCGCCTGCCCCTGCAAAGCGTACTAAAGGCTCGTACCAGCCGAGAGCGCCGATTATTACTCCTGCGACCACATAGATAACAAGTATCCTGGCAGGAGTAAGCTTAGTAAGGTCGATAAGAAGCTGTCCCACCGCACAGATTGCGCCGCCTATAAGAAATGCCCATAAAAAATCCATAATTTACCCTTTCTCCGAACTGATATGAACGGCATGAGATATTCCGGGAATACTTTCGCCCTGCTGAACGAGGGTTGTTGACATCAGAGCGCCAGTAGCCGCAAAAAGTACGTTTTTAAGCTCGCCCTTCCTTACCCTGTCGAGAACATGGCCGCATAGTACCGAAGCGCTGCAGCCGCAGCCCGAGCCACCGGCGTGAACGTCCTGCTTATCCCTGTCGAAAAGCATAAGTCCGCAGTCGTTATAGTTTTCCCCGAG
>JAEDHF010000119.1 GCA_016297165.1 Oscillospiraceae bacterium | reverse complement strand
ACAGGTATTATCGAAGCCAACGTTGATGTAACAGAAATGATGGGTGCTGAAACCTACCTCTACCTCACTTGCGAAGGCACACCTATCACAGCAAGAGTATCTCCTCGCTGCGCTGCTCGTCCTCAGGATGTTGTTAAACTCGCTATCGATCCTAACAAGATTCTCCTCTTCGATCCTTCCGACGAACACGCTATCCTTTCCTGATAGGAATATAGCTGATTACCTTTATAGCCGTACCGTTTGTCGGTACGGCTATTTTAATCCGAAATAAAGGAGAAGCTTATGAACAGCCCCGAAAAAATTAAAGAGGAATTTATCTCCGTATATAAGGAGAATATCGTAAGAGAGGGAAGCGATAAGCTTCTCGATTACCTTATAAATAAATGCGACTTTTTTACCGCCCCGGCAAGCACCCGTTTTCACAGCGCCTATGCCGGCGGTCTTGCGCAGCATTCCCTGAATGTGTATTACTGCCTTAAGGACTATCTTTCGAGAGAAAGGGTTAAGGAAACCTATAAGCTTTCCTATACCGAGGAGCAGATTGCCATTGTTGCGCTTCTCCACGATATGTGCAAGATAGACTGCTATAAAACAGATTTCAGAAATGTTAAAAACGACAAGGGACAGTGGGAAAAGGTTCCCACCTATAAATTCGAGGACCCCCTCCCCTATGGCCACGGCGAAAAATCCGTCTATATGATAAGCGGCTTTATGCGGCTTTCGAGAGAAGAGGCTATGGCGATAAGGTGGCACATGGGCTTTTCGGGAACAGAGGATAATAACCTTACGGGCCGTGCTCTTGAAACCTATCCTCTTGCCTTCGCTCTTGCTACGGCAGATATGGAGGCGTCCTACTTCCTTGAAACTGTGTAAATAAATGTAATACAGGACAATTAAATACAAAAAATGGCAGTAAAATATTGACAATGTAACCGATTTGTTATATAATCTTATTGTATACTACCCGAAAATACAGACGGAGGTTGATAAAAAATGTACGAAGCTAAACTTGCGTGCAGCATTTGCGGCGGCGAGGTTATTGCCGGAGAGGACGGAACACTTGGAACCTGTATGGGCTGCGGAAATACGCTCCCTTACCCTAAGACGGATATTAAGAAGCATAACAGAGTAACATATTTACGTAATAATTACGATTTCGAGAAGGCAGGAAGAATTACTGCCGCTATTATGGACGAAAATAACGAGGACAGCGCCGTATATTAGAAGCAACAGCGGAAGAACTCCCGTTTGTTCAATCGGTACGGACGGTAACGTTAAGGAAAACGCTAACTATAAAAAGGCGTTATACTACGCGCCCACAGAGGCACAGTCCGCCTATGAGACTATCGCAGGAGCTGTTGAAAGCGCTGTTGAAGCCTATAACAATACCGTTTCGGCAGGAGAGCCCTACGATATATTTGTTCTTTCCCGTGAGGGAGTTTCTGCTGACGACGACCTTGAGGGAGAAAAGCTCTTCTTAAGATTTACCGAGAATTTAGGCTTCCGTGTTTTCTATGCTCCCGAAACCCTTAAGGATAAGTCGGAGGCAGAAAAGGCAGCCATTACCGCTTATGCCCTCGAAAATTCAAGAATTATGCTTGCTATTTTCAAGAATGAAAGCGACTGCTACGACGGCTATCTTAATTATGCCGTTAATAAATTCAGCCTTGAGGAAGCGAAGAGCGAGGAAAAGTATCTCTTCCCGATTTTTAATGCAGGAGTTTTAAGCTTCCAGCAGCTTCCCGAAGCCCTCGTCTGGTCGGATATCGCTTTCGACTATTCCGATTCCGAATTTATGCGTGAAATCTCCGAAAAGGTTGAGGGTATCTTAAAGCCCGAGGAAGCCGCAGTAGTACCCGACGCTATCATTACCGCTACTGCCGCTAACAAGGAAAACCTCATCAAGAGAGCCTATATGTTCCTTGAGGACGGGGAATATGATACCGCTGATACATATTTCGACAAGATTCTCGATATTGATATTGAGGATTCGAGAGCCTATATCGGTAAACTTCTTGCAAGCTGTAAGCTTAAGAGCGAGGACGAAATCCCGAACCTCCCCCAGACTGTTACCGACGATAAGAACTTTATTAAGGCATTACGTTTCGCTACCCCCGAACAGAAGGCTCGCTACGAAGCCCTTAACGGCGCAATAGTTGAGCGTATCGAAAGCGAAAAGAAGCGTATCGCCGAGGAACACCAGCGCTTAAAGGCAGAAAGAGAGGAGCTCGAAAATATTGAACGTGAGCGCCGCGCACGTCAGCAGAAGGAAGAGCGTAAGCTCGAGTACCAGCGCAGATGCGATCCCTTAAGAAAGACCCTCCGTGAGATTCAGGCTGAGCTTAATAAGACCTTTATTACTCCTAAGAGAAAGGCTGAGCTTAAGGAGCAGGAGGAAACAGTTAAGAGAAATATTAAGTCTCTTGAAATGATTTTCCCCGATATCTGGGACTGATATAACGAAAACCGCTTTCGAAGGAAGGCGGTTTTGTTTTCGCAAAAACAGCAAACAGAACAAAAACATTAATTATATACAAAATCCGAAAAGACAATAGACAAATCACAGAAAATATGCTATACTACTTTTAATAATGAGACTGAAAGGAAAAAAGAATCATGAACATAAAACCACAGAAGGGTATGCAGGACTATCTTCCCGAAGCGGCGGCACAGCGTGACCGCCTTATGCAAATAATCCTTGACACATATACACAGAGCGGATTTACAAGAATATATACTCCCGCTATTGAGAGTGCGGAAAACCTGGATAAAAGCGACGGCGGCGATAACCTTAACCTTATTTTCAGGATTATGAAGCGTGGCGATAAGCTTAGCTCCGCTTTGGCGAAAAATCCCGTTGATGAAAAGGAAATCTGCGACTTAGGTTTAAGATACGACCTTACCTTACCCCTGTCCCGCTATTACGCAAACAATAAGAACAATCTCCCCAACCCCTTTAAATGCATTCAGATTGACCGTGTTTATCGTGCAGAAAGACCCCAGAGGGGAAGGCTCCGTGAATTTGTGCAGTGCGACATCGACATCTTAGGCTCCGATTCTATCTGCAACGAAATCGAGCTTATTTCCGTAACGGGAAAGGCTTTAACAAAAATCGGTATCGGCGAATTTACCGTAAGAGTAAACGACAGACGGGTTTTAAGAAATTCCCTTTTAACTATGGGCTTCCCCGAGGAGGCTCTCGATACAGTTTCCGTAACCTTCGATAAGCTGGATAAAATCGGCGTTGAGGGAGTGGCTAAGGAGCTTTCCGAAAAGGAAATGCCCGAAAGCGCTATAACCGCTCTCACGAAGCTTCTCGAAAAGGGCAGGCTTACCCTTACGGATATGGAGGAGTACTGCTCCGAGGAGGCTAAAGAGGTTCTTAATAAGCTTCGTACCATTATCGAAACCGCAGATAAGCTTTCCGACGGCTATAATGTTGAATTCGATCCTTCTCTTGTAAGAGGACAGGGCTACTATACAGGCACCGTTTTCGAGGTTGCAAGCAAGCAGTTCGGCGGTACGGTTGCAGGCGGCGGAAGATACGATAACCTTATCGGACGCTTTACGGGAGATAATGTGCCTGCAGTAGGCTTCTCCATTGGCTTCGAGCGTATTTTCTCTATCGTTACCGAAAACGAAATCGTCCTTTCGGGTAAGAGAAAGAAAACCGCCATTCTCTATAAGGAGGAGGATATTTTAGAGGCAATCAAAAAATCCTCCGAGCTTGAAGGCGAAAGCGACGTAAACCTTATCCTTGTTACTAACCCAAAGAAGATTGATAAGCAGTATTCCAGGGCAAAGGAACAGGGCTACGACGAGATAATTAAGCTATAATGAAAACCCCCGAAGCTGATAAGCTTCGGGGGCAGTTATTTATTCAACTTCAAGAGAAGGTTTATCCTCTACGGTGTGCACACAGCCGCTGAATTCTAAGGAGTCAATGAAATCTCTGAGAGCCTTGGATACTCTTTTTGTTCCGAGTTCTACCCTATTATTCCCGACATCAATACTTACATTCAAATGTGCCTCAGGGAATTTCCTGCTGTTATCATTCAATGCTTTAGCTGTAGCTTCAAGCTGAGCGTATGTATAGGTACATTCTTTGATCTTCATTTCAGGATAAAGCTTTGGCATTACATCTTCCATTTTATTGGTATCAGTAGAATAAACAGTTATCATACCGCTGTCATTGTCGAAATAAACGCCTCCGTAAATATCTTCCGGCATTGTATCATTCAATACATTAAATATGCTTGTCAGCGTTTTTCCGTCAACTCCGTTCCAGATTCCTTTCTTACTGAAACTGTAGCTTATGCCGTATATTGTTTTATTTCCGGTTGCTTCAATTCCTTTTTCGCTGAACCAGTGCCACCCATTTTTGAACTTATGCCAACCGGTATATAATATTCCGTTGCTTCCGGCATAATAACGCTTACCGCTTGCTGTTTTCAGCCACTTGTTTTTCAGCATGATTCCGTTCTTGAAATATCGACGTCCGCTTTTTGATGTAGTAAAACCGCTGTAAGTGCCGATTTTTTCTCCGCTGTCGGAATAACGGTAGCTTACGCCGTCAATGGTTTTGATTTTGTCCGCAAATGCAGTTAAGCTCGTGCAGGACATAGCTGCGACAGCGGCTAATGCAGCTGCCATTGTTTTGAATGCAAGTGTTTTCTTTTTCATATTTTCCTCCTGTATTTCCGTTTTTTCCGTGGCGTAAATCACGCCTCTATTATATATAACGGATGGGAGGGTAAAAAGGTGACAGGTTTTTGGGGAATTTTGAAAAAATTATCGGATAAGCTGAAATGCTCTCCGCCGTAACAGCAGAGAGCATTATAAATTCGTCAGGCTTTAGCTATCTTCGCCTTTATCCTTAGCGTGCCTCAATATGCATAATCCAATGCCTTGAAAGAGGAATGAGCATCAGCCCTTTACTCCCGACTCGTCGTAGGACACGGGAGGAATTGTGGTGGTTAAGGGGGGAGCGGTAGTAACGGGTGCAGTGGTGACAGGTGTGCCTGTGCCGCCTGCTCCATAGTTTTCGGCGGCGTAAACGAGAGCGATATAGGCTTCGTAAAGCTCCTCGTAGGAAGCGTGCTGGAAGGCGTAGATTTCCGCACTTGTGAGAAGGTCACGAACCTTCGGAATAAGGCTGATTTTTCCTGCCGAGGAGAGGGTATAAATCTCACGAAGAGAGAGATTCGCCCTTATTTTTTCGAAGGCAGAATCGAGATAGGCGTTATCGCTGTAGGCTACGACCCCTGCCGCAGAAACGGCAGGCTCGTAAATCTGCTTACCTGTATTATCGATAGTATAGTTTTCGGTATAAATCATATCCCCTACGGTAACCATTTCGAAGCCCTTTTGTAGAAGCTCGGTAAGCAGCCCCGGAAGAGCCTCGGTTGTATTCGGGAGGTCGTTATGGAAAAGGAGAATTGAGCCCGATTCCGTCTTATCGAGAATCCGCTTTTTAATGGTGTAGGCGTCCGGGTCTTCCCAGTCTATGCTATCCCCAATGGATAGAGTTGGAAAAAGCCCCGTAAACGGCTTAATACAGCTGTTTGTGGGGCTTGTCTGTACTTA
>JAEDHF010000118.1 GCA_016297165.1 Oscillospiraceae bacterium | reverse complement strand
TCCGTTCTTACCATTGATTTCGACGGAAGGGTAGCGATTTATACCACGGAAATGCTTAATAAACTTGAACACGCCTACGCCATTACAATTCATAAAAGTCAGGGCAGCGAGTATAAGGCGGTAATAATGCCGCTGACATTGTTCACTCCCCAGCTTTTATACAGAAATCTCCTTTACACAGGCGTTACAAGGGCTAAGGAAATACTTATCGTTGTGGGCAGCCGTACCGCCGTTTCCGCCATGGTTGAAAACGACAGAAAGACTCTTCGCTATTCCTGTATAAAGGCGCTGCTTAAAGAGAATAACTAAAAAAGGGACTGCTCCGAACCGGAACAGTCCCATATTTTACGCCATAATCTCTTTAATCTTAGCCACAAGCTCTTCCGAAGCTCTTATCTGTGTTGCCTCGGTGGGGTGCCAGTCGGCACTATAGCCGAGAGAGCCGTCCTGTGTGGAGAAACGAAGGGTATAAATCCTTTTGTCCCCTGTTTCAGCGGCGAACCTTTCCGCTGTCTTTTCAACATATTCGCAAAGGGTATTATCCATAATTCCAAGGGAACAAAGTATCTTTGCACCGGGGTTATTTTTACGGACAACCTTAAGGAAGTTAAAATATTCAGCCGCAAAGGTTTCACAGCGTTCGGGAATTGACTTGCAGTAGCTTGCGTCATTGGTGCCGAGGTTAATTACGATAAGGTCGGGAACATAGCGGCTGAAATCCCAGGGGATATCCTGGGGCTTCTTTCCGTTAACGAACTCCGCGTGTGAAAATCCGACAGCTTCATAATAAGGGGGAACAAGCTGGTCCAAGGGTATTTCCTCGGTGGTATAGCCCGAAATGATACCGTAGCCGCTTATGGAGAAAGCGCTGTAATCTGCGTCTAAAAGCTTTGCCGCTCTGTAGGCATAAGCCTTTGTGAAATCCTCTGTGGCGGTCTTGAAATGATGCTCCGCTACCGGGTCGTCAACGCCGTAGCCGCAGGTTATAGAGTCGCCGATAAATTCGATTTTAAAGGGCTTCTCCGGGGTGGGCTTTATTTCGCCCTCTGCCGAAAGAGAAACGCAAAGTCCCCCCGACATAGCGCATTCCGAAAGCTTAATAAATCTGACTGTGCAGGAGGTTACCTCGTCACTGCCCCAGCCGTAGCTTTTTTCTTCCTCGTCCATAAGGATATCCGCTTTTCTTTCGTCGTTTATGTAAACGGCGAAACGGGCGCAGTTACCTTCGTTATCGGGCATATTCTTCGCCTCGGTGCCGCCTGTAACGGTGATTATGAATTCTCTGCCCCTGAAGCTAAATTCAAAGCCCGTTCCCGAAAGGGAGCAAAGGAGCTTATCGCCGTAGCCTTCTGTTCTTCCGATTAGCTTTACGTTCTTCTCGTTTAAAGGATATGTTTTCATAGTTCAGCCTTTCTGCCCGAGCTTTTTCTCGCTGTGGCTAAGAAGTCTTTTAATGTTTGTGCGGTGCATGAATACCAGCATAGCGCCGATAAGTCCCGAAAGGATAAGATTTAATACTGCCGAAGGGTCGTTCTGGAGTACCGAGAAGATATATACTGCCACGGGATAGCATATAGCGGCAATAATGGAGCCGAGGGATACATAGCGTGTAATAGCTACGATAATGCCGAAAATACCGAGAAGTATAAGGGCAGGTATCCAGTTTATCGCCAGCATAGCCGCAAAGGTAACAAGAATACCCTTTCCGCCCTTAAAGCCGTAGTAGATAGGGAAGATATGACCGAGAACGGCGAAAATTCCTGCCAGATAGTTTATCCAGGTATAAGCCGCTTCATGGGAGTAGGTATCAACTCCGAGAACAAGCTTAAATATAAGGGAAACAAATACAATAGAAAGAACACCCTTTAAGATATCCCCTAAAAGAACGAATACCGCCGCAAGCTTACCCTGTGTTCTGAGGGTGTTAGTAAGTCCTGCGTTTCCACTTCCGAGGGTTCTTATATCCTGTCCCGATTTGATTTTTGTTACGATAATGGCTGAATTTACGCCGCTTAAGAGATAGGGAATTATAACCGCCGCAGCATAACAGATGATATTTAAGAATAATTTGTCCATTTTTTCTCCTTTACTTGTCCTCTCCCCGTTCTCTTACTACCATTCTTATAGGGGTAGCGTCAAGGCTGAAGGTCTCTCTTATCTGGTTTTCGAGATAGCGGCGATAGGAATAATGGAAAAGCTCCTTGCTGTTGCAGAAGGTTACGAATGTAGGCGGCTTTGTGGAAGCCTGAGTCATATAGTAGAGCTTTAAGCGCTTTCCCTTATCGGAGGGGGGCTGAACTCTTGCGGTTGCATAGCTTAAGAGATCGTTAAGCATACCAGTTGTGATACGTCTTGCATTCTGCTCGGCGGTATAGTTAATAAGCTCGAAAAGCTTGTCAATTCGCTGTCCCGTAAGGGCGGAAATAAACACAAAGGGAGCGTAGGACATAAAGGAGAAGTCTATTTCAAGCTTCTTTCTGAACTCGTTCATGGTCTTATCGTCCTTTTCGATAGAGTCCCATTTATTTATTGCGATGACGCAGGCCTTACCCTGCTCATGGGCATAGCCTGCTACCTTGCTGTCCTGTTCGGTATAGCCCTCGTTGGCGTCGATTACGATAACGCAGACGTCCGCTCTGTCAACCGCCATATATGCCCTTAGAATACTGAAACGCTCGATATTCTCGGTAATCTTTGATTTACGCCTTATTCCTGCCGTATCGATAAAGACGTACTTGTTTCCGTTTCGTTCGATAACGGTATCAATGGCGTCCCTTGTAGTTCCTGCAATATCCGAAACGATAACACGCTGTTCTCCTGCGATTTTGTTGATAAGGGAGGATTTTCCTGCGTTAGGCTTACCAATAACGGCGACCTTTATAAGAGAATCGTCATAATCCTCCTCGTCCTCCTCGGGCATTAAATCAAATACTGCGTCAAGAAGGTCGCCCGTACCATGACCATGTACCGAGGAAACGGGGATAGGGTCGCCGAGACCGAGATTATAGAATTCATATATTTCGGGAGGCGGAGCGCCGAGAGTATCGCATTTATTCACGCAGAGTACAACGGGCTTACCGCTCTTAAGAAGCATTGAAGCTACGTTTTCGTCGTTAGCGGTCATACCCGTAGTAATATCCACAACGAAAATGATAACGCTGGCGCTGTCGATAGCGAGCTGCGCCTGTTCGCGCATCTGAGAGAGGATAATATCCTTTGAATCGGGCTCGATACCGCCGGTATCAACCAGCATAAAGCCCTTGTTCCGCCATTCCGACTTACCGTAGATACGGTCTCTTGTTACGCCGGGGGTGTCCTCTACGATAGAGAGACGCTGCCCGATAAGCTTATTGAATAGAGTGGACTTTCCGACATTCGGTCTGCCCACTATTGCCACAAGTCTGTTCATTCTTTAGTTCCCCTTGCTTTTTAATATTCTTATATCGCTTCCCACAAAAATGAGGTTTTCCATTGTCAGAAGCCTTGAAGTAATTCTGTCGCCGTAGCGCTCCTTTATTTCGGAAAGGTCGAGATTTGTGCTTATAATTGTGGGCAGCGAGGCATTAAGTCTGTTATTGATAATGTTGTAGAATACGGAGTTATAGAATTTACTTTCGAATTCTGCACCGATATCGTCAAGAATAAGTAAATCCGCAGTTTCCAATGCCTCAATAACCGAATCCTCCCCGGAATTGCTGAAATGCTCCTTTTCGATTCGTCTGAATAAATCTGGGGCGGAGCCGTAGATAACGCTATAGCCCTTTTCGATTACGACGGAAGCGATGCTTAAGGAAAGGTGGGTTTTTCCGAGCCCCGTCTTTCCTCTCATAAGAATGCTTTTCGTCGGCAGGTGGAAATCCTCGGCGTAGCTTTTGCAGAAGGAAAGATTTTCCTCCATAGCCTCTCTTGCGGTACAGCCCAGCATTGTAGGAGCCTTATCGTCGTAGTAATTAAGGCTGAATTCCCCGAAGCCTGCAAGCTGCATAGGAGAGGAACGGTTAAGCTCCTCGGCGGCGGCTCTTTTAACTATCTCCATAACGCATTTACAGCGCTTTCCCTCGTAAATTCCGCTGTCCCTGCATAAAGGGCAGGTATATACAAGGTCAAGATAATCCGCAGGGTAGCCGTTTTTTACTAAAAGCGCCCTCTGTTTTTCCTGCAGGAAAAGGTTATTGTTTTCAAGCTCGCTGAGCCTTGCGGAAATGTCGGGAGAGCCTTCTGCAATAAGGGCGATAACCTTTCCCGTAGTCTCGGAAAGCTCCTTTTCGATAGCGGCAATATCCGGGTGCTTTTTCGCTATCTCCATCTCACGGTCAACAAGAATACGGGCGTTACGCTGTTTTATTAAGCTAAGCTCATTTTCGGCTATATTGAAGTATTTACTGTCGAAGCTCATTTTTTACTGTACCTTCCGTATGCGGTCTGTTCGATATCGCTTATGCTGAAAGAGGATTCTTCGGAGGCGGTATCGCTTTTCTTTTTATTCTGAAGCATTGAGGGGTCGGTAATACCCTCGCTGTGCCATTTTCGCAGGATTTTATCCATATAGGGGAAGCTTAGCTTTCCCGTACCGTTAAGGGTAGCGTCATAGGCGGCGTCAAAAAGACTGTCGCTAAGCCCGAGTTTACTCCATTCCTCAATCATTTCCTTTTGTCTAGCGGAGAAGGCCGAGGTCATACCGAATTTCTTCTTCAGCTTATTTTCAAAATGTATCTTATCGCTCAGATACTTTATACGTTCCTCCGCCTTATCGAGAGTATCAATACCGTTATTGTACCAGTCGAGGGCAACGGATTTCATATATGAGGGACTGGGCTTATCTATAGAAAAACAGTAGCGTACCAGCATTACCGCAACCTCACAGGGAAGCTGTATCTCGTCAATCAGTATCATAAGCGTATTACGCTCGGCGTGCTTTGTCGGTCTGCCTGCAAGCTCCTCAAAAACACCGAAAAGGTATTTAACCGCCTTATCACCCTTAATAGCGGAGGCAATTTCCTTAGGCGGAAAGACTGTTTCCGATTTTAGGTGGGCTCTTGCTGCTGCGGCTTCGTCGCTGACTGTCGGTTTTTGGGCAGTAAGCGTAACGGGGGAGAATTCCGCTCCGTTTTTCGAGATTACTCCCCGGTTTTCCCAGAAAAGAAGGCTGTCCTCTATGTCGGCAGTATTGTTTATTCCCGTAAGCTCCGAAAGCTGTTCGAGGGAAAGGTCAACCTCGGAATATCGAAGGAGACAAAGCAGAATTTTAAGCCGGCTTTCCGAAGCGAGCTTTATATAGCTGTCAACTATTTCGTTCGGTACGGCGAAAACGCCCTTCCATAGGTCGGGATTTATTCTGTAGCCCATATAAAGCTCCTTTCTTAAAGAATCTGACATACCATAATAGTATATCACAAAAATCGGGATTTTGCAATACAATTTTTCGGGTTTTCGGTAGGCGTTTTCAATATATTTCACATACACCCCCTCAGACCTCTTTTCCGTCAAATAAGAATGCAGATAATCCCGCCTTCCTTCTAAAAGCCGTCTTGTCTTTTGAAGGGAAATATGATATAATAAGGCGCATAATGACGAATAATTTATGGAGGAGCTATGTTAAGAGCAGATGAGCCTGTCCT
>JAEDHF010000117.1 GCA_016297165.1 Oscillospiraceae bacterium | reverse complement strand
ACCCGAACCCCTTTTGGCTCAATTTCAGCAGAAAAAGCAGATATTATTTTGATGCGAGTTAAAGACGGGTGCACCCGTCAATCACTTCAGTGGGCAAAGCCCACCGTTTTAAGCCATTTCTAAGAAAATTACAGGTGGCTGTAAAGATATAAAAAGGCTCATTTAGGTGAACCTAAGAAATGAAATATCCCATTGTTAAGGCGAAAAATGGGTGAACGGAGGAACAAATGCCAACAGAAAAGAAAATCAGAATCCCGCTTTGGATATACCCAAAGACCAGGGAAATGGTAGAAGAAATGTTTCCGGAGAACAACTGCAAATCAGCCAGCGAGTTCATCGAAAATGCAATAAATTTCTATGCCGGCTATCTTAAGCAGCAGGGAAATGTTAACTACCTTGCGCCGATAATAACCGATTCCGTCAATGGGATTGTGCTGGGCAGCGAGCGAAGATTGAACCGAAATCTTTTCAAAATCGCCGTTGAGCTGGGCAAGCTTTCGCACATGATGGCGGCGGTGAATGATGTTGATGATGAAACTCTAAAAGACCTTCACGCTATGTGCGTCAACGAAGTTCGCAGGATAAACGGCACGATAGATTTTGATGATGCAGTAAGATTTCAGAACGACACATAAATATATTAGCAAAAATTCCTTGTACTGATAGGCAGATTCCTGCCTCATACATATCAAAGCGATATGTCGGCGCAAGCCGCAACATAACTGCGAAAGGTTAAGTACATGGAAAAATCAGAAAGAATCGTCCGCTCCCACTTACAAATTGCCATAATTCCTCCCGGAATCTTTGTCCATTCCGATAATGGATTTCCTGCCCGAAAAGTGATATTGTATATAAAAATCAGAAAGGCGGTGAGTGCATAATATACCCGCAGGAATCCAAAACTGAATAAAAAGGAGGACAGCCTATTGAGATTTATCGTCAGGAATGATAAGCGCATAGCCGAGCTATGGCTTACAAACGGGGAGCAAAGCTATGAAGGGATAAGCGATTTTATAAGCGAAAAATCCGCCGAGCTTGGAGCAAAGAATTACAGACTTGCGGTATTCCGTTCGGGAAGCCGAAGCCTTTACGACTGCACCGAGGGACTCCTTCACAGCAACCTCTGAAAGGGCGCAAGGCGCCCGTACATAAGGCCTGACATAAATTTCCTGTTGAACACAAGTAACAAATCGTGTTAGAATAGAGAAAAAGAGGAGGGACGCTATGGATACAACCTTAAAAATTGCAGGCTATTGCCGCATCTCGGTTGACGAGGAGCAGGACAGGGACAACACCTCAATCGAAAACCAGAAGGCAATAATTCTCGATTACGCAAAGCGAAAATTTCCCGAAAGCACCGTTGATTTCTACGAGGACCGTGACCGTTCGGGCTATACCTTTGAACAGCGTGAGGGCTATCAGATGCTCCGCCGCAGGATGATGAATCTTGAATACGACATACTTATCGTTAAGGATTTCTCCCGATTTTCAAGGCGCAACAGCAAGGGACTTGTGGAGCTGGAGGATTTGCGTGACAGGGGTATGCGGATTATCTCGGTAGGGGACAGTATCGACTACCCCACCTATGACGACTGGACGGCGATACAGTTCCGCTTTCTCATAAACGAAATGCCCGTAACCGACACCTCGAAAAAGGTAAAATCGGTTATTAAGCGAAGGCAGGAGGAGGGCAAATGGATTTGCTCCGTGCCCTACGGATACCTTATGGTGAACAATAAAAAGGCTCCCATAATCGTTGACGAGCCTGCCGCTGAGATAGTACGAGAGATTTTTAAGCGCTATCTTGAAGGCTGGGGCTACAAGAAAATCGCCAACTACCTTACCGAACAGAACTTCCCGACGCCACGAATGGCTGAAAAAATGCGTAAGGAACAAAGCGGCGAGGAGTGCCGCCTTAACGCAAAACGAGAGTGGAGTATCATAACCGTAAGCGAAATTTTGCAGAACGATTTCTATATCGGAACGCTTCGTCAGGGCAAATACAAGCGCCAGCGAATCAACGGCAAGGAGATAAAGCAAAGCGAGATTGAGCATATCGTCTTTGAAAATAACCACAAGCCTATCGTTGATTTCCGTACATTCGCCGCCGTTCAGGAGCAGATAAAAATGCGGAGTAAAAGCGGCTATCGTGGGATAAAGAAATACGAGAACGTGTATTCGGGCTATATGGTATGTGGCGACTGCGGTGCGCCTATGTTCTCTATGAGCAGGGGCGATCTTGCTCCTGCCTATACCTGCGGCAGCTACCACAGGCGAGGACTTAAAGGCTGCACCTCTCATCACACAAGAACGGATTTCCTTGACGAGCTGCTGAAGGACTATATCAGAACAATCCGCAGCAACTCCGAGGAAATGCTTGAAAAGCTGAAGATATCCCTTGAAAAGGAAAAAACCGAAACGAAGCGGAGTAAGTCAACAGTCGATACTCTCCAAAAGAATATTGCCGACATCAAGGAAGAAATACGGATAATGCAGCGTATGAAAGCCCGTGATATTATCCGTGACCCGGACAAGGAAGAAATCTTCGAAGAGATTTACAGCGAGCAGATCGCAGAGCTTACAAACCGCCTTGAAGGCCTTCGCAATCAGCTGAATATGACCGCCGACAAGCATAATACCGTTGCAAAGGTGAACAGGGTTGCGAAAACCGTATTCGAAATCTTCGACGATATAATAAACAAGCCCAGCCTGCAAAAGAAGGATCTGGACTTCATTCTTGAAAAGATAGTAATATACGAAAACAGAATTGACATTCAGCTTAAAGCGGACATAGACGCACTTCTCGCTTCGGGAACATTCCCCGAAACGGAAGATAACGAGCAGGAAACAGGGGAAGAAAACACAGCCGCAAATTTTGATCCCGACGTTAAGAATATCGTATCAAGCCGACAGATAGTCCTTACTGCGAAAAACAGGAAGGACAAGGTTTTTGACGTCAATGTTGTCAGGTACGGCGACCCCTTAGAAATCTTCACCAACGCAGACGGCGAGGTAATCTTCAAAAAATACTCCCCGATCGGCGATATAACCGAGCTTGCGGGGCAGTATGCCGAGGTATTATCGAAAATCGGTGGTTGTCCTGCGGCAATATGCGACAGGGATCATGTTATCGCTGTTTCGGGAATGCAGAAAAAGGAAGTCCTTGAAAGAAGGGTTTCAAGCTCCCTCGAGGACCTAATCGAACAGCGCAAGCAGCTTATCTATACCTCCTACGACGACAAGCGTATCAACCCTATCGAGGGTGTTGATAAGTACGCTATCGCCTGTGCGCCCATTATTTCTCAGGGCGATGTAAATGGTGCAGTAATAATGCTGTCGGGAGAGGGCAACGAATATGCAACTCCCGAGCAAACCGCTCTTGTAAAGGCAGCGGCTATGTATTTCTCCAAGCAAATGGAAGAATAGGGCGGAAGCCGCCTGCCTGTTCCTGCCTTTAAAAAGATTGTACTGTATGCAGTTATACAAAACGGCAGGCTCCGCATTTAAGCTTTACAACAAATCAGAATGGAAGCCGCCCGACCCGCTTCTGCCTACCTTTAGCAGGATTGTTCTATATACAGTATCATCGGCGGTATAAAAAGAAAAGCGACAACTAAGAAAACTTAGCTGCCGCTTTTATATTTCCGGTATTATACTGCGTCAACGTAAACGTCCTCGCAGTCGTCCGCAACCTCGTGGGTAACACGGTCGAGAACCTCCGCCTTCTTTGCGTTGTTGAAGCGGTCAAGAGTGCCTACAAGGTAACCTGTGATACGTCTGATACGCTCAAAGGGCCTGTCGTCATAGCTGTAGGCGAGGTCAACGTAATCGCCGTCAACGGTAATCTCCAGGTCGGTAAGCTTCTGGTTGGGTCTCTGCTCTCTGCCACGGTCAACATAAGCCTGAATTTCGGCATTTTCAAGAGTTCCGCCGTTTATTGTAATATTTACGTTTTTCATAGTAATCAGCACTCCTTATCAGTACATATTGTTGTCACAATGCAATTATACCACAATATATAGTGAAATGCAATAGTTTTGTAAAAAATTATTCTGTTTCCGGAGGAACGGTTGTATCGGCGGTTTCCTCCGTCCGTTCCACCTCGGTCTGTTCTTCGGGGGTGGTGGCTTCGGCGGTAGTTTTCGAGGTTTTCGTAGTCTTTTTGGTCTTCTTAGTAGTAGTCGAAGTTTCGGGGGCAGTAGTCTCCGCCGTAGTAATTATTGTAACATTTCCTTCCTCGTCATAAACCTTTCCGTCCACGATTCTCTCGCAAATCTGATACAGCATAGCGTAATATGCCGCAGGAGCAAGGTGAACGCCGTCACCGCCATTATAATCGGTTTTAAGGGCATTAGCCGAATTCTTAAGCTCTCGGGTAATATCTACATAAGTCCATTTTTCGGTAGAGTCAAGGTATTCCTTAAGAGCCGAATTAAAGCTGTCAATATTCTCGTTGGTAGTGAACTTCGATTCAACGGTTATAGGCGTAACGCTGCAGACAATGAGCTTAGCCTCGGGGAGAAAGCCCTCGGTAAGGCTTAAAAGCTCGCCATAATTATCGCAGAAAGCCTTTTCCGAGGTAATGTTGACGTCGTTCATACCCATAGAAAATACTACATATTTCGGCTTAAGGTTAACGAGAGCGGAGAGTACGGAAAGCTCCTCCTTTCCGACCTTAAAGGAGAAATCGAAGATGTTTCGTGCAGCCACGTTACCCTGTGCCACTACGTTCTTCGAGGGGAGAATTTCATAAAGCTTAAGACCGCTGCAGATGCTGTCTCCCACAAAAACGCAGTCAGAAAGAAAATCGTTGTATTCATCGGAAAAAACGAAGCTGTTATAGTCCTCAATAATTGGCTCCGTCGTTTCCTCGGTTTCTTCGGGAAGGGTGGTAGCTGCTGTAGTGGTAGTAATTTTTACCGTCGCAATACTCGTCTTTTTTGTTGTAGTTGTGGTCTCTGAAACGGGCTCGCTTACGGGCGCAGCCGTATCAGAAGGGAGAGTACGCTCAGAGATGTTTCCCTGACAGCCTCCTGCCGCAAGGGAAAGGCAAAGAATTAGAGCGGCAATGCTCCTTTTATATTTATTTAGCAATTCAATCGCCACTTTCATAAAATGTATGTTATATGTGTTTTCAACATTTATCGTCAGGATATTATTGTAGCATAACAAGAAAGAAAAGTCAATAATTCACAGGGCATTTCCGACGAAAATTTGTCTTTGATTTTGTTGGTTTTTACGATAGAACTGCCAAAAACATTTTTGCTGTGTGCCGTGTGATTTGCGGCGAAAAGCTGCTTAAAAAAACAGAGCCGACACAGGAACAAGCCTGCGCCGGCATTTTGCTGTTATGTAATTTTACTGCTTAAGAATAGCACGATACTCGTCAAGATAGGTTTCGAAAACGTTATACTTTTCTTCGAGCTGAGAGGTATAGGTTACAAGCTCATCTTTTCCAAAAAGAGGGCTGTCGAGGATTGTGTCATCAGTTTCAACGAATAAATGCTTAACATCGTCCTTAAAGCCTACTGCACAGTCGAACACAAGACCGAACTTTTCGGGATCGGTTAAATCGTTGTAGATCTGATACTGATCTTCGGTGAAGGTAACCTTGAACTTAGTCTTTCTTTCTGTTCCGCACTGGGGACAGGTAGGAGAGTCTTCGTGTTCGGTTCCTTCGCATTTAA
>JAEDHF010000116.1 GCA_016297165.1 Oscillospiraceae bacterium | reverse complement strand
TTATGGAGCTTAAGAACGCCGCCGCAAGGGACGGTATCGAGATAAACTTTATGTCGGGATTCCGCTCCTACAGCGAGCAGGTAAACGTATATAAGGGCTGGGTAGAGAAGTACGGCGAGGAAGCGGACAGGGTTTCCGCCCGTCCCGGCCATTCGGAGCATCAGCTGGGTCTTGCCATTGACGTTAATGAGGCTACCTTCGATTTCGCCGACACCCCCGAGGGAAAGTGGCTGAGAGAAAACTGCTACAGATACGGCTTTATTCTCCGTTACCCAAGCTTTGAGGCGGAAGCTATAACGGGCTATATGTACGAGCCCTGGCATATCCGCTATTTAGGGGACGAAACCGCCTATTATGTCCATTTCAGCGGACTTACTCTTGAGGAATACTTAGGAATTGACTCGGAATACAGGGTTAAGGACTATGTTTTAGAAGAATAATGCATTTTTCCCGTAACGGATACCGCTACGGGATTATTTTTAAAATATTTTCGAAAATCTGTAAAATCCTGTCACCTTTTTGTCCTCTCGTTCGTTATATATAATAGAGAGATTTATCAGTGATAAATTATGATGCCCGAAAGGGTATCGGAAAGGTATTGAAATGATTGCTTTATATCTGGCATTGCTCGAGCGTCCCGAAGAAAATGCTGCCTTCGAGGACATATATAATGCTTATAAAGGGAAAATGATGGCGATAGCCTATAATATTCTCGGAAATCATCATGACTCCGAGGAGGCGGTAAGTCAGGCTTTTTTCGCCGTTGCACGAAATTTCAGGAAAATAAGCGATAAAACCATAAGCGAAAGGGAAGCATATCTTAATATTATTACGAAAAATGCGGCTCTCGATATCTACCGACAGCGTAACGTAAGGGACGCCCTTCCTATTGAGGACGCCGAGGATATCCCCGACGAAAAGACCGACGTTTCCGACGAGGTTTTGTCCGATATAGGCTATAACCGTGTTCTTTCCGCAATAAAGGCTCTTCCCGAGCTTTATTCCGAAGCGCTTTATCTGTTTAATGTTACGGGACTTAGTATCCGTGAAATAGCGGCGTCCCTGGGCGTCGGCGAGGCGGTTATAAAAAAGCGGCTCCAGCGAGGGAGAGAAAAGCTGAGGGATATACTTATTGAGGAAGGTATAGCTGTCTAATCGGAAGATAAGCCTTATACAGTTTTCGAAAGGAATAAAACGAATGAGAAACGAAACTATTCTGAAAAAAGCTCTTCATGAGGCTATGACGGAAAAATACTCCGAAGAGCTTATAAATATGAAGGCTCCCGACTATGAATTCAGCGAGAGCTTCAATATAAAAATGAGAAATCTTATAAGAAAAACGGATAATCCCTTTTACAGGTATTCGAAATATCTTACTCTTGCTGCCTGCGGTGTTATTGCAGTAGGCTGTGCCGTAATGATTACTGCCCTTAATTCCAATAAGATAAATGTTGACGAAAAGCCGGGCAGCACTATGGCGGAAACCACCGAAGCGGTAATTTCTACCGTTCCCACAGAGGCTCCCGTTACCGTCGGCGAGGAGACGGCAGCTCCCGAGGACGAAATCATCGGCACAGAGGGTGACGAGGTAGCAGGCGGCGAGGGTAATCCCGATACGGAAACTGTTACAACCGCTCCCGATGAAACGGAAAAAGCTCCCGTAGTAACAGAAGCTACCGAGAGTAGCGGCGATGATGAGGAAGAAATCGGGGTTACGGAATATGAGCCTATCGGCGGTACGGATAACGATGATTATGATGAATCGGACGAAAACCCCGGAGCAGGTTCCGACGGCGGCGGAATGGACGAAATAGACGAAGCTGTTGACTCCGACGGGGATTATGACGTTGAGGATGACGATGTGGACTGTGACGAGGATGTCTGCGAGGATGATGAAGTGATAGAGGATGACAATGCAGAGGATACCCGTCCGCCCTATCCCGAAGCAAAAACTCTCGGCGAGCTTTATACTAAGCTTTATCAGCAGGATTTCAACCCCGACCACGTAAAGGATAAGAGCTACAAGATAGAAAATGCAAACGTAACGGGACTTCTTAACAATAATATTTCCAACAGCCTTGCCTATGCGGATTTCAGCTTTGTAAAGGAATTCCTGAGCGAAGCTGCAGCTGCAAAGAAAACCGAGCTTACAAGCAGTTCCTCCGATTATGTAACCGTATATCTTAACCCGGAGGCGCCGGGCTATTATGAGCTGACCTTCTATGACAGCAGCGACGTTAACCGCTACAGGGAGATATACTTCGGCGAAAGTACCGATGAAGAGGATTGCGAGGACGAGGAAATCGACTATGAATATCCCGATAACGTTATGATGAAAATATACCGAACGGGACTTATCGAGCTTTCCTTCCGGCGCAATAAGGACAGCGTATGGTTCTCCGCTACGGCAGAAGCTACGGGTCGGTTCTTCGAAAATGTGGATAATCTGTATCTTGAGGAGGTTCCTTCGGTTTTAGGCGAAATTATTGCCGATAAGAACATTACAGCGGAAAATATATGCCGAGGCTACGCAAATATCAGAGAGGTTTACGACTACAACATTACGGGCATAAACCTTAACAACAGCAAGTCCGCTATTGCAGAATTCCTCAATAACAACAAGGATAAAAAGCTTACATATTATAAGGACTACGAGGAAAGCGTTATGCTGATAACCTTCGGGCTTAAGGACACCTCTTCTGTTATAAGCCTTAGCGTTATCGGCTTCAATAAGGCGGTCATAAGCGTAAGCGGCGGCGAAAAATATGCTTTCAATATTGATAAGGCACAGTTTATAAGCCTATTAAAGGTATTGACAGGAGCCTGCGGCTACGGCGAGCCGGTAATCTACGACACAATGGCTGATTATATTAAGGATAAGGGCTTCGATAAGCTTACCGAAATAGAATATACAGTAAAGAATGATGTTTATAAATTGTCGGAGTTCAAAGCGGACGGTACGGATAATACGGCTGTTCTCGAAGAAATAAGACAGCTTATCCTTACGGAGGCGAAAACTGCGAAGTATTGTCTTGATGGATTTAACTTCGGCGAAATCGTTCCGAGAGTGCCCAACTGGTTTGTAAGATACAGAACCTTTACAATAAGCACAGAGGGCGCTATGTATGTGGGCAGAAACCGTTTCAGCGTTTCGAAGAGCTTTATCGAAAAGCTTGAAAAGCTGCTTATTGAACACAGCGAGGTAATCAGCAATTACTACGAAGAGGACGACGTAGAGATTGACGTGGAATATGTCGAAGAAGAATAGAATGTAAACAGGGAAAACGTTCTGCAGGGAACTGTACTTGCGGAACGTTTTCTTTTTTTGTAAATAATTGTAACCTTTTTCCTTTCTCGTTTGTCTTACTTATGAAATGCATTTCAACTGCATCAAGGGAGTGATGAAATGGACGCAGAGACTTTTACCGATTATGTAAGAAAATATCGTAATACGGTTTTTCGGGTAGCCTATAGCTATTCGGGCAGTCTTCAGGACAGCGAGGATATTACCCAGGAGGCTTTTCTTAAGCTATATAAATCCGAGGAGAGATTTACTGCCGACGAAAACGTAAAGGCGTGGCTCATAAGAGTTTCCGCCAACGAGGCGAAGAATTTTATCCGAAGAAATGCCTTAAGAAGAAAAGAGCCCATAAGCGAAAATATCCCCGAAGAGGACTACGAATTAAGCGAGATTATGAAAGGTCTTAAAAGGGATTATCGTGTTGTTATCTACCTGCACTATTACGAGGGATATTCGGTAAAGGAGCTTTCGAAAATTCTTAAAATCAGCGAAAGCAACGTTAAAGTAAGGCTTAAACGAGGTCGGGACAAGCTTAAGGAGCTTATCACCGAGAAAGGAGAATAATATGGACAGATTAGGTAACTATTACGAAAAAATCGAGAGCAGATATACCGCCGAGGAGCTTTCCGAAAGGGTAATGGATATGGAAAATAACAAGGTTACAGTGAAAAAACGCTCGCCTAAGAGAATAGCGGCAATGGCTGCCTGCTTCGCTGTGGTTGCAGCCAGTACGGTGGCTGTAGGAGCGGCGACGGACTGGAAATATGCGGAGGCTTTTACCCGTCTTTTTGGTGAAAAGGCGGATAATCTGAGCGAATATGTGCCCGAAAAGGAAGAGGTAATCGAAAACACCTTTACTCTTGTGGATTTTTCCGTTGAAGCTGCCGCTGTTTCAAATAACGGTATGTATCTTATGATAAGCGCCGAAGCGAAAAACGGAGCGGTATTTGACGAGGAATTCAGCTATAGAATAAATTTCTTTTGCGATAGCAGTCAATATAGAGGAAACAGCATGAAAATAGAAAATGTTGAGAGAACTCCCGAGAAAGTAAAAATCCTTATAGCTATAAACGCAAATCTCTGCGGTGGAAATATAACCTTTGGCATTTCGGATTGTTCTGTTGAAGAAGGGGCAGTGTGGGAAGTCAAGTTTTCGTCACCTGATATAATAGATGAAATAAAAAAGGATTTTGAAACCGAAACTGTAATCGGATTACCTGTCGAGGCGTTTGGAAGTTATGGACAGCTTATACAGAGGGACAGCGAGCTTAGAGCTATAAACATAACCGTATCATCTATTGACGCCGTTATAAGCGGAGTTTATGAGCTTGGAAGCTACGCTTTTGTTAACAGGGAAAAAATATGGGTGGAAATGAAAAGCGGTGATAAGGTTCCGATATTCTCCGTAGGTTCAAATGGAACGAATTATAAAGAAAAAGAGGGATATTCGTTGGTTGGCGGAAATATGTACCTATCCTTCGCCGAGCCTATTGATATCAACGAGCTTTCGGCTATTGTCTTTGATGATGAGAGAATTGAGTTCTGATATTCGTCGTATTAAATAGTATGGATTTCCGTCCTGCTCCTTCGGGCAGGACGGAAAAGCTATTTTATGGCAAAAAATGGGCAGCAAAGCCTGCAAAACGGCGAAAAAGGTGGAAGGATGAAATACTGCAAATGTAAAAGAAATAACGAGAAAACAGGAGATATATCGGACTATAGAAAAAACAGAATAATTTCTGAAACGAAGCAAGAGAAAAGGAGAGAATTAGAGAAAAACAGAGAGAAAATAAGAGAAAATCAGATATATTTGAAAAAACGGCAAAAAAGCTATTGACAAAGAAGGACAAAACCGCTATAATATCGTTTGTTGAGCGAAAAAATCGCATAAAAATTATATGGAGGAAAACGACTATGTCAACTTATATGCCCAAGGCAGAAACAGTAGAACGCAAGTGGTATATTTTAGACGCAGCAGGCAAGCCCCTCGGTCGTGTTGCAGCTCAGGCAGCTTCAATACTCAGAGGTAAGAACAAGCCTACCTTCGCACCTCACTGCGACTGCGGCGACCACGTTATCATCATCAACTGCGCTAAGGCAGTTTTAACAGGAAAGAAGCTTCAGGACAAGTACTACAGATGGCACACCGGTTATATCGGTCACCTCAAGGAAGTACAGTACAGCAAGCTTATGGCTGAAAAGCCCGAAAAGGCTATGGAGCTCGCAGTTTACGGTATGCTCCCTAACACAACAATCGGTCGTAAGGCTATGACAAGACTTCGTCTTTACAGAGGCGCTGAACACAAGAATGCTGCTCAGAAGCCCGTTGAATTCGAATTTTAAGGAGGGGAAAAATAATGTACGAATCTAAGACTGCTTACTATTACGGCACAGGCAGAAGAAAGCACTCCGTTGC
>JAEDHF010000115.1 GCA_016297165.1 Oscillospiraceae bacterium | reverse complement strand
CGTAAGCGAATTTGATACAATCGCCGAATACAAGGCAGACATCAAGGCAAAGCTTAAAGATACAGCTGACAAGAACGCTGCCGCTGAGCTTGACAATACAATTTCCGAAAAGCTTGCTGAAATGCTTGAGGGCGAAATCCCCGAAGCTATGAACGAGAACAGAGTTTCCGATATGCTTCGTGAATGGGAATACAGAAACCGTTATGCAGGCGTAACAATCAACGACTATCTTAAGTACACAGGTCTTACAATCGACCAGTTCAAGGCGCAGTTCAGAAAGCCTGCCGAAATTCAGGTTAAGCTCAGACTTGCTCTTGAAAAGATTGCTGAGCTCGAAAATATCGAGATTACCGAAGCTGACCTTAACGCTCAGTACGAAAAGTATGCAGATCAGTACAAGATGGATATCGAAAAGGTTAAGGAAGTTATTCCCGCAGACAGCCTTACAGTTGACCTTAAGGTTGAAAAGGCATTCGATTTAGTCCGCGAGAATGCTGAAGTTACCGAGGTTGAAGCTAAGGCGGAATAATCGGTACCTGCCAAGAAATTCAGAGCTTCTGATACAGGAGCTCTGAATATTTATATTCAGACGAAATACGAATTATGTCGAAGAAAGAAAGGAATGGTGACTATGGATTTTATGAGTCTTGTACCTACCGTAATAGAGCAGACGGGAAGAGGCGAGCGTGCCTATGATATTTACTCCCGTTTACTTAACGACAGAATAGTTATGCTTAACGACGAGGTAAATAACGTTACGGCAGGGCTTGTTGTAGCGCAGCTTCTCTTCCTCGAGGGTCAGGATCCCGAAAAGGATATCTGCCTCTATATAAACAGCCCCGGCGGCTCAATCTCCGACGGTATGGCTATTTACGATACAATGAACTATATAAAGTGCGACGTGTCCACAATCTGTATGGGTATGGCGGCGTCTATGGGTTCTTTTCTCCTTGCGGCAGGCGCAAAGGGTAAGCGTCTCGCTCTTCCCAACAGTGAAATTATGATTCACCAGCCCTTAGGCGGTACAGGCAGAGCTCAGGCTTCGGATATCGAAATCCACGCTAACCATATTATCCGTATCAAGAAGAAGATGAATACCCTTCTTTCGGAGATGACAGGACAGCCTATCGAAGTTATCGAAAGAGATACGGACAGAGATAACTTCATGACGGCTCAGCAGGCTCTCGAATACGGTCTTATCGATAAGGTAATAGAAAAGAGATAAGCCCCGTTACGTTTCAGCTTTACTTTTCACATCAGACAGGAAGGAATTTTCTGATTTATGTTAAGATGCAGTTTCTGCGGTAAGACCGACGATAAGGTTGCAAGAATGCTCTATTCCAGTAATGCGGCAATCTGCAACGAATGTGTGCTGGCTTCCTACCGTATGCTTCTTGAGGAGGGAGAGGTGGAAATCCCCCAGCCTCAGAGAAAACGCCCTGCAAAACAGCAGGCGGAAGTTTCGTCGGAAACGGCAGGGGTTGTTAAGCCTGCCGACATAAAGGCGGTTCTCGACCAGTATATTATCGGACAGGAGGAGGCTAAAAAGACCCTCTGTGTTTCCGTTTATAACCACTATAAGAGAACCCTCGCCAACGACGATAAGAATAACGATATCGAGCTTCAGAAGAGTAACGTTCTCCTCTTAGGTCCTACAGGCGTGGGTAAAACTATGCTTGCGCAGACCCTCGCAGGAGTTCTCCACGTTCCCTTCGCTATCGCCGACGCTACCACCCTTACTCAGGCAGGCTACGTAGGCGAGGATGTAGAAAACGTACTTTTACGCCTTATCCAGGCGGCGGATTACGATATTGAGGCGGCGGAACACGGAATTATCTATATCGACGAAATAGATAAGATTTCCCGCCGTTCGGAAAATACCTCAATTACCCGTGACGTAAGCGGCGAGGGCGTTCAGCAGGCTCTTTTAAAGATAGTAGAGGGTACGGTTTCAAACGTTCCTCCCCAGGGCGGCCGTAAGCACCCCAATCAGGAGTTTATCCAGATAAATACAAAGAATATCCTCTTTATCTGCGGCGGCGCCTTCGACGGAATAGATAAGACTATCTCCTCCCGTATAAATTCCTCCGCTCTCGGCTTCGGGGCAGAAATCGCAGATAAGAAGGAAATGACCTTAACGAAGGCGTTCCATAACGTAGAGCCGGACGACCTCGTAAAGTACGGAATTATCCCCGAGCTCGTGGGCAGGCTTCCCGTTATCGCCGTTTTAGACGAGCTGGACGAGGACGCTCTTATAAAGATACTGGTTGAGCCGAAAAATGCTATTGTTAAGCAGTTCAGCTATCTTTTCAGCCTTGACGGCGTAGAGCTCGAAATAGAAACCGAGGCATTAAGAGCCATCGCTAAGAAGTCCATTGAGCGCAAAACCGGCGCAAGAGGTCTAAGAACCATTCTTGAGAGCATACTTAATGAAACAATGTTCGAAGCGCCCAGCGACGACAGTATCGTAAAGATAATCGTTACGGAAAAATGCGCTAAGGGCGAGGAAAAGCCCACAATCGTAAGGGGCGAAAAGAAAAAGGCGGCTCCTAAAAAGAAGGCTGCCGCTTCGAATAAATAGTGCGTGCAGGGTAACTGTCCGCAGGACAGTTACCCCTCAAAGCCTGAAAAGCAGGCTTTGAGTTGGCTTAAAATCGTACTTTGTGTGATTTTAAGCCCCACGCACTACTTGATGTCAAGCTCATTTCGTCCTGAAGGACGAACTAAAGTGCAAGGATTTCTCTGATTTTTTATAAAAATCCTTGCACTTTAGCAACTTCTGATAGGCTTTTTTCATTATTGTAAAGCCTATCAGAAGTTGATGAACAGACATTAAATAAAAGGCCGTAATAGCGACCTAAACACATGTGTAACCGAAAATTAGTGCAGAATTTCTATTGATTTTTATATGATAGGGGTTTATAATAGGGTTACAAAGCTTAAGGAGGTGTTTTTATGGGCGGAATAACCTCATATATCGCTCAGCTTTCTACAAGTATGGCACAGTATAGTGTTCAGCAGCAGGCTTCGGTTTCTATGCTCAAAAACACCATGGATTCACAGGAAGCAGCAAGCGCACAGCTTATTGAAAGCCTGTCCGAATCGGTACCGTCTGCGGACGGTAGAGGCGTTCTTCTTGATGTAAGAGCGTAATTTTTTAAAACAGTAACGCACCCGAGGGTGCGTTATTTTTTTGTAGTTTTATAATAAGTGTGATCAATAACTGTCCTATGGACAGTTATTGAGCACACACTTATTAGTATTATTATCTTACCGACCCGGGAAGAAGCGAGGGCATAAGCTCGGGAGCGGTTTTGGTGTTTGTCATAAGCACCGCCATATCAACGGCGTTATGACCGAAGCGACCCCTTATTTTTTCCATGGCTATTTCGGCGGCGGCTACCTTATCCCGACGCTCGAAATCTGCCATTAAATCCAGTTGTTCGGGTCGGGCACCTTCCGAGAGGTTGATTGCCCGTACGGTAAGAGAGCGAATGCTGTCGTGCCAGTCGTAGCTTTTAAGAAAAAGCCTGTAGGCGTTTTCGTAGATATCGGTGAAATTCTGGGTAAAATAGCCGAGACGAGTCTGAAACTGCTTTATAATAAGGTTTTTATCCCGTATTGTTATCTGAATACCGCTTGCGGAAAGGTTATGGCGGCGAAGCTTCTTCCCGATATCCTGTGAAAGACGGATAAAAACCGCCTTAACCTCCTCGTTGGACACTAAGTCGGCGGAGCAGGTGGTACCATGCCCTATACTTTTTATGGGGGCTTCGTAGTTTAAGGCTGAAACCGGGGAGCTGTCGTACCCGTTCGCCCAGCGCCAGATTTGTTCGCCGCCCTTTCCGAGCCTTCGCCGCAGAAAATCGGGATTTGTCGCCGCCAGCTCTCCGATTGTGTTTATGCAGTATCTTTTAAGGACGGCTCCTGTTTTCCTGCCCACGCCAAGCATATCGGAGGCAGGGACATCCTTAAGCTGATTACGGAAACTTTCGTAGGGGATAGCGGTTATAGCGTCAGGCTTTTTCATATCGGAGCCCAGCTTAGCGAAAATTTTATTGAAGCTTACGCCGATTGATACGGAAAGGCCTACCTCCGCCTTCATTCTTTGGCGGATATCCTCGGCGATAGTCATTCCGTCGCCGAAAAGCCGCCTGCTCCCCGTAACATCAAGCCAGCATTCGTCCATTCCGAAGGGCTCGATAAGGTCGGTATAACGGGAATAAACCGCCTTTGCCTTCTTCGAGAATTCCATATATCTGTCAAAATGAGGAGGAACGATAATGAGGTCGGGGCATTTCTGCTTAGCCTGCCACACTGCTTCGGCGGTAGCTACGCCGTAGGCCTTCGCCTCGTCGGATTTCGCCAGTACGATACCGTGGCGGTCCTCTACGCTTCCGCAGACCGCAACAGGCTTCCCCTTAAGCTCGGGATTTAAGAAAATTTCAACCGAAGCGAAAAAGGAGTTAAGGTCACAATGTAAAATAGTTCGTTTCAAAATTATCACCGCCTATTGACAAAATACGAACATTATGCTATACTTAAAGCGAACAAAATGAGTGTAAATGCATTATATCTCAAAAATGGGATATTGTCAATAGGTTTTTCTAAATTTTTTCATTTTTGGGATAAGAAAGGCGGTATTTTATGACATTCGGAGAAAAGCTGCAGGGCTGCAGAAAAAGAAAAAATATGACCCAGGCAGGGCTGGCGGAGGCTGTGGGTGTATCTATGAGGTGCATCCAGAACTACGAAATGAACGCGCGCTATCCGAAAAGGGATATCCTCGCTAAGCTTTGTGAGGTTCTCGGTACGAGGGTGGAATATTTGGTAAGCAGCGAGGATTTTCTCGGCTTTGTGGAAGCCGAGGACGGAAAAAGCGGCGTAGTTTCGGCACAGCAGCTTTTAAACTGTGCAGGCGCTCTTTTCGCAGGCGGCGATATGTCCGAGGAGGATAAGGATAAGCTTATGCTGGCTTTACAGAATATCTACTGGAAGGCTAAGGAGAAGAATAAGGACAGGAAATGAGGGTAGGGCTTTGAGCGGCATTGATATAAACGCAGTTGTGCTTGAAACGGTAAGAAAATGCCGTACGAATAATCCCTTCGAGCTTGCAGGAAGCCTCGGAATTGACCTCGATTATGCCGACCTCGGCGGTCTTAAGGGTTTTTATATCGTTTATGAAAAGGGCAGATATATCGTTATAAACGAAAACCTTGACGAAAGGCTTATGAAGCTTGTGGCGGCTCACGAAATAGGTCACGACTGCCTTCACAGGGATATAGCGGAAAGGGGCGGCTTAAAGGAAACGGGCTTTTTCGATATGAAAAGTAAGCCCGAAAAGGAAGCTAATATCTTTGCCGCAAATCTGCTTATAAGCGACAGGGAAATGCTGGAGCTGGCGGAGGAGGGCTACACAATCGAAAATATAGCGAAAGCCCTCGGCGTTCACTATCAGACTGCCCTTATAAAGGCGGAGGATATGGGAAAAAGAGGGTATGAGGTTAGGGTGCCCTATGTTCCGAAATCGGAGTTTTTAGGGGGAGAGGTATAAACCTTGTTATTCGGTTAATCGGGATAATTATGAATACAAAACAATACTGTTTCAATAAATATTTGGACAATAAATAACCGTTATACAATTTTATTATGGTCGCCTCTAAAAACCTATGTCGTTTATATGTGCTGTGAATTTAGGTTTAAGATTGTTCAAATTTTTCGCAGTAATACTTGATGTATTTCAAGGAAAATTGGG
>JAEDHF010000114.1 GCA_016297165.1 Oscillospiraceae bacterium | reverse complement strand
ACAATTCGGCTTTACTATTACGAGATAAAGCTCTCCGCTTTCCATAGGTGTTATAATATCCCCGATACCGCCGCATTTCGCCGTTCCTCCCGTTATACAGAAGGGGACGTCTGCGCCGAGGACTGTACCCATACGGATAAGCTCTTCCTTAGAAAGAATATCGCCGTAAAGGGTGTTGAGGGCAGTAAGCACCGCCGCTCCGTCTGTGCTCGAACCGCCGAGCCCCGCCTCAACGGGAATAACTTTCTTTATAGCTATGGAAATCTCGGGAGGCAGACCTGTGGCTTCATAGAAGGACGCCGCTGCTTTATAGGCAATATTTCTTTCATCGGAGGGCACAAAGGGATTATCACAGCTTACCTTTATCCCCTTATCCCCCGTTTTAAGCTCAATTTCATCGAAAAGGTCAATTCTTCTCATTACGGTATTAAGGCTATGATATCCGTTATCCAGCCTTCCCGTTATATCGAGCCACAGATTAACCTTTCCGTAAGCCTTAACCATTAAGTTCATCAAGAAACTCCCTTATTCTCTTTAACGCTAAAAGAATATGATTTATAGAATAGGCATAGCTTACACGGATATAGCCCTCGCCGCATTCGCCGAAGGCGTCCCCGGGGACAACCGCTACCTTTTTCTCGAAAATAAGCCGCTGGCAGAATTCCTGGGAGGAAAGCCCGGTTGACTTTATTGAGGGGAATACATAAAAGGCTCCCTCGGGCTCAAAGCAGGTAAGCCCCATTTCGTTAAAGCCGTTAACGATAAGCTTTCTCCTCATATCATATTCGCTTACCATATAGTCAACATCCTCACGGCAGTCACGCATAGCCGTAATTGCGGCATACTGGCTTACTGTAGGAGAACACATTATTCCGTACTGGTGAATTTTAAGCATCTGGGTAATTATCGGGGCAGGACCGCAGGCATATCCAAGTCTCCAGCCTGTCATGGCAAAAGCCTTTGAAAAGCCGTTTATAACGATTGTACGCTCCTTCATTCCCTCTATTTCGGCTATGGAAACGTGCTTTTCAGCACCGTAGGTAAGCTCGGAATAGATTTCGTCGGAAATAACGATAATATTCCTGTCTCGTATAACCTCTGCAATTTTCTCTAAGTCCTTACGGCGCATTACTGCACCGGTAGGGTTATTCGGGTAAGGAAGAACGAGCGCCTTCGTTTTAGGGGTTATCTTTTCAAGCACCTGTTCAGGTGTAAGCTTAAAGTTATCCTCCGCCTTCGTTTCGATATATACGGGGACGCCGTCCGCCATTTCAATAAGGGGTCCGTAGCATACAAAGCTCGGCTCGGGAAGAAGTACCTCGTCCCCGGGGTTAAGAATAGCCCTGAAGGCTGCGTCGATAGCTTCTGAACCGCCTACGGTAATGATTATCTCGTGCAAAGGGTCATAGCGTGTATGAATAGTATAGTCAAGATAGTCTGAAATAGCCTTACGAAGCTTTTCAAGTCCTGCATTTGAGGTGTATGTAGTTCTACCCTTTTCGAGAGTTTTTATAGCTTCTTTTCGTATTGCAAAAGGAGTCTTAAAATCGGGCTCGCCTACCGAAAGGCTTACTACGTCCTTAACGGAAGCGGCTATATCAAAGAATTTTCTTATGCCCGAAAACTTTATACTACATACCTTTTCGGACAGAATTTCATCATAGTTTATCACGGAGATACAAGGCTCCTTTCATCATCGTCTTCATGAACGAATTCAACGCCCTTCTCCTTATAACGGCGGAGAATAAAGTGGGTTGTGGTGGATAAAACGCCGTCGATGGGAGCGAGCCTGTCGGATACGAAAAGAGCAACCTCACGGAGATTGGTGCCTCTTATGGTAACGGAAAGGTCGAAGGAGCCGCTCATGAGATAAACGCTGTCAACCTCCTTATACTGGGAGAGCATAATAGCGATATCGTCGTAGCCTCTTTCCGCCTGGGGCGATACCTTAAGCTCGATAAAGGCGGTTACACAGTTCTTGTTGTAGCGCTCCTCGTCGATAATTGCGGAATAACCGATAATAAGCCCCTCGTTTTCGAGCTCTGCGATTTCTTTTTCGATTTCCTCGGGAGTTTTTCCCAGCATTACCGCAAGGTCGTTATTGGTAAGTCGGGCATTTTCTCTTAAAAGGTCAACTAATGTCTTCATAAATCTATCCTTTCATATTTCAATAAGTATTGGTTTTCTTTTCTTATAAACCGACACAGCGGTAAAGCCTATTTTTTTCGCTAAGGCTATACCCTCGGCTATTCCCTTTCCGATATCTTCGGGCTTATGGGCGTCGGAGCCCATGGTAATAAGCCGCCCCCCCATATCATAGTACTTTCGGAGCAGGTCTTCTCCCGGGAGAGTTTCGCCGATATTCTGGCGAAGTCCCGAGGTATTTATTTCCAGGGCGATATTCTTCTCTATTATAAGAGAAAAAAGCCTTTCTATCTGCTTTTCGTACCTTGACATATCTATAGCTTTACCCTTATCCCCTACGATATAGCGAAGAGGATAGGTAATATGGGCGAGGGTATCGAACTTCCCCCACTCCGCCATTTCGATAAGCTCGTCGAAATACATATCGAGAAGCCTTACGGGGTCATTTTCGTCGTAATCCAGGAAGTAAAAATCCCGATAGCCCCTTATCATGTGGCAGGATCCGATAATATAGTCGTAATCCCCTTCGGCTAAAAGCCTTTCGGCGAGGGCGGTATCGTGAACGGGCTGCCCAAGCTCGATACCTCTTATAAGGTGGATTTTACCTATGTATTTCTCCGTAAGGTCGGGGATAACCGATTTCGCTTCCCTAAGTATTTCGGGATAGCGGAATTCGGGGAGATGATACTCGTTTATTTCAAGGTGGTCGGTTATAGCGTAATACTCTATACCGAGCTCATAGGCTCGGAAAACCATTTCCTCTGCCCCATATTCTCCGTCGAAGGAAAAGGAAGTATGGGTATGTAAATCGAAGGGCAACACTTTTTACTCCCCTCCTCTCGTTAAAAAACATCTTGACAGAATACATTATACCACAATTTTTTAATTTTGTCTATTATAATATTTACAATTCCTGAAAAATATAGTATAATAGTACTCGTATATATGTGCAGTCCCACATTTTTTCGGCATACTGCACAGGATTTATCGTTTCAGAAAAGGAAAGGAGCTTCATTTAAATGAAAGCAGTAGTAGCAGTTTTAGGTAAGGACACAGTTGGTATTCTCGCAAAGGTTTGCGCTATCTGCGCCGACTTCAACGCTAACGTTATGGACGTTTCACAGACAATTATGCAGGATATGTTCGCAATGACCATGCTTATCGATATTTCGAAATGCAACCGCGATTACAGCATTCTTGCCGATACCCTCAAGCAGTGCGGAAACGATATGGGTCTTCAGATTCACGTTATGCACGAGGATATCTTCAACTCCATGCACAGAATATAATCGGAGGACGGCTTAATGTTAAATTCAAACGATATTTTAGAAACCATAAAGATGATACAGGAGGAAAACCTCGATATCCGTACAATTACCATGGGTATCAGCCTCCTCGACTGTATCGACAGCGATATTGACAAGGCGTGCACAAAGGTGTATGACAAGATGATGCGCTGCGCCTGCAACCACGTTAAGACGGGAGAAGAAATCGAAAAGCGCTACGGTATCCCGATTATCAACAAGCGCCTTTCCGTTACCCCTATCGCTATGATTGCAGCAGCCACAAAGGGCAGCCCCGTTAAATTTGCTCACGTTCTCGAAAAAGTAGCCAACGAGACAGGAGTAAACTACGTCGGCGGCTACTCCGCTTTAGTACATAAGGGCTTTTCCGCAGGGGACTTAGAGCTCATCAACTCTATCCCACAGGCTCTTTCCGAAACCACAAAGGTATGCTCCTCCGTAAACGTAGGCTCAACAAGAGCAGGTATAAATATGGACGCAGTAGCCTTAATGGGTAAAATCATCAAGGAAGCCAGCGAGAAAACCGCCGATAACCATTGTTTCGGCGCTGCAAAGATAGTTGTATTCTGTAACGCTGTTGAGGATAATCCCTTTATGGCAGGCGCATTTCATGGCGTAGGAGAGCCCGACTGCGTAATTAACGTAGGCGTAAGCGGCCCCGGCGTTGTACGCTCCGCAGTAGCAAAAATGCCCGACGCTTCCATTAACGAAATCGCCGACGTCATCAAAAAGACAGCATTTAAAATTACCCGTATGGGACAGCTTGTAGGCACAGAAGCAAGTAAGATTCTCGGCGTTCCCTTCGGTATCGTTGACCTTTCTCTTGCTCCTACTCCTGCTGTAGGCGACAGCGTTGCCCATATTCTTGAAGAAATCGGTCTTGAAAGCTGCGGCGCTTACGGTACCACAGCTACTCTCGCCCTCCTTAACGACGCAGTTAAAAAGGGCGGCGTAATGGCTTCCTCCCGTGTCGGCGGTCTTTCCGGTGCTTTTATCCCCGTTTCCGAGGACGCCGGTATGATTGACGCCGTTAACAGAGGCGCTCTCTGCCTTGAAAAGCTTGAAGCTATGACTGCGGTATGCTCCGTTGGTCTTGATATGTTCGTTGTACCCGGTGATACTCCTGCGGATATACTTTCCGCCATTATCGCCGACGAAGCCGCTATCGGTATGGTAAACAGCAAGACAACCGCTGTCCGTGTTGTTCCGGCTATCGGTAAGAAGGAGGGCGAAACCCTCGAATTCGGCGGACTTTTCGGAAGCGGCCCCGTTATGTCAATAAACAAGTTCAGCCCTGCTAAGTTTATTTCAAGAGGCGGTCATATTCCGGCGCCTTTACAGAGTCTTAAGAACTAAAATAAATGCATATAAAGCTGACCGCCCGGGAGATTTCTCCCGGGCGGTTTTCTATGCAAAAAATTACTTTTTCCAAGTGCTGGGTAAAAACAGCAAAAGTACAGGGAACAGCTCCAGACGTCCTGCCAGCATATCGAAAATAAGCACAATTTTAGCAGGGTCGGAGAAAAAGCCGAAATTCTGTGTAGGACCGACAAGCTCCAGACCCGGTCCAACGTTATTGAGAGTAGCCGCAACAGCGGTAAAGTTCGTAATAAGGTCGTGGTTATCGAAGGAAACGATAAGGAGAGAAACGAAGAATATCAGCAAAAAGCAGACGATATATACGTTTACCGAACGTACCGTACTGTGTTCAAGCTCGTGTGAATCCAGCTTAATTTTCTTTACCTGTTTCGGGTGAATCATAAGCTGAAGCTCCTTTTTTAGCCCCTTAAAGAGAATTACATAACGGGAAATCTTTATACCGCCGCAGGTACTGCCTGCACAGGCGCCGATAAACATCAGAACGGTAAGAATAAGCCTCGAAAGCTCGGGCCAGGTGTTAAAGTCACAGATTGAAAAGCCCGTTGTGGACATTATGCTGGCTACGGTAAAGGTAGCGTTGTTGAGAGCTTCGCCGAAGCTTCCGTAAAGTCCCGAAATATTAAGGGTAACGAGGAGAGAGGAGAGGGCGTAAACAATAAGAAAAACCCTGAGCTCCGTATTAAGGGCGCTTTTAAGCTTACCGTGAAGGAGAAGGAAGTAGCAGTTGAAATTTACCGAGAAAAGCACCATAAATACCGTAATGATAACCTGCATAGCGGTGGTGTAGCCGCCGATACTGGTATTCATAATGCCGAAGCCGCCCGTTCCTGCGGTAGCGAAGGTAGCGTTAAGGGAGTCGAATACGGGCATTCCTGCAATCATAAGAGAAATAAACTCTAAAGCGGTAAGCCCGAAATAGATAGAATAAAGTATAAGGGCAGTAGTTTTTACCCTCGGAACAAGCTTTCCAACGGAGGGTCCTGCGCTTTCCGCCTTCA
>JAEDHF010000113.1 GCA_016297165.1 Oscillospiraceae bacterium | reverse complement strand
GGACATTTTTAACTTTATTTCGTCATATTAAAAGGCACTATGCCTTTTACCGCATAGTGCCTTAAAATTTATTCGCCGGAAATAAGGGTTTCCGCCGCCTTGAACATCTGATTTATGGTTGAAACGCCGATAACTCTTATCCCCTCACAGGACTTTTTATCTAAAGAAGAAAGAACGCTTTTCGGAACGATACAGGTTTTAAAGCCCAGCCTTGCGCATTCCTTTATTCGCTCCATAGGCGATGAAACCGCTCTTATCTCGCCGCCAAGACCTATTTCGCCGAAAACCGCTAAATCCTCGGGAATTACCCTGTCGCAAAGTCCGGAAAAGAGAGATAAGGCTACCGCCACATCGGCGGCAGGCTCGCTCAGCTTCATTCCGCCCGTAACATTTACATAAACGTCAAACTGCCCGAAAAGATAGCCAGTTCTTTTTTCAAGAACGGCGATAATAAGGCAAAGTCTGTTGTAATCGAAGCCGTTAGCGGCTCTTCGGGGCGTTCCGAAGCCTGTTTTGGTGACGAGGGACTGCACCTCGGAAAGAAGGGGTCTTGTGCCCTCCATTGTGCATAAAACGCTTATTCCGCTGACGTTGCCGGGTCTGCCCGAAAGGAGCATAGCGGAGGGGTTCGGAACTTCCTCAAGCCCCCTGTCGCACATACGGAAAACGCCGATTTCATTGGTCGAGCCGTAGCGGTTTTTTACTGCCCGAAGAATACGGCAGGAAAGCTGTTTATCCCCCTCAAAGCAAAGCACAGTATCCACGATATGCTCCAGCACCTTAGGCCCTGCAATTCCGCCGTCCTTATTGACGTGACCTACTATAAAAAAGGGAATTCCGTATTTTTTTGCAGTCTGCATAAAAAGGGAGGTGCACTCTCTTACCTGGGTGATACTACCCTGGGCAGAGGAGATTTCCGTAATCTGCATGGTCTGGATTGAGTCGATAATAACCACGTCGGGCTTTTCCTCGATTATTGCGGCATTTATCGCTTCACAGTCCGTATCCGAAAGCAGATACAGATTTTCGCCGCTTACCCTTAGCCTGTCGGCACGAAGCTTAATCTGACGCTCGCTTTCCTCTCCCGAAATATAGAGCACCTTACAGCTTTTATCGAGATAGTTGCATATCTGCAAAAGGAGAGTGGATTTTCCTATTCCGGGGTCGCCGCTTAAGAGTACCAGCGAGCCTGCCACAAGGCCGCCGCCTAAAACCCTGTCCAGCTCCGAGGAGCCGGTTTTATAGCGTACGTCGTCGTCACAGCTTATATCCGAAAGCCCCTTCGGCTTAAGGGTTCTTCCGCTTTTTACCGAAGCCCGTGGAAGCTCAACCTGCTCGGAGACTGTATTCCATTCGCCGCATTCGGTACACCTTCCCACCCACTTAGGGTAAATATGGCCGCACTCACTGCATATATAAGAAACTTTCTGTTTCGCCATTTTCTTCATTCTCCTTGTTATTAACTTCCTCTGTTTTCTCGGAAATATAATCCGAAAGTCCGCTGTATATTGTAAAGGCTACCTTTTTCCGATATTCCTCATTGGAAAGGTTTTCGGCGTCCTTCGGATTGGACAGGAAGCCGCATTCTATAAGGAGCGCCTCCTGCATAGTATCCTTAAAAAGATACAATTTGTTATCAATAAGCTTCGGAGTTCTGTCGTTATCGGGCTGAAGCTCCGCAAAATGCTTCTGCATAATAGTCGCAAGGCGGAAATTGCCGCTATTATTGGTGGTGTAGAACATCTGTCCGCCGGAATATTTACTCTCGGTAAACTGATTCTGATGAACAGACAAAAAGATAGCGGAGGGGTACTGCTTTATAATTTCGAGACGATTCTCCATATCGGAGGTTTTCTGATTCCTTATGCCCACTACCCCCTCGTCGCAGACAGCGTTATCATCCTTACGGGTAAAAACCACCTCGTAGCCGTTAAAGCTCAGAAGCTCTCCTAATTTCTGCGCAATATCGAGGTTTATGTCCTTTTCGGGGGTTCCGTTTATTGCAACGCAGCCGCCGTCGAAGCCGCCGTGTGGTGGGTATCGCTTAAACTGGTTCATACCATATCCGCTTAAATCCGCCATTCAATGGTAATTTCACGCTCTTTTCCCTCGATATACTCGCCTACAAAAACGGTTTCGATAAAATCGTCAGCTACTTCGTGTGTAAGCTCGTCAACGTACATATATTTCTTGATGATAGCCTTCTTATCGGCTTCGTCAATCCTGATATTTTCAAGAATATGTATCTGCTTTTCAAGGCTTTCCAGGCTGTTCTTGGTTTCCTCAACGTCCCTTGCGAACTTATTGCTGATAATCTTGTAGTTCTCTGCGCTTATAAGTCCGTCAAGATAATCCTCGTACATTCTTGCAATCTTTGTTTCCTTTTCGGATAAGCGCTGGGCTACTAAATTCCTGGTGCCCATAAGGGACTCTAAACGCTCCTGCTGTTTATCGGGCAGATTAAGGCTGTCTGTTTTGCAGTACTGCACAATATGTGCGTTTATCTGCTCAACAAGGAGCTCTTCAAGCTGTTTTCCGCTTAAGCTCTTTGTATTAGTGCAGTTCTGCGCTCCCGTCTTATATGTGCCGCAGCACAGATTGTAATACTTTATGGTTCTTGCCTTATTATAATAGACGTTTCGCTTCATTGGACTGCCGCAGACAGCACATTTCACCTTACCCGATAAAGGCGACAGCTCGGTTGAAACCTTACCTACCCTTAAATTGCTGAGAAGGCGCTCCTGCACCTTATTCCATAAAAAGCTGTCGATAATGGGCTCGTGGGTATTCTCAACCCTTATCCATTCGCTCTCATCAACCTTGCGGCGCTTATGGTTTTTATAGCTTATGTCGTGGGATTTACCCTGCACAAGATTTCCGCAATAGGTCTCATTACGGAGCATTACACTTATTGTGCTTGTCGTCCATAAGCCCTTGTTATAGCTTCCCTCGGTGTTGGCATTATAAAACTTACTGCCGCAAAGCTGCTTATAAAGAGTGGGACAGGGTTGTCCCCTGCTGTTTAACTCCTGAACTATTGCCCGATAGCTGTTACCATGTGCATACAGCTCAAAAACGAGCCGTACATTTTCAGCCGCAACAGGGTCGATTACAAGATGATTCTTGTCATCTGGATCAACTGCATATCCGTAAGGAGCAAAGCTGCCTGTGAATTTGCCCTGTGAGCGCTTATGCTCAAGGACGCTTCTGATTTTCTTGCTGGTGTCCTCGCAGTACCATTCGCTGGTAAGGGCGGATATCTGGCTTTGCTTCTTGGTATTCTCGTCGCTGGTATCGATATGGTCGATTACGCTTTTGAATCTTACTCCCCATTCGATAAACTTGCCATGGATATAATGGTTAACAAGCTCATTATCTCTTGCAAACCTGTCCTGATGCTTACATAGAACAAGGTTTACACAGCCGTTTTCACAGTCCTTAATCATTCTGTTGAATTCGGGTCTGTGCTTGTCTGTACCGCTATAATCCTCGTCATTATAAATATCGTAGATTTCCCAGTTACGCTCCCGACAGAATTCGGTAAGCATTGACTTCTGATTCTGTATGCTTTCGCTTTCGTCGCCCTTATTAAGCTTATTTCTGTCCTCGTCGGACAATCTTACATAAATTCCTACTGATACACTCATGATTTTGTTTCTCCTTTCGGCATAAACAAAATATGGTATAATCGTCTGAACACAAATCAATTATACCATATTATCTGCCATTATTCAAGTTTTTGATTTGATTTATTTTCAACGTCCTGTTGATACTTTTTTCCTACGAGCCTTTCTACAATTCTCGTGACTTCCCTTTCCCGCTCCTCATTATCCACGGTTTTATACTTATTTTCAGCCGAAAGAACAATCTTCATTTGCGTGTCCTCCTTTTTGATTGTTAATAATTATGATTTAGTTAGCTGATATATTCTTGAAATTTCTGATTAAATTTACGGGCTTAGTAATTTGCATATAGAAATGCCCCATAACGCAGGGATTTACGTTATGGGGCATATCTTATTCGCCTTTTGATATTTCTTTATCTTTGGACTTAATATTGAAGCAATTTAAGAATTCGTCCACATAGAATATCCTTATTCTCTCACCGCTTATATTACAAATCCTGCCATCGTTAATGGCTCTGTATATACGGTCAGCAGATATTCCATATCTCTTAGAAGCACTGTTCACGGTAATAACCAGTCTTTTACCATTTTCTCCCACTGCTCCTGAAGCTATTTTATCTGCCTTATTCTTTTGATTGCAGAGTGCTAATTCGATAGCACGGATTCTTTCTCTCCTGAATGAAAAATCATCGAGAGAATTATTGCAATCAGAGTTCAATGCTACTGGATTCTGCATTGTAGTAGTTTCATTTTTGGTATTTTTGTCCATTGTCTTATCCTTTCTGTCAAAGTGTTTTTGCCTTGAATAACAAGGCTTCTTATAATCGATAATCACAGATTCTATGATTAGCTTTAAATACACCCAGTCGTTCCCGAGTTGGGAACGAAATAAGTCATTAACAGAAAACCTGCTTTTAAAGCCAAAAAATAACCAACAGAATCAATGAATATCTTTAAAAACAATCCGACGACCACTACTGTGGCCGTAACCGAAGCCTTAGTAAAAGAAATAAAGCAAGGCAAAACAAAAAAGCCCTATCTTCCTTGACAGAAAGACAGAGCAATTCTCATGAAAATACAAGATAAAAATATGCAGTAAGAATTACTGCACGAGAGGCGAAAACACACCCACGTTTTCAGCCTCGAAAATATAAACAATAAATAGGGATATTTTATACTGATAAATGGCTATAAAATGAGAAATACGGAAAAAGTGTTGCACATTTTTGCATAAAAAAATACCCCTATAACGCTTGGTGCGTTACAGGGGATTTCGGGTTTATTTTACAAAAAATTCAATGCCCATAGGGATTCCTTTCGGGGTTTCATTACATAAATCCCACTTCATTTTACGGGTCTTTTTAAGCTGCTCCTTTGTATAATATAGAATTCTGTAATTTCGGAGATATCCATTCTTTTTAAGATTGTCCAGCATTTCACAGAGGATTATATGCAAGCGTTCCACGCTATACGGAAAATCAATATAGTTAAATATCCCGGCGGTTTTTTCTTCAGCACTTGTTTTATCCTTAAAAACCGACCTTGCGTTTCGGTCATACCTTGTATATATGATTCTGCGGGCGGTTTTTGTAGAGATTTTTGAATAGGGCATGTATTCTCCGCCGTCATTATCATTCTTTCTTAAAAATTCGGGGTCATAGCATTTCCTTATACTATAAATATCGTGTATGTCGGAATAATTGAAAATCCTGTTGAGCTCATGAATAAGGTAATATTTTATGGCGATTACCTCTTTATAATCATCACGCTTTTTCTTTCTCGTATCGCTGTCGGATTTATCGGTCATAACCATTAATATACCGTCGGGGATATTGGAAAGTCTGTTCTCGCTGATAGCCGATTCATGTAAAGGAAATGCACCCGGGAAACCGTTAAGGGCATAATCGTTAAAATAATACTTCGTCTTTTTGTTTACCATTCGCTCTTCAACAGGTACGAGTCGTTTTCTAATAAGCTCATCTATTATTTTTTTCGTACTCTCACATTTTTCTTTATGAAAACTAAGCTTTTCGTTACCAGTAACTGCAACCATAAGAGCTCTCTCCGTAAAGGAAACTGCACCATTATAACGAAGCGAATAAATACCGTCTGCAAGCACAGATTCAAGGAAGCTTAATTCCTTTCTCCGTATCATACTCCTGACCTTATATGATGTATTGATAAGCATCTGAAACTGCTTATTTTCAAGATAGTATTCCTCGGGGAACTTAAT
>JAEDHF010000112.1 GCA_016297165.1 Oscillospiraceae bacterium | reverse complement strand
ATATACGGGCTCACAGTCAGCAAGCTCCTCGAGAGCGGCAGGGAAGTCCTTAAGTATAGTACCGTCGGGCTTCTTATAGGCTACGCAGATTTTAAGGTCGCCGACACCGCTTAAGGTATCAAGCTTATTTATAGCCAGCTTAGAAAGACCGTTTACTCTTACGGAATGACGAACGATAACTGCGTCGAACCAGCCTGTTCTTCTGGGACGGCCTGTTGTAGTACCGAATTCACCGCCGCGGTTTCTTATAAGCTCGCCTGTTTCGTCGTTAAGCTCGGTAGGGAAGGGACCCTTACCTACTCTTGTAGTATATGCCTTAGCTACGCCGATAATATCGTTTATAATCATAGGACCTACGCCTGTTCCTACGCATACGCCTGCGGAAACGGGGTGTGAGGAGGTAACATAAGGATATGTACCGAAGTCGATATCGAGAAGGGTAGCCTGTGCGCCCTCGAACATAATCTGCTTGCCTTCCTTAGCGGCGTTATATACGATAACGGAAACGTCGTCAACATACTGCTTAAGGCGCTTTCCGTATTCTGTGTATTCCTTGATGATAGCTTCGATATCGTGAGCCTCTCCGCCGTACACCTCGGTAATAATCTTATTCTTGAGCTTTCCTGTAGCTCTTGCCTTTTCAGCAAATACCTCGGGGTGGATAAGGTCGTAAACTCTTATGCCGCAGCGCTCATATTTATCCATATATGTGGGACCGATACCTCTTTTTGTAGTACCGATATCGCTGTTGCCTCTGAATTTTTCGGAAAGACCGTCCAGGGTGATATGCCAGGGCATAATAACATGAGCTCTCGGGTCGATTCTGAGATTGTCGAAGCTGATACCTCTCTCGCCTAAGCTATCAAGCTCGCCGATAAAGTCCTTAGGGTCGAGAACGACGCCTGCGCCGATAAGGCAAAGGGTTTCCTTATAAAGAATACCCGAGGGGATAAGATGAAGCTTATATGTCTGTCCCTCGTTTACAACTGTGTGACCTGCGTTATTTCCGCCCTGTGAACGAACTACAACGTCAGCTCTTGAAGCGATAATATCGATAATTTTTCCCTTACCTTCGTCGCCCCACTGTGTTCCGACTACAATACTTGACGGCATACTGATACCATTCCTTTCATTTACGGATAGTTTGCCATTTGCAAACACCGTGAATATTATAACAAATTCAAAAGGTAATTGCAATACATATCTGCAATTTTTTTAAAAATTTTGAAGAATCATGAAATAAACGGCATAGGTTTTTAGAGGTGACCCTTAATAAATATAGCCCGAAAAGCAGTAGCATTTCGGGCTTATCTGTTGATAAAGCTATTCTTTTACCAGGGCTGATCCATCCAGCCGCCTGTTGGAACGGTGGTTTCTTCCGGGGGAGCTTCGGGGGGTAAGGTGGTGGTGTCCGTGCTTTCGGAGCTGTCGCTTTCCGACGTATCGGAAGGAACGGTGCTTTCCTCTGCTGGCGCCGTTGTATCCTCGCTGTCCGGAAGGGTTGTTTCCTCTGTGGGCGCAGCCGTTTCTTCGGGCTTTGTCTCCTCGGGCTCATTATCGGGCTTAGTTACGGTGCTTGAGCCCTCCTGGGCATAGGATATGCTGCTTCTTGAAATATACTGCTTTATGCCCGAAACGATGGCGGCGGCTATTCCCTTCTGATGTTCCTTTGAAGCAAGTGCCATAGCGTCGCTTATGTTATCTACGAAGCCTGTTTCGATAAGAACGGAGGGGAAGTCCTGCTGTAGAGTTACCTGATAGTAGCTGTATTTTGCGCCTCTGTCCTTGTTTGCTCCGTCGGAATATACGTTTCCTGCATAATAATTTGCTATATTTGCGGAAATCGCTTTAGCTAAAGGCTGTGAATAAGAGGTAAAGTAGTAGGCTTCAACTCCTCTTGCCTCTCCCGTAGCCTTATTTGCATGAATAGAAAGATAAAGGTCACAGCCGTAGCCTCTTGCATAATTGGGTCTTTCCCTTGTTAGCAGGAACTGGCTTTCGCTCTTAAGGCGGATAACGTTTGCTCCTGCCGCCTTAAGTTGGGAAGTAAGCTCCTCGGCAATAGGAAGAACGACGTCGGATTCTCTTACCTCGCCGATTGCTCCGGGGTCGAACAGGTTAGCAGATTTGCCGTAGCCATGTCCCGGGTCAACAACGATTGTAAGTCCGCTTAAGCTGTTTGTCGGAACAGGGAAGGAGAGCAGAAGGTCGCCTTCGCTGTTGAAAACGGCGCTGTGTCCGAAATATACTCCCGGCTGGCGAAGCTCAAGGATAAGCCTGAACTTCGTACCGTTATCCTCTGTAACCGTGTCCCATTTTCCCGACCTGAAAACGAGATTGTTTTCGAAGGAGGGAAGCTTGGTTACGCTTGTTACATTTTCAAAGGTGATATATAAATGTGTAGCGGTAAGGTCGCTTACGTTATAGTCTCCGTCCCAGCCTGTGTAGTAGCTGTTTCCTGCCAGCCGCATATTAAAGCCTGTTTTATGACCGAGGCTAAGCTTTATGTAGCTGTTGCCGCCGCTTGTGCCTACTGCCTTAACGAAAAGGGGATTTTCCTCAATTCCGTAGCCCTCCTCTAACGTAGAGGCGGACATAGCAAGACGCTTTCCCGACTCGGTTATGTAATAGTTTCCCGAGGTAGCCTTATAGACCTCCTTAACTCCTGCAGGAAGCTGTGAAAAGACAGGAGAGGGAATATCGTCGGCGGTTTTTCCGTCATAGACAATGGTATAATCCGAGGTGGTTTTTACATATTTCAGCGCTTCCGAAGCCTTATGGGGTGAGCCGAGGGTACCGATTACCTCGCCTGTGCCTACGCTGCTTGCGTCGGAGATTACCGCCTGCTCCTGCTGCTTCGGGGGCTCGGGCTTAGCGTTTATGATAACGCTCGCCCCGATTACCTCTGCGTTGTAGCCGCTGTTTGAGCCGTAAATCTTTATTGCTCCGAGGTTCTGCTCCTGCCCGATAAGTCCTTCGGGTGCAGTATATGTACCCGTATATCTTACATAAGAGGAGTTTACGTCGTCCTCATCGTCATAAACCGTCGATTCGGTCATTGAAACCGTGGTTCCGTTGACTATGCCGTAAACCTTTGAGCCTCTGTAGGCAGTAGCCGTAAGCTTAATCTTTGTTCCGCCCTCGACCCTAAGGGTTTTTCCGTCGGAAATCGCCTTGCTTATGGATTTCATTACCACAATCTTACGCTCAATGGTATAGGTGAGGGTTTTGGACTTATGCTTTATCGTAAAGGTATTCTTACCTACCTTAAGGTCCTTCTTGAAATAGAAATTTCCTGCGTCGTTAAGGGTAATTTCCTGATTGTTGAAATAAACGGGGAAGTTATTATCGAAAGTACCCATAAAGGTTACGCTCTGCTCGCTGGTGGTAAAATTGAGCTTAGCGGGAGATGTCATTCTTAAGTCCTCGAAGAGTGAGCTTTCGTCAATCTGCTCGTTAAAATAGGACTTAAGGGTAGTGGTTGTATTAAGAGGATTATTCATAAGGGAAGCGTAGGAATTGAAGATGCTGCCCTTGTAGCTGCCCAGTTTTTTTGCTACGGTAAGCTGACGAAGAAGCTGGTCCTCCGCCTTCCAGCCCGGTCCGTCGCCGCCTATGCGGTCGTTATGGTGGAGTATGTAAAGAGGCATATTCATAGCCTCGGTAATATTGTTCCACCAGGAGGTAACCTCCTCGTAGGGGAGCTGTACCGAGGAAAGGGAGCCGTAAGCGCTTAAGACTGCGAAATCGCAATAGCCCTTTTCGAGAAATGCCTTTGTATCGGAGTAGCCGTCACAGAAAGCTTCAAAATCCCCGTCTGTCTTACTGCCCAGCTCGTTATTCCCGGAGTTCGCCCATACATCTCTTATAGCGATACCTACTGCTACGGAATTGTTGGTTTCGTGGATTATTTCTGCGGCGGTACGGAAATACTGCTCCGAGGTATCAAAAAGCCAGTTTTCATAGCCTATTCCCGAGCCGTTTTCCATATAGCTTTCATAGCTTACGGTATCTCTGTTCATATAATATCCGTCAAGGATAATACCGTCGCAGGGGTATTTAAGCGTGAATCTGTGTACCTCGGAAATAAGGTAATCGATAGCCCTTGCGCTGTCCTTACAGGAGCTCATAAGCTCGCCGATATTCAGTAATACGAAGGGCGAAACACCGTGGTTATAGGCGGTAGAAACCGCTATGGAAAGGGGAGTTTCTTCCGCACTGTTCATATCTGTGGAGTAATATGAAACTCCGTCCTTTGAGGAGTTGATAATTACGGAATTAAGCCCGATTTCTGCATAATCTGTGTAGATTTTTTCAAGCTCCGCAGTAATCGTTCCGTTATCGGCGGTTTCCTCCGTCAAAAAGTCAATTCCGGGGGTTATAACCGCCGCTTTCATATTGTCGGGAAGCGTGAACATATACCCGTCAGCCTGCTCATATTCTTCCACTATGACGTTTTCTGTGTTTTCTTCGCTTTCTGCCGAAACCGGTACAGTAAGTCCCGATACAAGCAGAGCCGCTGTCAGAAACAGCGATAGAGTTTTTTTCATCCTGTTTTCTCCTATTTGAGAAGATTTTTGAAGTTGTCGATTTCCTTCTGGATTTCGGCGTTATGATAGCCCTCGGAGAAGAGGTAGTTATAGCTGTAAAGGGCGATTCCGTCACAGCCCTTCTTTGCGAAGGAATATTCAATCTGTCGCTTCAGAATATCACGGTTTTCTATCCATTCATTTTTACCCGTTCCTGCCCAGGTATCCTCAAGACCTATCTTATAAAGGCAAAGTCCGGCATAAAGCTTAATGCCCGTACCGGAAACAAGGTCGCTCCAGTCGTCAAGGCATTTCTTAAAGGGTACTCCCGAGTTTTCGAAGCCATAGTAAATCTGCGGAGCAAAATAGTCGATATATCCCCCCTTGCACCAGGCTTCGGTGTCTGCATAAAGCTGTGTGAGGTTGTTATGCATATTGCCCTGCGTGCTTGCACCGAAGATAACGGTACTGCTGCAGTCGTTAACGGCGGTATAGATTTCTTTTACGAGCTTGTTGCACCTGCCGATTCGGAAGGAGGAAAGAGTTCCCGAGCCGAAGGTGCTGTAAGCCGTGCTGTCAAAGGAAGCGTCGGTAGTAGGGTAGAAATAGTCGTCAATATGTATTCCGTCAACGTTATAGCCCGAAACAAGCTCCCTCACGCCGTCTCCCACAAGCTTTATTGCGTCGTCGTAGGCAGGGTTGAGGTAATATGTCCCGTTGACGTTTACGATATATTTGCCTCTTTCGCTTCCGTTATACCATTTTCCTACTGCGTAGCTTTCGGAAACATAGGGAATATCTGTAGCTGAATTAAGTCGGAGAGGATTTATCCAGGCGTGGAAGGAAAGATTCCTGTCGTGAGCCTCCTTAATCATTATCTTTAAGGGGTCGTAATCGGTTTTCTTGCCTAAAGAACCGCTGATATACTTGGTGAAAGGATAAAGCTTCGAGTAATAAAAGGCGTCGCCGAAGGCTCTTACGTGGACATAAACGGTATTAAGCCCGAGAGAGAGGCAGTTATCATAGATTTTCCCGACAGCCTTACGGAAATCGGCTTCGTTTTTTTGCTTAAGGAGATTATTTATCTCAATATAGGAAATCCAGACCGCCTTGACCTGCTTATGATTTAGGGCGGTATAGCTGTTTACGCCGTAGGAGCCGCTATGGTAGCTGTTTTCGGTATTGACGGGCGGAGCTGTGGTTGTTGTTGTGACAGAAGTGGTAGTGGCTGCAGTTGTAGTAGTAGCTTTTGTGGTTGTGGTAGTGTTTGAGGTTGTTGAAGCCTTTGTTGTGGTTGCAGCCTTCGTAGTGGTGGCTGTTGTTGTTTCCTCGGGGGTA
>JAEDHF010000001.1 GCA_016297165.1 Oscillospiraceae bacterium | reverse complement strand
ATTCAGGGCTTTACATACAGCGACCTTGACGAAAACGGCTCCTCAACCCTTATTACGAGGCTTACGGGGGACCTTACACAGGTTCAGACGGGTATAAACCTTACCCTTCGTCTCCTTTTACGTTCCCCCTTTATCGTTTTCGGCGCTATGATAATGGCGTTTACTATCGACGTGGGTACCGCCCTTGTTTTTGCGGCGGCTATACCCCTGCTTGCACTTATCGTTTTCGGGGTAATGCTTGTTACTATACCTTTATATAAAAAGGTAAGAGGGGGGCTCGATAAGCTTCTCGGAAAGACAAGGGAAAACTTAAGCGGCGTTCGTGTTATACGTGCATTCTGCAAGGAACAGGAAGAAATAGCAGAGTTCAAGGAGCATAACGACTATCTCACAAGGGAACAGAAGCATACAGGCAGAATTGCCGCTTTAATGAATCCTCTTACCTTTGCAGTTATCAATATCGGCATTATCGTCCTTATATGGTGCGGCGCAATAAAGGTTGAGCAGGGTATTCTTACCGGGGGCGCAGTCGTAGCTCTCTATAACTATATGTCACAAATTCTTGTGGAGCTTATAAAGCTTGCAAACCTTATAATAAACATCACGAAATCCATAACCTGCGGCAACAGGATACAGGACGTTTTCGAATCGGGTACCCCCGAAACAGAGGGTAACGAAGAAAGAGGCTTCGAGGGCTATAAGTATTCCGTAGAATTCAGAGGCGTCTCCTTCGGCTACCATAAAACAGGGGAGCACGCCTTAAGCGATATAAGCTTTACTGCCGAAAAAGGCTCAACCATCGGTATTATCGGCGGTACGGGCTCGGGTAAAACTACTCTCGTTAACCTTATCCCCGGCTTTTATACCCCCGACGAGGGCGATATCTATATCGACGGTATAAACATAAAGGACTATAAAACCGAGGTACTCCGCGGAAATATCGGTATAGTGCCCCAGAAGGCAGTGCTTTTTAAGGGTACGGTACGGGATAATATGAAATGGGGTAAGGAAAACGCTACCGACGAGGAAATATGGGAGGCTTTGGAGCTTGCGCAGGCGAAGGAAGTAGTTGAAGGAAAAGAGGGCGGACTTGATTACGAAATCGAGCAGGGGGGCAAAAACCTCTCGGGGGGTCAGCGGCAGCGTCTTACCATAGCAAGAGCGCTGGTCAGAAAGCCGGAAATTCTTATCCTCGACGATAGCTCCTCCGCTCTCGACTATGCCACCGACGCAAAGCTCCGAAAGGCGCTTCGCAGCATCTCCGACAGCGGAAATACAACGGTTTTCATTGTTTCACAGCGCACCTCCTCTATCGCTCATGCGGATAAGATAATCGTCCTCGACGACGGTAAGGCGGCAGGAATCGGTACTCACGGGGAGCTTCTCGAAACCTCGGAGGTTTACCGTGAAATCTATAACTCACAGTTCAGAAAGGAGGACAAATAATATGGCTAAACAGAATAAGGGCGTATTCAAAAAGGTTCTCCGATATGTGAAGAAATATATCCTTCTTATAATCCTTTCCGTTATCCTCGCCGCCGCTACGGTAGCGGGTACCCTCTCAATCCCCGTAATAATCGGTCGGGCTATCGACTATATCGTTGAAGAGGGTAACGTCGATTTTGAAAGGATTCTGCCCCTTCTTGTTATTGCAGGAGTTATAGCTCTTGCCACCGCAGTTCTCCAATGGATAATGAGCGTTATCAACAATAAGGTCACCTATAATGTAGTAAGGGACATAAGAAACGACGCTATCGAAAAAATCGAAGCGCTTCCCCTTAACTATATAGATACCCATAAAAGCGGCGATATCGTAAGCCGTGTAATAAGCGACGCCGACCAGTTCGCCGACGGTCTCCTCTTAGGCTTTACACAGCTTTTCACAGGTATCGTCACAATTTTAGGCACTCTCTCCTTTATGCTTATGCTGGAATGGAGAATTACTCTTGTTGTTGTTCTTCTTACGCCTCTTTCTCTTTTTATGGCGAAGTTTATTTCGAAAAGAACCTATAATATGTTTAAGCTCCGCTCCGAAACCTTAGGGGAACAGACTGCCTTCATAGACGAAACGATATCCAATCAGAAAATCGTCAAGGCTTTCTCACGGGAGGATAATTCCGCCGATAAATTCGACGAAATCTCCGAAAGGCTAAGAAAGGCTTCTCTTAAGGCGATTTTCTTCTCCTCTCTTACTAACCCCTGTACCCGATTCATAAACAGCATCGTCTATGCGGGGGTGGGGCTTGTGGGGGCAATTTCCGCCATTGACGGAGCTATAACCGTGGGTACGCTTACCTGCTTTTTAAGCTACGCTAACCAGTACACAAAGCCCTTTAACGAAATTTCCGAGGTAATAACGGAGCTGCAGAACGCTTTAGCCTGTGCCGCAAGAGTATTCGAGCTTATTGAAGAGCCTTCCGTTACCCCCGATAAGGAAAACGGGGTTGTTCTTGAAAATGCGGCAGGAAACGTTGAGCTTAAGGACGTATATTTCTCCTACGTTCCCGAAAGAAAGCTTATCGAAAACCTTTCCCTTTCGGTAAAAAGCGGTCAGCGTATCGCTATCGTAGGCCCTACGGGCTGCGGAAAGACTACGGTTATAAATCTGCTTATGCGGTTTTACGACGTCAACGAGGGCAGTATCTCCGTAGAGGGCAGCGATATAAGAGACATCACAAGGCACAGCCTTCGCTCCTCTTACGGAATGGTGCTCCAGGAAACCTGGCTCAAAAACGGCACTATTAGAGAGAACCTTATAATGGGTAAGCCCGAGGCTACCGAGGAGGAAATAATAGCGGCGGCTAAGGCGGCTCATTGTCACAGCTTTATAAAGCGCCTTAAAAACGGCTATGATACCGTTATAGGAGAGGACGGCGGCTCACTTTCACAGGGTCAGAAGCAGCTCCTTTGCATAGCAAGAATAATGCTGAGTCTGCCGCCTATGCTTATTCTCGACGAGGCGACCTCCTCAATAGATACCCGTACGGAATTAAAGATACAGGACGCTTTCGCCAAGCTTATGAAGGGAAGGACAAGCTTTATAGTAGCCCACCGTCTTTCCACAATCCGTGACGCTGATGTTATACTCGTTATGAAGGACGGAAACGTAATCGAACAGGGTAATCACGAGGAATTACTGAAACAGGGCGGCTTCTATGCGGAGCTGTATAATAGTCAGTTCGATAAGGCTTCATAAACAAAAAAACCGTTTCCCTCGCCCCTTCCCGAAAAAAAGGAAGGAGCGGTAAGGAAACGGTTTATTTTTTATAAGACAATACCGCCTTAAAGGGATATTACCCCTTTATCGAGGAGCCTTTGCGCCGCAAGAAGAATTCCCATTCTTCCCGTATCATAGGTAAGACCGCCCTGCATCCATACTGCGAAGGGCTCTCTTAAGGGTGCGTCGGCGGAAAGCTCAATAGAAGCGCCCATGGTAAAGGCTCCTGCCGCCATTATAACCTGACTGTCGTAGCCCGGCATATCCCAGGGCTCGGGAGTTACGAAGCTATCTACGGGGCTGCCCGACTGGATACCCTCACAGAAGGCGATAAGCGCCTTTCGGGAGCCTAACTGTATTGCCGTAATAATATCGCTTCGGTATTCGTCATATCCGGGATAGGCGGTAAAGCCTAAAAGAGAGAAGAAGGCGGAAGCGAAGGTTGCGGTTTTTACCGCGCTTTTTACCGCTACGGGAGCGTTAAAAAGTCCGAGGTACATACCCCTGTTCTGGTTAAGGGAACAGCCTACCTCCTTACCCGTTCCTACGGTAGTAAGCCGATAGGAGCAGAGCTCTATCAAATCCCTGCGTCCTGCAATATAGCCGCCCGTTTCGGCAATACCGCCGCCAAGGTTCTTTATAAGCGAGCCGATAATTATATCTGCGCCTACGTCACAGGGCTCCTTTTCCTCTACAAGCTCACCGTAGCAGTTATCCACCATTACGATAGCTTCGGGATTCACAAGTCTTATTATATCCACCATTTCGCCGATTTCCGAAACGGTTATTGAAGGACGAAGGCTATAGCCCCTTGAACGCTGGATATATGCAACCTTACAGCCCTTCACCTTTTCGCTTATACCCTCGAAATTTACCCTTCCGTCGGGGAGAAGGTCGAGCTGGTCATATTTTACGCCGAATTCCGTTAAGGAGCCGCCCCTTTCTCCGAAAATAACCTCGTTAAGGGTGTCGTAGGGGGTACCCGTAAGGGAAACCATTAAATCTCCGGGACGGAGTATTCCGAAAAGTGCGGTTGAAATAGCGTGGGTACCGTTTACGAAGGTATGGCGGACAAGTGCGTCCTCGGCGCCTAAAACCTGTGCGAAAACCGAGTCAAGCTTATCTCTTCCGTCGTCGCCGTAGCCGTAGCCCGTTGTGCCCTTTAAGTGCATTTCACCTACACGGTTATCAATAAACGCCTTAAGCACCTTTTCGCTGTTGGCTCTTCCTGTTTTTTCGATTCTTCCGAAAGCCTCGGAACAGTTTTCTTCCGCCTTATCGGCTAATTCAAGTAATCTTTTGTCTATGTTGAAATAGTTGCTCATTTCTTTTCTTCCTTTTAAGTATTTATGTCAACACCGCACGCAATCTTTGTGCGGTATTGCCTTATATTTCGGAGCAGTAGCCCGAAAGGGTAAAGCCTGCTTTTTCGTACAAGCCCTTCAGCTCCTCCTTGCAGATAAGATAAACCTCGTTACGATATTTCGCTTCCTTAAGGGCAATATATCGGACAAGTCTGCCTGCCCAGCCCTTTCCTCTCATATCGGGACGGGTGGCAACCGCGCTTATGAAGGAAATCCCGTCCACCGAGAACATAAGGCTTGCGGTGGTGAAATTGCCTACGGTAAAAATCCGTGAAATACCGTGACGAACGTTATGGTTCATATCCACATACCATTCGTCAAAGCTCATATCGAAGCCCTCCTTCAGTATTTCGTATATCTCCCGATAGGTAAGACCGTTATTAACGTTATCACGGTTCAGGTCGTTTTCACGGGGCGCCTTATCCGTAAATTTCATTATACAGCTTTTTTTGCAGTCAGCCGCTATACCGAGCTTTTCCGAAAGCCCGTAGCTCATAAGGGTACCCTTTCCTAAAACGGAAAGGAAGCTTTTAAGCTCATCGAGGGCTTCGGGGTCGTCGGTATCGCCGCTTATTACGGCGCTGTTATAGTATTTTGCGGCGGTAATGCCCTTATTCCCCGAATAGAAGGTAAGGAAATCGTAGCCCGTTCCGTAGCCTTCGGCGAGAGCCTTTATTTTCCCGGAAAATATATCGGGCTTACCCGAAAGGGAGTTATAAAGACGGTTTAAGTCCGTAATTTTCTCTATCATAGCTCCGAAAGCCTTTCCTGCAGCTTCGCCGCAGTTTTCAAAACGGCGATAACGTCCTCTTTTTTCATTACGCAGGAGGGAGAATGGAGATATCTCGTAGGAACGGAAAGAGCCGCCGTTCTTATACCGCCTACCGCCTTATGGATTGCACCGCTGTCGTTGCCGCCTGCTATGAGGGTCTTGGTCTGGCACTTTACTCCCACGCTTTCGGCGCACTCGAAGGAAAGGCGATAAAGCTCCCTGTCGTAGATTGTACCCTTATCCATAAAGGAGGCTACTGCGCCGTTACCGAGGATACAAACCTTCTTTTCCTCCTCTACCTCCGAAATGTCACAGGCGGTAGTAGTTTCAAGAACAATAGCCATATCGGGCTTAACGTTATATGCGGCGCAGGCGGCGCCCCTCGTTCCTATTTCTTCCTGTACCGTAAAGGCGCAGTACATATCGTATTCATTGTCCTTTGAAAGAAGCTCTAAGAGCATGGCGCAGCCTGTTCTGTCGTCAAGGGCTTTTCCCTTTATAAAGCCCTCGCCGAATTCCTCGTAGCCGCTTAAGAAGGTGCAGAAGTCTCCGGTCGCAATATGCTTTAAGACTTCCTCCTTATCCCTTGCGCCTATGTCGATGGAGAGGTCGGAAAGCTTCGGCTGTTTTTCCTCCTCCTCGTCGGAAAGCATGTGTACCGCCTTAGCGGCAATTACTCCCGTTATACCGTTTTTGAAGATAACCCTTCTTCCGAATACTACCGAGGGGTTGATGCCCCCTACGGGAGAAAACTTAAGAGTACCGTTTTCGGAAACTGAGCTTACGATAAAGCCAACCTCGTCCATGTGGGCGCAGAGCATAACCTTATTCTTCGGGGTTTTCCTGCCCTTTTTAAATACGAGAAGGTTTCCTATATTGTCGGTTTTATATTCACATTCCGAGGGGAGACGGGAGATAATATAATTCCTTACGTCCTCCTCGTCGCCGCTTACGCCTATTAGCTTCGAAAGCCTTTCGATATTATCGAATAAATCGGACATTATTTCAGACATTTTCGGTACCTCCCATTATGAATTCCGCCATAATTTCGGCTACCGACTTAATATCCTCGGTATCAACCGTTTCTACGGGAGTATGCATATACTTTATCGGGATAGAAAGGAGCGCGGTTTTAATTCCGCCCTTCATAGCGCTTATATCGTCGGCGTCGGTGCCTGTCCTTCCGCCCATAACCTCGGTCTGGAAAGGGATTTTCCTGTCCTCGGCTATTTTCATAAGCTCCTTCGTAAGCCCCTTATCAAGAGAGGGGGCAATTCCTATCATAGCGCCCTTTCCCATTTCGCCGCATTTCTCTCGCTTAGCGTCGGGGGTATAGGCGTAGCTTACGTCGGTAGCGATTGCGTAATTTGCCGAGGAATTATATGCGCCGATTTTAGCGCCGCGGCTTCCTACCTCTTCCTGTGAGGCGAAGAGGATTTCTATGTTAAAGGGAAGCTCTTTCCCTTTTAAAAGAGATACTGCGTATATGATAGCGGCAACGCCTGCCCTATCGTCAACAGCCTTTCCCGAAACCCTTGTACCGAGAAGGGGGGTAAAGGGCGAGTTAATCGTAACCCTGTCCCCGAGGGAGATTTTTTCAAGAAGAGCCTCCTTGCTGTAGCCCGTATCAATGGCTATTTCCTCGGTTTTCATGGTCTTCTTATCGTCGGAGGAAACGTGGGGCGGCAGGGTAGAGATAACCCCCGTTATCTTCTCCTTTCCGTGAATTGTTACGGTCTGGGCGGCGTAAAGACGCCTGTCCGTTCCGCCGCAGCTACCCACCTTAACGAAGCCCTTTTCATCCACAAAGCTTACAATAAAGCCGATTTCGTCGATATGGGCTTCAAGCATAAGAGTAGGTTTATTGCCGCTTCTGTCGCCGATAAAGGCGGTTACCGAGCCGAAGCTATCTATTTCGGCGGTATCGGTATATTTAGAAAGAAGCTCCTTCGCCACACGGCAGGCGGCATATTCATCGCCGCTTACGCCCTCGGCGTCAGAGAGCTTTTTCAGTATTTCGAGAATTTCCATATAACGACCTTTCCTTTATAATACTGTATATTACCTTTATTATAAGAACCTCTGCTGTTACCGAAATCAAAGATTTCGAACAGCCACGAGAACCTTGAAATATATGTTCGCCGCTTTGCGTCGGTCGGCTAACACCGACTATATGAAAACTGCGTTTTCATAACATATATTATAAGAACCTCTGCTGTTACCGAAATCAAAGATTTCGAACAGCCACGAGAACCTTGAAATATATGTTCGCCGCTTTGCGTCGGTCGGCTAACACCGACTATATGAAAACTGCGTTTTCATAACATATATTATACCACCCTTTCAGAAACATTACAACCTTTTCGGGGCAGTTTTCTCCCTACTGCCCTATTTTTTGTCGGAATATGGAAGGAGACTATTGCAAAATTCTGTCTTTTGGGATATAATGTAGATATAATCGGAATAAAGAGGACTTACCATGAGAATTTTAGCTATAGAAAGCTCCTGTGACGAAACTGCGGCGGCAGTAGTCGAGGACGGAAGAAAAATAATTTCAAATATAGTAGCAACCCAGATTGAGGAGCATAAGCTTTACGGGGGAGTAGTACCCGAAATAGCTTCAAGGCGCCACTGTGAAAGCATTGTCAGCGTGGTTGACGAAGCCCTTAAAGCGGCGGATACTGCCCTGAAGGACATAGACGCAATCGCCGTTACCTATGCGCCGGGGCTTATCGGAGCCTTACTCGTGGGGGTAAATTTCGCTAAGGGGCTCGCCCTTTCGGCAGGAAAACCCCTTATCCCCGTTCACCATATAAAGGGGCATATTGCCGCAAACTATATCGCTCACCCCGACCTTAAGCCCCCCTATCTCTGCCTTGTGGCTTCCGGGGGACATTCCCATATTATGAAGGTAAAGAGCTATACCGACTACGAAACAATCGGAAGAACCCTCGACGACGCAGCAGGCGAAGCCTTCGACAAGGCGGCAAGAGCCATGGGCTTTTCCTATCCGGGCGGCGTTCATATTGATAAGGCGGCTAAGGAGGGCGACCCGAAAAAGTACAGACTGCCCCGACCGAAAACCGCCAACCCTTATGATTTCAGCTTTTCGGGTCTTAAGACGAACGTTATTAACCTCGTCCATAACGCTTCACAAAAGGGCGAGGAGATTGATATAAACTCCCTCGCCGCTTCGTTCCAATATACGGTAGCGGATATCCTTTCCTCCCGCTTTGTAGCGGCGGCAGTCGAGGGCGGTTATAGGGTCTGCGCTATGGCAGGGGGAGTAGCCGCAAATTCAGCCCTCAGGGATATGACGGAAAAGCGCTGTAAGGCTAAGGGGATTAAGCTTTATATTCCCCCTGTGTCCCTTTGCGGAGATAACGCCGCCATGATAGGAAGTCAGGCGTTCTATGAATATACCGAGGCAGGTATCACCGCCGACGGAAGTCTTAATGCAGTAGCGACAATGCCGCTTTAAACTTTCGTTTTATCTGTTCTTTCTTGTCGATACAAGAAAGAATAAATCCGCCTTGTTTCTTGGCGAAACAAGAAACAGCAAAAACAACAAAAACGTCGGACTTCTCAGCCCGACGTTCTTTTATTCTCATTTATTCGACATCAGTTCCTGTTGTGTCAGCAGCCTGATTTGCCATTTCTTCAAGGTCCTTACCGAGATACTCGGGAAGCTTCATTCCTGCCTGATTGAAAAGCTCGTTCATGGGGGGAACCGCCTTGAATAAGCCGCTTATAAAGTCGGCTGTTGAGTTTTTTCCCTCGGCTCCGTTAGAGCCGCCGTCCCACACGGTAATCTTATCAATCTTGATATTCTTGATAGCGTCAACCTGAATGCGCATAAGCTGTTCCATCTTGTCGGCGATGATGAGCTTAACTGCGTCGTCGGCGTTGCCTGCTGCATCAACAAGCTCCTTCATACCTTCAGCCTGCTTCTGGAGAATTTCCTTGGCACCGTTAGCCTGCGCCTCCATCTTTGCGAAGATAGCGTCGGCTTCACCCTTTGCCTTGCGGCGAAGAACCTCTGCCTCGGCTTCTGCGGCGATTTCCGCCTGTTCCTTGGCAATTTTTGCCTTTACGATAATATCCGCTTCCTGGGTTGCGGTTTCGAGAGCCGCACGACCCTGTTCGGCGATTTTCTGAGCAACGTAGGCTTCTTCTCTTGCCTTAGCCGCCTGAACTGCTTCTGCGGCAGTAGCAACCTTAAGGGCTTCCGCTTCCTTTTCACGTCTTAAGGCTTCGGACTGGGCGATTTCTACCTTAGCGGCGTTTTCACCCTCGATTGCGCTTGCGTTAGCTGCAGCAACCTGTACTCTCTGGTCTCTTAAAGCGTTAGCCTGACCGATTGCACCGTCTCTGTCCTTTTCGGCAACGGATTTCTTGGCGTCGTTGATTGCCTTAGCGGCAGCTTCCTTACCGAGAGCCTCGATATAGCCCGATTCATCACGGATATCCGTTACGTTTACGTTAATAAGTCTTAAGCCGATTTTACGAAGCTCGATTTCTACGTTATTGGATACCGCAATAAGGAACTTATCACGGTCGGTATTTATTTCCTCAATATCCATTGTTGCGATAACGAGACGAAGCTGACCGAAGATAATATCCTTGGCGAGCTCCTGAATCTGCTGGAGACGAAGGCCTAAAAGACGCTCTGCGGCATTCTGCATAACGCCGGGCTCGGTAGAAATACCGACGGTAAAGCTCGAAGGAACGTCAACACGGATATTCTGCTTCGAAAGAGCGTTCTTTAAGTCAACGTTAATGGAAATAGGGGTTAAATCCATATACTGATAGGACTGGATAATAGGGAAGATGAAGGCGGCGCCGCCGTGAATACATTTAGCGCTTCTTGCCTGACCGCTTTTATCGCTTCCTACCTTACCGTAGATAACGAGAACCTTATCCGACGGGCATTTGCGGTATCTCGAAAGGATACCTGCGATAAGGGCGAAGAGAACAACCGCTCCCACGCATATCGCAATTAAAACTGTTTCGTCCATTTTATTTCCTCCTGAACATATATTTTTACAGCCGTAATTCCGACTGTATCAATTACCTGCAGTCAAATCCTCGGACACCTTTAAGCCGCTGAAGGCTTCAACCATATAGCCGAGGGCAGTCAGCTTCTTCTCCGTATATTCCCGATAGCTTTCCTTGAATTCGTTTATATCCATGTCCCCGGAATACTCTCCGAGCTTAACCGAAAGAGCCTCGGAAAGGGTTTCGGAAAGAGCCTCAACAATAGTATCCTGCTCCATTTTACAGAAGATATTTGCCGCAGTATCGGCAAGGCTTTCGGGGATATATACTGCCATAAGGGCTATCGCCTTATAATATTTTCCGTCCGCTCCCTTTACTGCATCCGCTACGCCGTCAACCTCGAAGGGTCCTTTTTCTATGTAGAAATAGGAGCTTACCTTCTCATAAAGGCTGGCTTTATCGTGGCTTCGAATCATTTCGCCGCCCTTAAGAAAGTAGCGGTAACAGTTTTCTGTGTCCTCCCGCTTTTTCCTCTCCTTCGGTACGAAAATCATTATACAGATTACTCCGGCTATTATTACAATAGCGATAAAGGCGATATATGCGATATCAAGAGCGTCCATTCAATTCCCTCACTTATATTTTTTCTACTACAAGAAGGTTACCCGTTCTTATATCCGTAACTCTTATTTCCGAGCCGTTTCCGATAGAGTCCTTTCCGTCGGTGATTGCGTCGAATTCGAGGCTTCGTTCGTCGGTAGTAATATTTACCTTTCCTTTTCCTTCGCCAGAGGCGGGAATTACGAGATAAACCGTACCCTTAGCGCCGAGGAGATTTCTCATATTTATAGTACCGTTCTGTGCAAGCTTACCGCTTAGCTGCATAAGCTTAGCCACGCCGAACATAGCAAGAGCGCCTAAAACTAAGGCTACGATTACGGTAAGGAAAATGTTATTCGTCGAGCCGTAGCAGATTATTCCCGACCAGCCGAAAACCGTAAGGAAGGTAATAAAGCCCTGTATTGTGAAAAAGTGCATTGTTCCCATATCCGAGGGATTTCCGCCGTCGTGGGTTGTAACTGCGTCGGTAATATCCGCAGCGTCGGGGATATCGGGGATATCCGTATTTATCATGTTAACGTCGGGAGCGTCAAGCCCCGAGGTATCGCTTACGTCAACGCCCATATCTCCGTCTCCGCCGAAGCCGAGGATTATCATAACCGCCTGTATTATAAGAATAATTGTGGCAGGAAGCGCAATACAGTACATTACCTGCAGAAAAATACCAAGTCCCGACCACCATTCAGAAAACCATTCCATAAGCTGCCGCCTTTCCGCTCAGAAGAGCAATTTTTATAGAAATTGTAAATTCTATTTACTATCATTATAACACATTTTTTGCTGTTGTCAATAGTAAAAGAACGGGTTTTTCATTTTCGTTATACTGCACATTGGCAGGATTTTCTTTTGTGCATTGTGACAAATTTTGTAAAATTCTATTTAAGCTATTGATTTTTCGGTAACATAATGCTAAAATATATGTAAATTATATTTACTAAAGGAAGTGTGGTTATGAATTCGGTTGAACTGGGTAAGCGCATAAAGGAAGCCCGCCTCGCCAGAAAGATGACCCAGGCGGACGTAGTCGGGGACTTCATCACGAGAAATATGCTGAGCCAGATAGAAAGCGGAACTGCCAATCCCTCGGTTAAGACCCTTACCTATCTTGCAAAGGTTCTCCAGCTTCCCGTTAATTATCTCCTGCCCGACGAGCTCGAAACCTTCGACGATAGCGAAAACGCAGTTATAAAGGATTTCGAGGCGCTTAATAAAATGAAGAACGCCTATAAAAGAGAGGACTATACCGCCGCTATAGAGCTGGCGCTCCCTTTTTCCGGGGAGGACAGCGTAATTTTCGACGAAGCAAACGCTGTTCTCTGCCGCTGTTATCTTAAGCTGGCGGAGAATGCGGCTTCTCCGAGAGAGGGAATGGATTTCGCAAAAAAGGCGCTATGCTGCTGTGATAAGGGTATTTTCAGCAGCCGTGAGATTAAAACGAAGGCGATAATGCTTTCCGATGAGCTGGCGGAAAAGCTCTGAATAACAACAGCCCCCGTTGTCCGAAGGATAACGGGGTTTTGTTGTTTCGGGCTTTTCTTGTTCTGCCAAGAAAGGGGGAAAGAAGCGTTTTTGGTTTTGCGATATTTCGAATTTTGTCTAAGTACGCAGTTAATGTTAAGATTTGCTATCTTATGGGCACCCCTTTCTTGTTCCGCCAAGAAAGGGGTGCCCCTAAGACGGCAAGTCTAATCAGAAACTGTGTACTTAATGAAAACTTACATATTGAACAAATCAAAAAAACGTTTCTTTTTAACTTTCTTGTCGATACAAGAAAGTAGTGCCCCAAAGACGGCAAGTCTAATCAAAAAATGTGTACTTAGACAGAACTATAAATACCACAAAAACAAAAAAACTATCCAATTTCGAAATAATAGCAATCTATCAACAAACTGCAAAAAACAAAATAATAAACAAGTAAAATTCCAAAAAATCCTGCCGATATAATATGGAGATAGTTATATCGGGATAAGGAGGGATTTTATGAATATAAAGGATTTCGGCGGAACATTTGTTCCGAGGTTTACAGGCTTACTCCCCGATTTAAAGGCAAAAAGGGAAGAGGAAGCCCTTAAAAAGGAGGAAGAAGCTAAGGAAAAGGAAAAGCTGCAAAAGGAAAAGGCAGAGCAGGAGAAAAAAGCAAAACAGCAGGAAATGGAATCCCTTAACCAACAGCTTGAATCCGCAAAGGAGCAGGCTGACGCCATCGGCGACAGCTTTAAGGATACCAGTAAATGCCTGCTTATCGCTATGCGTATTACCCGAGGGGATATCGTGCCTCAAAAGGATATGAAATTCCTTGCGGAACACGAGCCCGACCTTTTCAAACAGGCGATTATGCTAAGACAGCCAAAGGAAGACCCCGAGAAATGCGACAGCGTCCTCGAGGACGAAGAAAACGCCGAAAACGGCTCGGAATACTCCTCCGAAAGCGGCGAAAGTACCGATTCTTCGGCAGACAGTACCGCTTCGGCTGCTGTTTCTGTTTCCGCCGCTTCAGCAGGCGGTACGGCGGAAATCTCAATCAGCTGATTTCAACTCCGCTATAATAGTATCTCAGTATTTCTTCTGCATTTTTCCCCGATTTCGCCATTTCGTTTGCACCGTATTGACTTAAGCCAACGCCATGACCGTAGCCCTTCGTCTTAAAGGTAAAGACGTTATCGGAATAGCTTATTTCAAAGGCAGGGGAGCGCAGTCCGAAAATCCTCCACATATCTCCCCCCGAAAGAAGGGTTTTTCCGAGGTGGAGAGATATTACATAGCCGCTTTCGTTAACGTTTATTTCGGAAAACCATTTCCCGAAATCGGCAGGAATTTCTATATCGCTTTTATGACTTATAAGAAGCCGTCGGGCTTCCTCCGTCGTCATCTCGTTACTGCATTCATAGTTGATATAGCTCTTGTCCCAGGGGCTTTCTACCGGCTTAAGATAGGGAAAGCTCCTGCCCCAGATTATTTCGGGGGAGGCGGTTTTTCCTGTGTTTACGGAATGATAGACGGCGTAAATCGGCTCCTTTTCGTAGGTTATTATATGGGACAGACCGAAGGTTGCCGCCGCTTCTATTTTCGGGAGAAATTCATTATATTCCTCGCCGTAGCTTTCTATGCATTCCTCGTAATCGAAATAGGACTGGCAGGCGGCGGCACTGTCGGATAAATCCGCCTCTCCCCATGGGGCTTCGCTTTCCCTTGTATCCGCCATAAGCCTTAATGCATAAGTAGCGGCGGCGGCAGCCTGTGCATTCAGCGCCTGCTGCTCATAGTCTATAGGGATTTGTGCGGAAATACAGCCCTTTATATAGTCTTTTCCGCTAAGGGTAATTATTTCGCCTGTCTTTTCCCGAAGGAGAGTTATTTCCTCGGGGAAAACAGCCGCCGCTTTTGCCTCCTGCACGGAAATTAAGGGAAGAGAAAATGAAATTATGGCGAAAATCAGAAGAATTATAAGCCCGTCCCGCATATTGCACCTCCGAAACTGTTGACTTAAAAGGGAAAATATACTATAATATTACTCGTATTCTGAATTTGAAAGGACTTTTATATATATGAAAAAAACAGGTCTTGCGGCGCTTATTTTCCTCGGCGCTTCTCTTCTTGCCGCCTCGGTTATCCGCTTTTTCCAGTATGTTTCAATCATCGACTTCAATACAGGCTTCTATCTTAAAGGAGCGGAAACTCCCGGAATGCTTATATATATCGCTTTCGGGATTTTCGGGGCAGTATTCATCGCCCTCGCCGCTATCGGTAAAAGATCGGGAGCGGACGCCTATAGCCTTTCCTCCGACGGAATGGGGGATAAAGCTACAATTCCCCTCGGTATCCTCTATCTTATAGGTGCAGTTATCGGCTTATTGGGCGTTTTCGGCGGCTCGGCGCTGTTCGGTACTGTTGTTTCGGCGGCGTCCTGTATCGCCTTTGGTGCTTCGGGGCTTCTTCTCCTTAACAACAAAATCCCCCCGAAATATGTGGGGTATATCCAGCTTTTAGCTGCGGCAGCCTGGTTCTTTAAAACCGCCGCCTTCTTCGGTGAGGACCTTATTATCATTAACCATTCCGAAAACCTTATCGACCTTCTGGGATATATAAGCGCAACCCTTTATATTACCGCTTCGGCTCGATTCTTCTCCCGTATCGAAACGAGGCATTCCCGTATGAGAGAGATTATTTCTGCAGGGCTCACCCTTCTTTTTTCGGGAACCTCGGTTATTTCGAAGGGGGCGGCTATTCTCTTCGGAGGTACTGCAGTAAACGGTATCGGCGGCGTTAATATTGATATGGCGACTGCCTTCGCCATAAGCCTCGGCTTCCTTATTACGGTATTTACCGCTAAAAAGGAAAAGGAAATTGAGTATATCGTACAAAAGGACTGATTACAGATAAGACGATTGCCTATGCAGTCGTCTTTTTTTTCGCTGTTTATCGTTTTCTGTTAACGCCGATTACTCCGCCGCAGCAGCCCGTTATCACCACGGTAATAGTCTTAACGAGAGCGGCGGAGCCATCAAGCTTACCGAATATAAGAGCGCCAACAGCGCATAACGCAAGCATTATAACGCCGCAGCGAAAGCCAACCTTTAAGCCGCAGCGTTTTTTTATTCTTCCTGCCACAATGCCCGAAACTATACAGCCTGCACCAAGCGCCACAAGGGCAAGATACCCCGAAAAATAAAGGGGCAGGGTAAAGGCGTACATCAAAGCGGCGAAGGACAGGAGAAGTATTACCGAAACCCCCGAACCTACGGCGGTGGAAAGTATATATGTACTCATTCGGCGAAGGAACTCCCGATAGCTCTTTTTTACGGACAATCTTATCACCTCGTCCAAGTATATGAGAATCCCCTTCGTTTTAGTACAGACGCCTACGGTTTTTGCCCTGTGCTTATGGAAAAACAGGGATTAAATTCGTAAAATATATAGACATTTTCACATAAATAGTTTATAATTATACTGTATATAGTTTTCAGCGGACATTTTTGAAAGGAATAGAAAAACTATGACAGAAGAATCAGTTTTAAGGGAGCAGATTTGCGAAATCGGCAATAATCTCTGGCAGAGGGGAATGGTAGCCGCCAACGACGGGAATATTTCCGTAAAGCTTAAGGACGGAAGCTTTCTTACTACCCCTACGGGCATAAGTAAGGGAAAGCTGAAGCCCTCTATGCTTGTGAAAATGAACGAAAATTACGAGGTGCTGGAATGCAGCGAGGGTTATCGCCCCTCCTCGGAATTCAAGCTTCATTTAGTCTGTTACCGTGAGCGTCCTGATATAAATGCAGTCGTCCACGCTCACCCACCTGTTGCTACGGGCTACGCTGTGGCACACGTGCCCCTTGACGACTACTCCATGACGGAGGCCATAACCTTTTTAGGCTCTGTGCCCCTTGCGCCCTACGGCGCTCCCGGAAGTAAGGAGGTTTCCGAAAGCGTCGTTCCTTTTCTTCCTTACCATGACGCTGTGCTTCTTATGAATCACGGAGCTATTACTGTAGGAACTGACCTTAACCAGGCTTATTTCAGAATGGAAACCCTCGAGCATTATGCAAAGGTAAGCCTTACCGCCCGTCTTTTAGGCGGAGCAAGAGAGCTTCCACGGGAAGAAATTATGAAATGCTGCGAGATAGCGAAGGGCTACCCCGTAAGACACCCCGGCTATAGAAAGTATTCGTTATGACAATATCTTGTAGCGGCGTATAAAATGAGCAACAATATGTAGTAAAATTATAATGTTCCACATGGAACATAAGGAGTATGTATGGCAATATCATTTGAAGAAATAATAGGAAGGACTGTCCTCGTGGCAGTTAAAACTCTCGACCGTAATAAGAAGGAATTAAGCCGTAAGGAATTCTTAGGAGTAGTAGTAAGCGGCTCTATCGAAACCGGCGTAATTATAAGAGACACAGCAACAGGCGAAAAGTTCGCTTTTCCTCCCGAGCTTCGGAACTTTGTTCCTGCCCGTCCCGGAATCTATAAGTTAGAGCCAAGCGGTACTTCTATAATGAATCCCGATTATACGGCGGTATGGAAGATATATCCTAAGGCGCAGTAATTTAAGGCAACACCGATAAGCCTTTACCGATAATCTTATACTAATACCTAACCACCCTATAGACAAATCCGATTGCTATAACCCAGCAACTCATCGTCAAGCTCTCTTGACTGGCGTCAAGCCAGGCTGCGTTCGCTTTCCTCGATTTGCTGTGTTCTATCTTCCGTCTTTGTCTATAGTTTGATTAGGAATTAGCATTAAATCTATGTTCCATGTGGAACATCAGAGAGGATATGATATTATTTATAATATAGAAAACTATGATGTAATAGTAGTTGGCGCAGGACACGCAGGCTGTGAAGCAGCCCTTGCCGCCGCAAGACTTGGTATGAAAACCGCAGTTTTCGTACTCTCCCTTGACGCTATTGCGAATATGCCCTGTAACCCCTGTATAGGCGGCTCGGCGAAGGGACAGCTTGTAGGCGAAATTGACGCTCTGGGCGGCGAAATGGGAAAGGCGGCGGACGCTACCTTTATCCAGTCGAGAGTGCTTAATAAAGGAAAGGGTCCTGCCGTCCATTCATTAAGGGTGCAATCCGACAGGGTAAAGTACCACACTTATATGAAAAGCGCTCTTGAAAAGGAGCCAAATCTTTCTATAAAACAGGCTGAAGTAACCGAAGTCGCCGTAGAAAACGGCAAGGTTACAGGCATAAAAACAAAGCTCGGCGCTTTTTACGGTGCAAAAGCTGTAATCATCACAACAGGCACCTATCTTAACGGCGCAATCCATATCGGCGAGTTAAGCTATGCGTCGGGACCCGATAACGTCTGCCCCTCGGTAGAATTAACGGAGTCTCTGAAAAAGCTGGGACTGGATATCCGTCGCTTTAAGACGGGTACTCCTGCCCGTGTTCACCGCCGTTCAATCGACTTCTCGGTTATGGAGGAGCAGGACGGCGACGAGGAGATTATCCCTTTTTCCTTTGATAACACACTCCCCCTCGAAAATAAGGTGAAGTGCTATGTCACCTATACAAACGAGCGTACCCATAAGGTTATCCTCGATAACCTTCACCGTTCGCCCCTCTATTCCGGCAGGATTCACGGCGTCGGTCCTCGCTATTGTCCCAGCATCGAGGATAAAATCGTCCGCTTTAAGGATAAGGAGCGGCATCAGCTTTTTGTTGAGCCTATGGGGCTTGATACCGACGAATATTATCTTCAGGGTATGTCAACCTCCCTCCCCGAGGACGTCCAGCTTAGCTTCCTACGTACGATAAAGGGACTTGAAAGGGTGGAGATAATGCGGCCTGCCTACGCTATCGAATATGACTGCTGTAACCCCTTAGAGCTTTACGCTACCCTCGAATTCAAGAAAATAAAGGGGCTCTACGGCGCAGGACAATTCAACTGCACCTCGGGCTACGAGGAGGCGGCAGCACAAGGTCTTGTGGCAGGTATAAATGCCGCACGCAAGATAGAGGGTAAGGAGCAGATTATTCTTGAACGCTCCAACTCCTATATCGGTACTCTTATCGACGACCTTGTGACTAAGGGCTGCGTTGAGCCATACAGAATGATGACCTCCCGAAGCGAATACCGCCTTATTTTAAGGCAGGATAACGCCCCCGAACGTTTAACCGACTTAGGACACGAAATCGGGCTTATTTCAGAGGAACGCTACGAAAAGTACCTGGAAATGCAAAGAAGGGTAGAGGAGGAAACGGATCGCATAAAGCGTACCACCGTCCATAAAAGTGAGGAGCTTAATAAAATGCTTACGGAAAAGGGCACGTCACCTATTGAGCACGGCACAAAATTCGTTGAGCTTTTAAAGCGGCCGCAGCTTTCCTATATGGATATAAAGCCCTTCGATAAGTACGCTCCCGAGCTTAGTCGGGACATTATCGGAAAAATCGAGGTAAATATAAAATACGAGGGCTATATAAAAACACAGCTTGCCCAGATTAAGGAGATGAAAAGGCTCGAAGAAAAGCTTCTTCCTACCGATATCGACTATAAGACAATAAGCGGTCTCCGCCTCGAGGCACAGGAAAAGCTTAATAAGCATAAGCCCCTTAATATCGGACAGGCAGGCAGAATATCGGGAGTTAATCCTGCCGATATATCTGTACTGCTGATATGGCTGGCGGCTGAATCGGGAAAGGACAGGGAAGAGAATGATTGAGAAATTCAGTAACGCAGGTCTTGAGATATCCCTCGAACAGGCCGAAAAGCTCCGTATTCTTATGGATTTTATGCTTGAATACAACAAAAATGTTAATCTTACCCGTATTACCGAGCCCGACGAGGTTATCGAAAAGCATTATATAGATAGTATTCTCCCCTTGAAGCTGTTTGATGTTCCATGTGGAACATCTATAGTAGATATCGGAACGGGGGCAGGCTTCCCCTCCCTCCCTATGAAAATCTATCGTCCCGACCTCAATTTCACCCTTATAGATAGTCTCGGAAAGAGGATAACCTATCTTGACCTTGCCTGCGAAAAGCTTGGAATAAGCTGTGAAACACTGCACGCAAGAAGCGAGGAAGCGGCACGGAATAAGAAATACCGTGAGGCCTTCGACTACGCTACCGCAAGAGCAGTTGCTGCACTCAACGTACTTTGTGAATACTGTCTTCCTTATGTAAAGGTAGGAGGATATTTTATTGCTTTAAAGGGTGCAGAGGGCGAAAATGAAACGGAAAATGCTAAAAATGCAATAGAAAAGCTGGGTGGAAGTCTCGAAAGGATAATAAAGTATGAGCTCCCCGGAGGAGATAAACGCTGTCTCGTCATTATAAAGAAAACAAGGGAAACGCCGCCCACCTACCCGAGAAATAGCGGCGTAATCGCAAAAAAACCTCTCTAAAGGAAAGAAAATGAAAAAGAATAATAAACTTAAAAAGCTTCTTAATACTATAAGAAATAACTGGCGAATAGCTGTTGTTGTGGTTGTTCTTACGACAATTTCGGGATATCTGCTTTCTGCCTACGGAATAGAAAAGCATTATATCACCACATTTGACGTAATGGTAACCGACGAAAGCGGAAAGCCCGACCCTGTAAGTGCAACTACCGCAGCCCTTTTATTCAAGAGCCCCAACATCTATAACGAAATGAACGAGGGGTTACAGGTTCGCTTTTCCTACCGGGAATATGAGGAAATGATAAAGATAAGCCAGGAGGGCGGAACGGGTATTTTAAGAGCCGAAATAGATATGAGTACGGCGGAAAATTCCTGCAAATTAGCGGAAATATATCTTAGGGCTATGCCTGAGGTGCTGTCGGGTTATATCGAAAATGCGGGAATAACCGTAGTTTCGTCGCCGAAAATGCCCGAAGCTCCCGTTTTCCCAAATGATATGCTCTTTGTAGCTATCGGCTTCGGGGCAGGTCTTATTATTTCCGTTATAGGCATACTTATAATCTGGAAGCTGGACAACACCATAACCTCAGCGGACAATCTTACCGAGGAATATAACATTCCCGTCCTCGGCGAGCTTATGGATTTCGACAGGGAAATTGACTACTTAGGAAGATAAACAGAAAGGAAAAAACTATGATAAGAAGTATGACAGGCTTCGGCAGGGAGCATAAGGTTATCGACGGACGGGAATATCTCGTAGAAATACGCTCGGTTAACTCACGTTATTACGAATTTACTGCGAAGCTGCCCCGACAGTATATGTATCTCGAGGAAAAGCTTAAGACCCTTTTAAAGGAGAAAATAAGCCGAGGAAAGGTTGAGGTTTCCCTCTCGGTTTATAATATAAAGAGTAAGGAAACCGCCGTAACGGTAAACGACCTCGTAGTAGAAAATTACGTTACCGCTATGCGTGAGGCAGGGGAGAAATTCGGCTTAAAGGACGACCTTTCCCTTAACTCAATCTTCAAAATGACCGACGCCTTTAACGTAGTAAGGGCAGATGTTGACGAGGAGGAAATCTGGCTGGCTGTTAAGGAAACCGCCGAGGGTGCATTGGAAAAATTCGTAAAGATGCGTGAAACCGAGGGCGAAAAGATGAAGGCGGATATTCTCGAAAAGCTCTCCAATATCGAAGCTATGATTGAGAAGGTTTGCGAGTATTCTCCCGAAACCGTAAAGGCATATCGTGAGCGACTTATGGCGAAGATGACGGAAATTCTCGAGAATAAGCAGATTGATGAGCAGCGTATTCTTTTAGAAGCAGGCATTTTTGCCGAAAAGATTGCTGTTGATGAGGAAACCGTACGGTTAAAGAGCCATTTCGAGCAGTTCAGAAAAATGCTGGATACGGAGGAGCATGTGGGCAGGAAGCTTGACTTCCTTGTGCAGGAGCTTAACCGTGAGACAAATACTATAGGCTCAAAGGCACAGGATTTACGGATAACCCGAATCGTGGTTGATGTAAAGAGCGAAATCGAAAAAATAAGAGAGCAAATCCAGAACATAGAATAAGCGGGGGCGGAAGCCGCTCTGCCATTTTTTTGCGGTCTGTTTTTCTCTTAAAATACAAAAGCTTTTTGCCGCCCTTTTTCTCGAAAAAGGGTGCGGGGTCGGGGGCAGAGCCCCTCTCATATTCTCGAAATCTCCCTCAAAATCTCAACCCTCTGTAAAATTTTAATAGAAAAATACGGACTGCATAGAATCTACGCAGTCCGTTAATCTTTTCTATCCAATGAACATATATTTGTTCATATTACTGTTCATCTTCGGAATCAGTTTCCTCGGAAATATCTTCTTCGGTTATCTCTTCCTCGTCCTCGGGTTCAGCCTCGTCAAGGATAACCTCAGCCGCTTCCTCAGCTTCTGCCGCAAGGATATCAGCTTCGTCAGCCTTCTCTACCTCTTCGGTAGTCTCGGTGTCGTCGTGCTCGGTTCTTGTGAAGGAAACGACCCTGTTATCCTCGGTAAGTCTCATAACCCTTACGCCACGGGCATATCTGCCCATAACGTTAAGGTCGTTGGCTCTGATACGGATTATGACGCCGTCGCTGCTGATAAGAATAACGTCGTCGTCGGGACCGAGCGCACGAATACCGCAGACATAGCCCTTTTCGTCGTCAACCTTATAGTTGAGAACGCCGTATCCTCCCCTGTTTCTTAAGGGGTAGTTCTTAAGGGCAGTACGCCTTCCGAGACCCTTATCCGTAACGGTAAGAATAGTCATATTCTCGTCGTAGGCCTTGGTTGCGCCTACTACATAGTCTCCGTCGTTAAGCTTTATTGCTCTTACGCCTGCCGCCATTCTACCCATACTTCTGATCTTATCCTCCATAAAGGTGATTGCTCTACCGTTATGGGTAGCGATAAGAACTCCCGAGTCGCCCTCGGTAAGGTGAGCCGCCGCAATTTCATCACCCTCCATGAGAGTGATTGCACGAAGTCCCCTCTTTCTTATGTTCTTAAATGCAGAGAGATTGGTACGCTTGATTTTACCCTGCTTCGTTACGCAGACAAAGTACTTATTCTCCGAGAAATCGGCGGTTTTCATCATTGCTGCTATCTTTTCGCCCTCTTCTAACTGCAGCAGGTTTACAACGTTGGTGCCTCTGCTTTGTTTCGAGCCCTCGGGAATTTCGTAGCATTTCAGCTTATACATATTACCGAGATTGGTAATAAAGAGAATGTTATCGTGTGAGGAGGAGATAAATACGTTCTCAACGAAGTCCTCATCACGCTGCTTCATGCCCGAAACGCCACGGCCGCCTCTTCTCTGAAGGTTATATACATCAACAGCCTGACGCTTAAGATAGCCGAGGTTGGTGTATGTAATAACGCTTTCCTCAACGGGAATAAGGTCCTCGATATCAACCTCGCCGCTTACCTGCTCGATAGAGGTACGTCTTTCGTCGCCGTATTTCTTACGGATAACCTCTAATTCCTCACGGATTACCTCATAAACCTTAGCCTTATCTCCGAGAATTTCCATGTATTCGGAAATCTTATTCATTATTTCGCCCAGCTCGTCCTCAATCTTTTCCTTTTCGAGACCTGTAAGCTGTGCAAGACGCATCTGTACGATAGCGTCAGCCTGCTGCTCGGAAAGACCGATTTCTGTTTCGAACTTTATGTCCTTATGGGCGTCGTCCATGGCACGGGTCAGAAGCTGTGAAAGGTCGGCTTCCTTGAAACGCTCCATAAGGCGATCCTTACCCTCCTGAACAGTCTTACTTGAACGAAGGATAGCGATAACCTCGTCGATATTGTCGATAGCCAGCATAAAGCCCTGTAGTAAATGGGCTCTGTTTCTTGCCTTTTCAAGGTCGTAGCGGGTACGTCTTTCGATTACGTCAACCTGGAAATCAAGATAGTGGCTAAGCATATCCTTAAGGGGTAAAATCTTCGGAACGCCGTCCACAAGCGCAAGCATAATTACGCCTACGGTATCCTGCAGCTGTGTATAGGAATAAAGCTTATTAAGAACAACGTTTGCGTTAGCGTCACGCTTAAGCTCAATAACTATCTTCATACCCGTTCTGTCGGATTCGTCACGGAGAGTAGAAATACCCTCGATTCGCTTATCTCTCATAAGCTCGCCGATTGATTCGAGAAGACGGGTCTTATTTACCATATATGGAATTTCGGTGATAACTATTCTTGTATGGGTCTTTTCTTCAACAATTTCCGCTCTTCCTCGGAGAATTATCTTACCCCTGCCCGTATAATAAGCGGAGCGGATACCCGAATAGCCCATAATGATACCGCCGGTAGGGAAGTCGGGTCCCTTTATGCAGTTCATAATGCTCTCAACGGGAGCGTCCCTATCCTCGATAAGAAGGTCGAGGGCGTCTATTACCTCGTTTAAGTTATGGGGCGGAATGTTGGTTGCCATACCTACGGCGATACCGATACTTCCGTTTACGAGAAGATTCGGAAAACGGGAGGGTAAAACGGTAGGCTCCTTAAGCTTATCGTCGTAGTTGGGTCCGAAATCTACGGTATCCTTATTTATATCCTGGAGCATTTCGTTAGCGATTTTCGCAAGTCGTGCTTCCGTGTAACGGTATGCAGCAGGGGGGTCGCCGTCGATAGAGCCGAAGTTACCGTGTCCGTCCACCATAGGGTAGCGAAGAGAGAAGTTCTGGGCTAAACGTACCATAGCGTCATAAACGGAGCTGTCGCCGTGGGGGTGGTATTTACCGAGAACCTCGCCGACGGTATAGGCGCATTTTCTGTAGGGCTTGTCCGAGGTGTTGCCTGCGTCGTTCATGGTATAGATGATACGACGGTGTACGGGCTTTAAGCCGTCCCTTACGTCGGGAAGTGCACGGGAAACGATAACCGACATAGAATAGTCGAGGAAGGATTTCTTCATCTCATTCTCGATATCTACGGCTATAAGCTTCTCGCCGGGGTGAATAGATTCAACGTATTCCATAATTATATATTCCTTTGTTTTTTATGGGTGTTATGCATTAAGCGCCTTATCGGATATATATTCCTTAAGAGCCGCTATATCGGTTTCGTTAAGGCATCTCTTCGGTATAGCGTAGAAGGAGCTTCTGTTAAGATAAAGGTGGAAAAGGCTATCGTCCTCATAGAAGGTAAGCTCGTTTTCCGCCAGGCGATAAACGCTCTTTTCTATTTTCGTATCGTCCCTTACTATTTCGGGATTAGCGGCAATTTCCTTAGCTGCTTCGCTTCCTTCCTCTACGGGCATAACTCCGTGAGAGGTAATAGCCACAACCTCGGTTTCCTGTTCGGGGGCAATTTCTGTAGAAATCTCAATCCTGTCCTCAAAAAATGCCATATTATAGGTTTCCTGCCCCATATCCCCGAGGATAGAAAGCATTTTCTTTCTTATAATAACAGGCTGTATCCAGTTAAAGAGAAGAATACCTGCGCCAAGTCCCGTAGCAATATAACCGAAGGGACTTGTGTTGTTTTTAAGAATAAGGTCAATACCGAGGATTATTACGATAATATAGACTACTGTATAAATAAGCTTTCTTTTAAGAGTAAACCTATTCTGGAATTTAACGTAAGCCTTTTCTATCTCGCCGTTATCCATATCGAACCTTATATTAAAGAGCTCGTCCATTTATTTTCCTTTCACCAGACGCTGTTGCCCGTTATAAGGATAACCGAAAGACCGATAGTAGCTAAAGCTACTATTATCGCAACAACAACGTCTCCTTTTTTGTTCTGTCGGAAGAATTTCGGGATATAAAGTCCTGCATAAATTCCTCCCGAAAAGAGAATACCCGAGGCGGGAAGGGTAAAATCTCCGCCGGTAATAAGAACTGCCACACAGGCAAGCCACACGATAAGAAGAACCCATTTAAAGACCTTTCTTAAGGGGGCGCAGAAATCGCTGTCCTCGGTTTCGATTTTTTCTATAACCGATTGGTGACGCTCCTCGTCTGCATAGATTTTTTCCATTCTTTCGAGCTTCTCAATCTGTTTTTCGTTATTTTCTTCAGAATTCATATTATTTCAGAAATATCCTTATATATCGAGATTTTCAACGTACTTCGCATTGGTTTCGATAAACTCTCTACGAGGCTCAACCTTATCGCCCATAAGAATAGAGAATATCATATCCGCCTTTGCTGCGTCCTCCATACTTACCTTAAGCATAGTACGTCTTTCCGGGTCCATTGTGGTTTCCCAGAGCTGGTCGGGGTCCATTTCACCAAGACCTTTATAGCGCTGTACTTCTACCTTAGCGTTATTATCTCCCGAAAGCTCGGCGATATAAGCGTCTCTCTCCTCGTCGGAGAAGGCATATCTTACCTGCTTACCTCTGAATACCTTAAAGAGAGGAGGCTGGGCAAGGAAAACGTGTCCCTCCTCGATAAGAGGCTTCATAAAGCGGAAGAAGAAGGTTAAAAGTAACGTTCTGATATGTGCGCCGTCAACGTCGGCATCCGCCATAATAACGATTCTTCCGTAGCGGAGCTTAGTAATATCGAAGTCCTCGCCGATACCCGTACCGAGAGCCTTTACCACAGGCAGCAGCTTATCGTTATTATAAACCTTATCCGCTCTCGCCTTTTCTACGTTAAGCATTTTTCCCCAGAGAGGAAGAATAGCCTGAAAGGCGCTGTTTCTGCCCTGTTTAGCAGAGCCGCCCGCAGAGTCACCCTCTACGATATATATTTCCGTCTTTTCGGCGTCCTTTTCGTAGCAGTCCGCAAGCTTACCGGGAAGTCCTGCACCATCGGCTACCGACTTTCTCTTAGCCTCCATAGCCTTCTTTGCGGCATCTCTTGCCGCCTGGGAATTGATAGCCTTTGTGACTATGATATTGGCGGTTTCGGGATGTTCCTCAAAGTAGTATGTAAGCTTTTCGGTAACAATCTGATATACTACGGGAGCAACCTCGGGATTACCGAGCTTACCCTTTGTCTGTCCCTCGAACTCACATTCGGGAAGCTTAACGGAAATAACTGCGTTTATAGCCTCTCGGATAGCTTCTCCCGAAAGAGCAACAAATTCCTTTTTATCGTCGTTCTTCTTAGCGTTTTTCTTGGTCTTCTTGCTTGCTTCCTGTTCAAGATATGCCTTTACGAAGTCGTTTACTACCTTATTGAGGGCTCTCTTGAAGGCAGTTTCGTGAGTACCGCCGTCTATGGTATGGATATTGTTGGCGAAGGAACGGAAGGCCTCGCTGTTGAAGTCTGTATTGTACTGGAAGGCTACCTCTACGGTAATATCGTCCATAACGCCGCTAAGATAGATAACGTCGGGGTGAAGTCTGTCTGCACCTCTCATATCCTGAAGCCATTCTACATAGCTTATAATACCGCCCTCATAACGAAGCTTTTCACTTACGATATTTTCGGGGTCTCTTTCGTCGGAAAGGTTAATAAGAAGTCCGCCGTTAAGGAAGGACTGCTCCCTCATTCTGTCGAGAAGGGTCTCGTAGTTGAAAACGGTATCGTGGAAAATTGTACCGTCGGGCTTAAAGCGTACCTTTGTACCGGTAATAGAGGTTTCCCCGATTATTTTCATCTGTTCGTCGTAATGGCCTCTTTCGAAACGCTGGTAATGTATATTTTTACCGTCGTGCACCTCCAGCTCGAGGTATTCGGAAAGAGCGTTTACTACCGAAGCGCCTACGCCGTGTAAGCCGCCGGAAACCTTATAACCGCCGCCGCCGAACTTACCTCCTGCGTGGAGGATTGTATAAACAACGGTAGCAGCGGAAATGCCCTCCTTAGGGTGAATGCCTGTAGGGATACCACGGCCGTTATCCGTAACCTCGATAACATCTCCTGGGAGTATCTTAACGTCGATACGGGTGCAGTAGCCTGCCAATGCCTCATCAATAGCATTATCAACTATTTCATATACGAGGTGGTGCAGACCGCTGGGACCTGTAGAACCGATATACATACCCGGTCTTTTTCGTACAGCCTCAAGACCCTCGAGAATCTGTATATCCTCTGCGCCGTATTCATGGTTGGTAACCTTAGTATTTTCGTCCATATCCTGTTCCTTTTCTTATATGGTCACCATATTGTAATCTTACAATAATGACAAACTATATATTATATAATAGTATAGTCATAATTATATCATAAAATCCCCCGAAAATCAAGGGATTTTCCGAAAAATAAGCCCTTTTTTCCCTATAATAACGGCGAAAAACGGTATATTTCATAAAAGGGAGAGGGCTAAGTAATAATAAAAAAAATTTCCCGGAGAAATAACGGACAGTCCCACGCATAAACCGCCTCAGGACTTCTTGTGGTACTGCCAAAGTATTCTCCGGGATTTTTCTTACTGTTTATTCCTCGATAAAGGCTAATGGGTCGCACCATGCGCCGTTTCGGGTTACACCGAAATGAAGGTGGGGAGCGAGTTTACATTCGATATCCGCAGTACTGCCCACAGAGCCGATAACCTCTCCCATTAAAACCTGCTGACCCGTTTTAACGTTAAGATTCTCTCCGAGGTTACAGTAATGACCGATAACTCCGTCGCCGTGGTCGATAATAACCGAAATGCCCCAGAGGGGGTCGTCCTTAACCTCGGAAACGGTACCCTTCATCATAGAAGCGACGGCGGTACCCGTTTCGGCGGCAATATCCACCCCATCGTGGGTTTTCCATACTCCGAGGGTTTCGCTCTTTACAAGCTCTCCGCCGCTGTAGGGATTGATTATTTCGCCGTTAACGGGCATAGTTTTCGGGTTTTCGAACACAAGCCCCGCGCTTTCGGCTTCCTCTTCGGCAGTAGTTGTGGTTTCCTTGGGGATATTAAGCTTTTCTGCGCTTACGTCCTCGGTTTCGTCGGAGAAGATAAAGACGTTATCCTCTCCCGTATCGGGGGCCTCGGTCTGAAGTCTGTTCATGGCGCCGTCGTATGCAACATAGGCGGAAATTCCCACAGCGCAAAGACTAAGCACCAATGCGGCGGTAAAGCCCTTTCCCTTAAGTCCGTTTTTAAACTCAACCTTTTTCATAATTTATCCTGTCCTTTCTTGAATACAGAGGTTTATGGAAGTATTTTTGCCTGTTTTTTCTTATTTATGCAGTAATTTTTTGTGGTAAACGAAAATTTTAGGAAACGGATATTGCAATTTCTGAATCGATATGCTATACTTACCTTAAGATTTCCCAATATATTTCATATTGAAAGGAAGATTTATATGAATACGAATGAGCTTTATAAATTATGGCTTGAAAATGCCACAGCCGACCCCGATTTAAAGAAGGAGCTTCTTTCGGTAGAGGGTAAGGAGGAGGAAATCTCCGACCGCTTCTATCGTGAGCTCGAATTCGGAACAGGTGGTTTAAGAGGCGTTATAGGCGCAGGCACCAACAGAATGAACTACTATACCGTATGTAAGGCAACACAGGGTCTCGCCGCTTATTTAAAGGCAGTAAAGCCCGAGGGTGCGTCAGTTGCCGTTTCCTACGACAGCAGAATTAAGTCCGACTATTTCGCAAAGTCCGTAGCCGAGGTCCTCTCCGCTAACGGCATCAAGGTTTATATCTATACCGAGCTTATGCCCACTCCTATGCTTTCCTGGGCAGTCAGATACCATAAATGTGACGCAGGCGTAATGGTAACCGCTTCCCATAATCCTGCAAAATATAACGGCTATAAGGTTTACGGACCCGACGGCTGCCAGCTTACAATCGCTGCCGCTGACGCTGTTCTTGCGGAAATCAATAAGATAGACGTATTCAGCGGTATTAAGTCCACTCCCTTCGACGAGGGCTTAAAGAGCGGTATGATTAACTATATCGACGATAAGGCTATCGACGCTTATATGACTGAGATTAAGAAGCAGTCCCTTCATCCCGAGGTCTGCGCAAAAGCAGGCTTAAAGGTGGTATATACTCCCCTTAACGGAACAGGCAACAAGCCCGTTCGCCGTATTTTAAAGGAAATCGGTATTGATAACGTAGTAGTAGTTCCCGAACAGGAAAACCCCGACGGAACCTTTGCTACCTGCCCCTATCCTAACCCCGAAATCCGTGAGGCTTTAACTAAGGGTCTTGAGCTTTGCGCAAAGGAAAAGCCCGACCTTCTTTTAGCTACCGACCCCGACTGTGACCGTGTGGGAATTGCCGTTCCCGACGGCGACGGCTACGCTTTATTTACCGGTAACGAGGTAGGCGCTCTTCTCCTTGAATATATTGCAAGAGAAAGAACAGCCATGGGAACAATGCCCAAGAATCCTATAGCAGTAAAAACAATCGTAACCACCGATATTACAAGAGCAATCGCAAAGAAGTATAACGTTGAAATTATCGAGGTTCTTACGGGCTTTAAGTTTATCGGCGAGCAGATAGGCTTCCTCGAGGAAAAGGGCGAGGAAAACCGCTATATCTTCGGCTTCGAAGAAAGCTACGGTTATCTTGCCGGCTCTTATGTAAGAGATAAGGACGCAGTTGTAGCCTCTATGCTTATCTGCGAAATGGCGGCGTTCTACCGTGCACAGGGCGTTTCCCTTATTGAAGCAAGAAAGAAGATGTATGAGGAATACGGCTGCTACTGTAATAAGCTTGATACCTTCGCCTTCGAGGGCGCAAGCGGTATGGCTAAGATGCAGGAAATCATGAACCGCATGAGAACCGATTATCCCGAAGAAATCGCAGGAACAAAGGTTATCGCCTTAGCCGATTATGAAGCTTCCGAAAAGACCGACCTTTTAAGCGGCAGTAAGACCGTTATCGACCTTCCTAAGTCCAACGTAATCACTCTTTATCTCGAAGGCGGCGCAAGTCTCGTTATTCGTCCCTCGGGCACAGAGCCGAAAATCAAGATTTACTACACAACCATAGGAAAAACCAACGAGGAAGCAGGAAAGCTTCAGGAAAAGTATTCCGAAGCCTTTACAAAGCTTGTTAAGTAATAATATACATAAAAAACCGCAGGATTTATTTCCTGCGGTTTTTTTAATGAACAGTTAATAATGAATAGTGAATAATTGTGGTGTGCCCTACGGGCACGGGTCAGAAAATGGCTTTATTATCACATTTTCAAAAGAATCGGCGCAAGCCGATACCACTATTATTCATTCTTCTTTATTCGTTATTCATTATTCAATTTTTGCTGAAAAGTCCAAAAGGCAGCAACAATTTACAATTCATTACGGTTTTCAAGTGCCCTTTGTAAAGTTACATCATCTGCGTATTCAAGGGCGGAGCCTGCCGGAAGACCGTAGGCAAGACGAGTCACCTTAATATTCATAGGCTTTATCATACGGCTTATGTAGGAAGCGGTAGCTTCCCCCTCAACCGTGGGATTTGTCGCCATAATAACCTCGTCTATATCTCCCGAAAGCCGTCTCATAAGCTCCGCAATACGGATATCGTTAGGTCCGATATTATCCATAGGGGAGAGAAGACCGTGGAGAACGTGATAAATGCCGTTAAAGCCGCCGGCTCTTTCGAGAGCGGAAACGTCCTTCGGCGCCTCAACCACACAGATAACCTTCTTGTCACGCCTGTCGTCGTTACAGATTGAGCAGATTTCACCGTCGGTAAAATTCTGGCAGACCGAGCAACAATGAACGCTTTTACGGGCAGAAAGTATCCCCTGGCAGAATTCTTCCACGTCCTCGGCAGGCTGATTCAGCATAAAATACGCAAGGCGCTGGGCAGTTTTCATACCGATACCGGGAAGCTTAGCGAACTGTTCAGCGGCGGTAACGAGAGGTAAAGAGTTATATTCCGACATAGCTTATCAGAAAAGACCGGGTAAGCTTACGCCGCCTGTTACCTTTTCCATTTCCTTTGCGCTTTCGTCGTCAATCTTTGTGATGATTGCGTTTACGCCTGCAACGATAACGTCCTGTAAGCTTTCGATATCGTCCTTATCCACGATTTCGGGATTGATTTTAATGGACTTCAGTACACGTCCGCCCGTCATGGTAAGCTCTACCATTCCGCCGCCTGCTGTCTCGGTGAATTCTGTCTGTTCGAGCTTTTCCTGAACAGCCTGGATATCCTCCTGCATCTTCTGAGCCTGGCGAACCATATTGTTCATATTTCCCATACCCTTATTCTGGTATCCCTGAGGTAATCTTGCTTTCATAATTATAATTCCTTTCAGTTTTCTTTTATGTTAACTCCCTGACTTCTTGCGAAATCGAGAAAGTCATTAACCTTTTCGTCTGGGTCAATAGCCTGTCTTACGTTTTTTTTTCCCTGTACAACAATTTTTCTGCCTAAAGCCTTAGAAATTGCGTCCTCGACCTCTCTTCGGAAATCTCCCGTAGCGTAGCCTACCGAAAGGTTGCCGCCCTCGATAAGAACAGTATTACCACATATTTTTGCAGTAGTATCGCTTATGAGAATTCTGATTGAGAAGGGGATAGTTTCGATTATCTCGTTCCATTCCTCTAAGGTCTTGAAATCCTCGCTGCTTTCTGCGGCTGCAGTATTATTGAGAGTCTCCTTTTTCTGCTCCTTTACTGCCTTTATAACGTCTCCTAAGGTTTCGGCAGAGCCGCTTTCAACTGGAGCTTCAGCCCTTATTTCGCTTATATTTTCACCGTCAAAGGGCAGCTTTATCTCAAAAGGCTTTTCCTCGGGAACAGCGTTTTCATTATATACGGGAGCATAGTCGGGAAGAGGTATTTCCTCCACGGGGAAGGGGTCGGCTTCTTTTATTTCTTCCGTTACTGCTTCTTTTTTTACCTCGGCGGCAGGAGCATTTACTGCAATACTTATTTCACCCGAGGAAATTTTTTCAAGCTTCTTTTCAATCAGATCAATACGGGTATTAAGTCCCTCTTCGTTTATATCAAGCTTAGGGCTCGCAAGCCTTATAAAGCACATTTCAGCGTGTAAAAGAGGATTTACAACCCTACCCATACTGCCTAAAAATTCGCTTAAAATAGAGATACATCTCATAATTTCGCCGAGAGTATAGCTTTCGGCGGCTGACCTATAACGGTTAAGCTCCTCGTCGGTAACCCTTATTACCGAATTATCGGCACCTGCCTTTAAAAGCATTAAAATTCTATAATGAGCGATAAGCTCCTCAATAAGTCGGTTTATATTCTTCGAACGGGAATTAATCTCGTCAAGAATCTTTAAAAGAGAGGGAATATCCTGATTTTCAATTTTTTCCGAAATATCAAAAAGATAATCGCTGCCCGATATTCCTGCACATTCCCTTACCACATCGGCGGTTATATTTTCACTTACGGAAATACATTGGTCAAGAAGGGAAAGGGCGTCTCTCATTCCGCCGTCGCTTATTTTTGAGATAAGAAAGGCTGCGTCCTCGCTAAGCTTAACATTTTCCTTTTCCGCTATATCGAGAAGTCGTTTTTTACTGTCGTTTATATCAATTCTTCTGAATTCAAAACGCTGACAGCGTGACAGAATTGTTGCGGGAACCTTATGGGTTTCCGTTGTTGCAAATATAAAGATAACGTGAGGCGGAGGCTCTTCAATAAGCTTTAAAAGGGCATTGAATGCCGCCGTAGAAAGCATGTGCACCTCGTCGATTATATAAACACGGTATTTACAGCTTATAGGAGCGTAAACCGCTTCCTCCTTAAGGTCACGGACATAGTCAACGCCGTTATTGGAGGCTGCGTCAATTTCCGTTACGTCGGAGCTTTCCTCCTCAATGGCACGGCAGGCTTCACACTTTAGACAGGGGTTTCCGTCAACGGGATTAAGACAGTTAACCGCCTTAGCGAGAATTTTCGAACAGGTGGTTTTACCTGTTCCTCTTGAGCCGGTAAAAAGGTAGGCGTGAGAATTCTGGCCGTTTTTAAGCTGGTTTTTTAAGGTTGTTGTAATATGTTCCTGGGAAATAACGTCATCAAAGGTTTTAGGTCTGTATTTCCGATATAAAGCAAGATACATATTAAAACCTCCTTTTTGTTATTTTTTGCTGTTCTTTCTTAATTAAGAAAAATAAAAGGTTTTCATTTTGTTTTATTGGCAATCTATAAACAAACTGTAAACCAAAAATATACTATTATATATAATATATCAGAAAAAACAAAGCCCTTGATTATGAACACAGGCTTGCTGAGCACAGGACGAAATTTGCTTAATGCTGCTCGGTTCCCCGCCTGACATGGTTCACAACACGACCTTGCACAGGGTCTGTGTTCATATTCAAGAGCTTCTATGATATTATAAACTATTTACTTAAAAAAATCAAGCCCTTTCACATAATTTTTGTCCTGCTATGTCCTTTTATGTCCATACATAATGATGTAGAATATATATAGGATGATATAGACAAAATAAGCTGTTAAAAATTATGCTGTTTTTACTTGCAATATAGCCTGTTTTGTGATAAAATGAATTTAAGTATCATCACTATTATTGAAATGGAAGGATTGAACTAAATGAACTCATTCAGCGATATTTTCGAGCTTATGAAAAAACAGCTTGATATTACTGATACCGCACGTTCCTTATGGATTGACCCGATAAAACCCGTTAAGCTGAATAATAATAAGGTTACTCTGTTTATCGCCAACGATTATGTAAAGGATATGGTACAGACCCATTTTGACCAGCTTCTTAAAACAAATTTAAAGGAAGTGCTGGGCTTCGACGTTGAAATAGAGTATCTTTCGGAAGAAAATAACTATGAAAACGTACTGGCTAACGACGAAAACGTTGATATTATAAGAATAGTTGACCCTATTCCCGACCCGACCTATGACCCCCGTTTCATAGATATGAAGAATAAGGAAAATAACAGTAACTATAAGCATACCTTCGATACCTTTATTGTAGGAGAAAGTAATCGTCTCGCTTCTGCAGCCTGCAAGGCAATCGCTCAGGGTAAGCAGCTCGAGAACTATAACCCCCTTTATATCTACAGCCAGCCCGGTCTCGGAAAAACTCATCTTCTTTGTGCGGTAAAGAATGAGGTATCAATGAGACACCCCGAATATAATATAGTATATGTTTCGGCAGAAACCTTCGTAAATGAGTTCATTAACAGCGTAAGAACATATACTACCGAGGATTTTAAGCATAAATACAGAAGTGCGGATATGTTTCTTGTTGACGACGTTCAGTTCTTCGCAGGAAAAAAGGAGTCACAAAACGAGCTTTTCCATACCTTCGAGGAATTACATAGGGCAGGAAAGCACATAATCTTAACCTCCGACCGTCCCCCGAAGGAAATTAACGATATTGAAACAAGACTTATTACCCGTTTCGAATGGGGTCTTTTAGCGGATATTACTCCTCCCGAATTTGAAACAAGACTGGCTATCATTAAGAGAAAGGCAGAGCTTTTAAATCTTAAGATACCAAATAATGTTATGGAATATATGGCGGACAAGCTTAAGAACAATATCCGTCAGATTGAGGGCGCTATCGTTAAAATGAACGCTATTACAACCCTTACCGACAGCACCCCCACCCTTATGATGGCACAGAACATAATAAGAGAGGTTATGACCGAGCATCAGCCTATTCCGGTAACCGTAGAAAAGGTAATTAACGAGGTAAGCCATATCTTCAGCGTTTCTCCCGAAGAAATCCGTTCCCAGAACAGAAATGCACAGGTTTCTACCGCAAGACAGGTTGCCATGTACGTTATAAGTAAGGTAACTAACCTTAGCTGTACCTCTATCGGTAAGGAATTCGGCGGCAGAGATCATTCTACCGTAGTATATGCCACAAATAAGGTAAAAAAGGTAATGCAAAAGGACAGCTCCTACCGTGCAACCGTTGATGACCTTATTAAAAATATAGGAAATCTTAACTCTTAATGTGCTGAAATTTTCCACGAAATTTTCAACTTTTTATTAGCAGTTGAAAATGAAAAGTTTAATGTTAAAATTGTTGAAAATTCTTTTAACACTTTACATTTTTTATCCACTTAGTTTTTAAATGGAAAAACTGCATATTAGAGGGAAAAAAGGAAGTTTTCAACAGTTTACCCGTCCCTATTACTATTACTAAAATATATTTTATTTGTTTTGTTTTTTGTTTTTTCTGAATTTTAATTTTCTTTATTTACTACTTTATTTTATTAAAAAAGGAGAAGCCCTTACTATGAAATTTTCAATGGACAGAAATACCTTATCCGACGCTTTGGTTAATGCATCAAAGGCAAGCTCATCCCGTTCGCCTATTCCTGCTCTCGAAGGCGTACTTATAAACCTTAAGGAAGGGGTTATTACCGTTACTGGCTATGACCTCGAAATGGGAATAAAATGTAAGGTATCGCCAACTACTGCCGAAGAAGAGGGTGAAATAGTAGTAAACGCCAAGATTTTCGGAGAAATGATAAGGAAAATGCCTGCCGGTGCAGTAGATATTTCTACCGATAAGAGCGGAAATATTACTCTTCGTTCCGGCTCTGTGGTATTTAACGTTGTGGGCGTAAGCGGCGACCAGTATCCTAATATTCCGGAGTTAAGAAACGATATAACCTTCTATATCGACGAGCATATTCTTAAAAGCATGATAAGACAGACCTTCCACGCTATCGCTACTACCGATATAAAGCCGGTACACATGGGCAGCAAATTCCATATTGAGGATAACGTATTAAGCGTTGTATCCGTTGACGGCGTAAGAATGGCTAAAAGGGTTGAGCCGGTAGAATATAACGATATAGATTTCGTTGTTCCGTCGAAAACTTTAGGCGAGCTTATGAGAATGTTATCCGATGAAAGTAACGATAAAAAGGTAGCTATCTGTATCGACAGAAATCAGATCTGCTTCTCCAAGGACGATTATATGATAATTTCCCGTCTTCTCGAGGGTAATTTTATAGATTACGACAGAATTATGAATTTTGAGGAAAAATCTACCGCTATTGTTAAGGCCTCGGAGTTTGCCCAGTCCTTAGACAGAACCTTACTCCTAAATACCGAAAGATATAAATGTCCCGTTATCTGTACCTTCGATAATGATAACCTTGATATTGAGATAAAAACCTCTTTAGGTAAAATGAGCGATAATTTCGCTATAAAGTACGGCGGCGAAAAGCTTGAAATTGCCTTTAACGCTAAGTATATGATAGACGCCCTCAGAAACAGCGAATGCGACGAGGTAAAACTTCAGTTTACAGGTCCGCTCTCTCCCATAAGAATTAAGCCTCTTGATGGAGAAAGCTTTGTCGGAATAGTTCTTCCCGTAAGAAACAAGTAAGAATTCAAGAATTTTAAGGCAATACCGCACAAAGATTGCGTGCGGATTGCGCAGTCAGATTTTTCGTCAGATTGTATCAAAGTGACGCAGGAATACTGGTCTGTCGGTCAGCCCCTCTGTCACTTCGTGACACCTCCCCCGCAGGGGGAGACCACGTATTTCAAGAAGCTTTGGTGCAATATGACGGAAAAGATGCAAGTAAGGCGTGCACAAAGCCGTTAGGCGGTCTTTGTGCGGTGTTGCCTTAAATCCTTTTGAAAAAGGCTTGGCGAAAACTTTAATAATTTAAGAGAAATATAAGGATATAAAAAATGGCAACAGAAATAAAAGTAGCTCCCCCTTTTATAAAACTGGAACAGTTTCTTAAATTTGCAAATATTGCCGAAACCGGCGGCATGGCAAAGCTTATGATTACCGACGGAATCGTCGAGGTTAACGGCGAGGTTTGTATGATGAGGGGAAAAAAGCTCTATAATAAGGATAGGGTAACCGTTAATTTTGAAGAGGAAACAGAGGAATATATCTGTTTGATTGAAGAATGATAATAAAATCCCTTACGGTAAAGAATTTCAGAAATATAGCCTACGCAGAATTTTCCTTCGATAAAAGAATAAATATCTTTACGGGCAGTAATGCCCAGGGAAAAACCAATATCTGCGAGGCTGTTTCTCTATGCTTCGGAAAAAGCTTCCGTAACCCTAAGGCAGCCGAGCTTATTCCCTTTAACAGCAATAACGAAGAAATAAGTCTTGAGCTTACTTTCAGCTTCGATAGCCTGCCCGATAAGGATAACCTTATTATTTATACCCAGAAGGGCAGTAATTTCAAGTTAACCTTTAACGGACTTGAAATGAAAAGTGCAGAAGAATTATACGGAGCGTTAAGATATGTAATTTTTATACCCGAGGATTTATATATTGTTAAGGGAAATCCCGAAAAAAGACGGGATTATATTGATTTTGTCTCAAATATGATAAACCGTGTTCATAATTCAAAGATTTATGAATACAATAAGGCATTACGACAGAAAAATAATCTTCTCTATAACCTTTCGGGCTATGACAGGGATTATTCCTCTGATATGCTTGAAAGCTGGAACGATACCCTTGCTAAGCTTGGGGTTAACGTAATGTGCGGGCGGCTTAAATATTTCAGTACTCTTTCCGCTTATGCAGCCGATTTTTACGGCAGGATAAATAAATCCGACGAAAAGCTTACTATGCGATACGAAAGCTCGGTTATGGAGGATATATCATATACTGCCGAGGACTGGGAGCTTATGTATGAAACCTATCGGAATAAGCTCCGGGAAACCTTCGAAAAAGAGCTTAAAATGAAATATACGGTAGTAGGAGCTCACAGGGACGATATCTCATTCTTTATAGATAATATACCCTCAAAGGATTTTGCGTCACAGGGTCAGATAAGAAGTATTGCCGTTTCTCTTAAGTTAGCGGAGGCAAGAATGATATACGAAAAGAGCGGAGATGTTCCGATTATTATTCTTGACGATGTATTAAGCGAGCTGGATCGGGACAGAAGAGCCTTTATAACTAATCATATAGATAATTTTCAGACTTTTATTACTTCCTGTAATATTTCTGATATAAAGGAACTGGCTTCGGGGAAGGTCTGGAGAGTTGAAAAGGGAAGCTTTTCGGAGATTAAGGTGTAAATATGTATATACATTTAGGCAGCGATGTTACTGTTCATAAAAAGGACATAGTAGGAATTTTTGACATAGAAAAGGTTACGGTTCAGAAATATATGAACGAGTATCTTTCGAAATGCCAGAAAAGCGGTAAAATATACTACGTTTCCCTTGATATGCCTAAAAGTATAATAGTATGCACGGATATGGTATATATAAGCAACGTAAGCGTTGATACCCTTAAGCTACGGTATAATTCCGATAAGAAAAACAATACCCCAGGAAAGGGCTGAGCCGGTTATTAACCCGATAAGGGCAGGAACAAGGCTATGGTTCTTCGGGGTATTTTTTGCATTTATTTTCTGAAGGAGGCGTTCTGCGCCGTCGGTTATTTCCTTCTGGGGCAGGTCCTTCTTATCCGGCTTTAAGAAAAGGAGCGCCTTTTCAAAATATTCTCCGTCGGATTTTATTTCAAGTACTAGCTTATTTACTCCACGCATATTTATTTCGGTATTTTCCTTTCTGTTTATATTACTGCTTGTATTATTGTCACCTAACTGTAACTTAATCAGACTGAAAATAATTTATATTGTTGAAAATGTTGAAAAGTCGGAGATTTTAAACCTGTCGCAGGGGATAATTGTTGAAAAGTTCGTTGAAACTGTTAATATATTGCATTATAAAGGGTGTTTCTCATACTAAAGCAGATAAATCTTTCAACCAAAACCATATTTTTCCAAGGAAAAAATCTATTGTTAATTTATACATATACCGTTCGGATATACACTCAATTTTCTAACACCTTAAAAAGCCCATAAACAATAGGATTTACAGACTCTACAAAAATTAAATTATAAGATTAAATATACGTATTGTAATAGAAAATTTATGTTATAAATATAACAAGCTGTAATATTCAAGATTTCAACAGGTTTTTCTGTTGAAAGTGTTGAAAAAGAGGTTTTTTCGGGGTAAATTACCCTATGAACAGTTGAAAAGTATGTGGAAACTGTTAAAAAAGGGCTTGTTTATGGGTTTTTTTGAGTACTGATATTATGTTGAAACAATATATGGGTTGAAAAATATGAACAGATGTGGTAAAATTGTAGTGGTTTCTGATGTTCTTTCTTGTATCGACAAGAAAGAATAATAAAAAAACAAAAAGGAAGTTTTATGAGTAAACTTTATGTAGTAGGTACTCCCATAGGAAACCTCTCGGATTTTAGTCCAAGAGCAATAGATACACTTAAGAATGTTGACTTTATAGCGGCGGAGGATACGAGAGTAACCCTTAAGCTGTTGACCCATTTCGGGATACAGAAGCCTCTTGTGAGCTATTATGAGCACAACATAAGGGAAAAGGGCGAGTATATTTTAGGAAGAATTGAAAACGGGGAAAGCTGCGCTATTGTTACCGACGCAGGTATGCCCTGTATTTCCGACCCCGGCGAGGATCTGGTACGTTTATGTGCAGAACGTGGCATTGAAATAAACGTTGTGCCTTCGCCGACCGCCGCTATGTCGGCGCTTGCAATTTCGGGACTGCCTACTGCACGTTTTTCCTTCGAGGGCTTTTTAAGCGTTACAAATAAACAGCGTCGGGCTCATCTCGAAGAGGTAAAGAGCTTTAAGCGTACCCTTATTTTCTACGAAGCGCCCCATAAGCTTATCTATACCTTAAAGGATATGCTTGACGCCTTCGGTGACAGGAAAATTGCCCTTTGCCGTGAGCTTACGAAAATTCACGAGGAGGTTTTAAGAGGAAAAATCTCCGATATGATAGCCTACTATGAGAATAAGCCGCCTAAGGGCGAGTATGTGCTGGTTATTGAGGGTGCCGCCGAAGAGGAAGCTTCTGATGAAATTACTCTCGATATGGCAGTAGCCATGGCGCAAAAGCTTATCTCCGACGGAGTAAAGGCTTCCGACGCAGCCAAAGAAATCGCTAAGAAAACGAAGTTTTCTAAAAGCGAGATTTATAGCGGTTTGCTAAAAGAATGAGGTATTCTTTCTTGTATCGACAAGAAAGAATCAAAGAAGGGATAAAAGAAAAAATGAAAATAACGCTTACAGAAATACCAAAGCCCATTATATCCCTTTTTTTCTCACCAAAAAATATACTCTTCGATAAAAAGTGCTGTGAATGGCTCTATAAGACGAAGCCCTTTATTTTCGGAAAGGAAACCGGGGCTTTAGCCGAAAAGGCAGGCTTCGATATCTACGACCTTATCTTTTTCGGAGAAAAGCCCCTGTGCGACTGTATGAAAAAATACCTCTACCGTTACAGCGAGAGAGAAAGAGAGCTTTTAGGACTTGCACATATAATAAGACGGCTTTATAAGGGCGAAACAGTAAAGCTTTTAAAAATAGAGGGCTATAACGGGGAAATAATCGTTGGAGAGCCGGTTTTCCTTAGCCTTAGTATTATTGATTCGGGATATGACTACAGTAAATTAAACGCAAGGATTAACAGAAAATCAGAGAAAAACTATATAAAGGATAAGGGTCTTAACGACGAGGCGGAAAATATATGTGAAACCGTAAGAATTGCGGCTCTTAAGCTTTCAATGAAAAAGGCTCTCGATAATAAGGAGCTTATCGATAAATATAATTTCCGCCGCTTCAGCAGCAGATTAAGACTTAATAACCGTCCTGCGACCATAGACGAGATAAACAGAATGCTCGTAAAAAGAAAGGTCTATACCTTTGCGGATTTGTCACAAACAAGGCTGAGACTGAATTTTACTGCACTTTACGCTATTTCCTATATGGGACTTACCTTAGAGGACCTTTACGGCTCGGATACTGTGTTCCTGCCCAATTCGAGAGAAAAGGACGAGCTTATTTCAAAAGCCGCCAGCGACCTTATCGGCATAATAAATAACGGAAACGGCGTTGAAATTGCGAATATGTTCGTAAGTATGATAATAGGGCTTACGGAGGCGAAAATCCCTAAGGCGGATATTCTTAACCTCTCGGAGATTATGAATAATTACAGTATCTATTACGCCGTAGCCTCCCTGGCGTCAACCTGTGAGAGCCTTTTTTCCCTTAACGGGGAGATAAAAAAGTATATGAAGAGCCGCCTTATCGACAGCTACTGGAAATATACCAACAGGCTTATCGCCTTAAAGGGTTTTTCCTCGGTGGCAGTATTCTGTTACCGGCTTTCGGAGCTTGACGTTAAAAAGTACAGAAACAGCAAGACCTACAGAGAGGAAATCCTATACTATTTCGAGGCGGCAGATAATTTTTTAAAGGAGTTTGAAAAGGGTGACGACCTGTTGTGAGCTTTGTCCGAGAAAATGCGGAGTTGACAGAACTAAAACTGTGGGCTACTGTAAAACGGGCAGTAAGCTTAAATTAGCGAAATATATGGTACATTACGGGGAAGAGCCCGTTATAACGGGAACAAGGGGAAGCGGAGCAATTTTCCTTTCGGGCTGTAATCTTCGCTGTGTATTCTGCCAGAATTACCCTATAAGCCACGACTTAAAGGGAGAATATATTTCCGGGGAAAAGCTTAAAGATATTATTTTTTCCTTACAGGATAAGGGCGTACATAATATAAATTTCGTTACCGCTACCCATTATTCGGATATTATCGCGTCGGTTCTCGAGGAAATAAAGGATAGGCTTACTATCCCCGTTGTGTATAACTGCGGCGGATACGAAAGCGTCGAATCCCTTAAAAGGCTTAAGGGGCTCGTTGATATCTACCTGCCCGATTTAAAATATCATAGCAGCGAGCTTTCGGAAAAATATTCCGGGGCAGTAGATTATTTCGAAAAAGCTTCTCTTGCTATTATGGAAATGGTAAAGCAGCAGCCGAAGGTCATTATAAATAACGGAATTATGGAAAAGGGCGTTATTATCCGTCATCTCGTTCTCCCTAAGGGCTATAAGGATAGTATAAGGCTTATGGAATGGGTTAAGGATACCTTTCCCGAAAATACGCCACTTGTAAGCGTAATGCGGCAATACACACCTTGTTACGGGGCGGTTAACTTCCCCGAAATAAACAGAAAGCTTACTACTTTTGAATATGATAAGGTAGTGGAGAGGTGCGCCGAGCTGGGGCTTGAGGGCTTTACACAGCAAAAGGGTTGCGATACACTCGATATGACCCCCGATTTTTAAAAGAGGTAAACTATGAAAACAGGAATTGTTCTTGAGGGCGGCGCAAGCCGTACCATATACAGCTGCGGCGTTCTTGACGCCCTTTTGGACGGCGGTATTCTTCTCGACTATGTAGCGGGTACCTCGGCAGGAATTTCCTACGGAGTTTCCTATATTTCAAGGCAGAAGGGAAGAAACCTTGAAATTGCGGAAAAGTATATGGCCGATAAGAGATATATGGGGGCGAAGCATCTTCTTAACAGGAAAAACCGTTCCTATTATAATATAGATTTCGTTTTCGGGGATATTCCCGATACTCTTGTGCCCTTCGATTTTGATGAGTATATAAAAAACGGCGAAAACGCTTTCGGCGCCCTTACAAATATCAGAACGGGTGAGACGGAATATATGCGTGTTTCGGGGAAGGACAGAAAATGGAAGGTTTTAGTAGGCTCCTGTGCCCTCCCCATTCTTTTCAGTCCCGTAGAAATTAACGGCGAGCTTTATATGGACGGCGGCATTACCGATTCTATCCCTTTTAAGTACGCTATGGAAGAGGGAAAATGCGATAAGGTAATAGTAATGCTCACAAGACCACGGGGCTTCGTTAAAAAGCCCGAGAAGATAACGGGGCTTGTTAAGCTCCTTTACCCGAAATATCCCATGATAGCGAAAAAGCTTTCGGTAAGGCATGAAATGTATAACAGACAGCTTTCGGAGTTATATGAGCTTGAGAAACAGGGAAAGGCTTATATAATCGCTCCTTCCGATACCCACGGTATTAAAAGGACGGAGCGCCGCCCCGAAATACTTGTGCCCTTTTATAAGGAGGGGTTTAAGAATACCCTTTCTGAGCTTCATAAAATAAGGGAGTTTATCGAAAACTAAGGCAATTTAATGGTAAAAGTTAAAATAGCTGTTATGCAATATATAGAAAATATAAGCCTTAATTTATACAATTTTACTTAACCGATGTAAAACGATTACATTATGACTTTATTAGCTAAACTATATATTGTATAATAATATAATATAAACAACAATATATGCATATTTATTTAGCAAAAACTCATATATAATGAATAAGTCCCGGTGATTTGGCTATTTAACCATAATAGCTCCCGGGACTATAATGTCTTTTATTTATATTGACAAGAAGCCCTTTTTTTGATATAATATGTTGGAAATAGTATAGGGAAAACTGCGCTCTTTTGTATAATTCTGTGAATAAACGTGGTTACTGCCCATATTTCAATGGTAATCCCTTAAAGTGAAATGCACAGGAAAAGCAACGGGAAGATTTATGAAAAATATTTTAAAGGCAGAGCATATCACCCGTGAGTTTAAGATTGGCGACGGAAGTACCGTATATGCCTTAAAGGACGTTAATCTTGAAGTCAACGAGGGAGAGCTGGTATGCTTAAGAGGACGCTCCGGTTCGGGTAAGACCACCCTCATAAATATTCTCGGAGCGCTCGACAGGCAAAGCAGCGGAAACGTTTACTTTAACGAAAAGTCAATAGACGGGCTTTCCGATTCACAGCGGGATAAGCTCCGCAGAAAGGATTTTTCCTTTGTTTTTCAGTCGGTAGCCCTTATTTCCACAATGACAGCCTTCGAAAATGTTGAATTTTCCTTAAGGCTTTCGGGATACCCGATTTCGAAAAGGTCGGAGCGGGCTAAGGAATGTCTCGCAAGAGTAGGACTTGCCAAGAGAATGCACCATAGACCCGGAGAATTGTCCGGCGGCGAGCAGCAGAGAGTAGCAATAGCCAGAGCTGTTGCGCATAAGCCCTCGGTAATCTTCGCCGACGAGCCTACGGCGGCTCTTGATACCGCTACCGGTACCGCAGTAGTAAGGCTTTTCAGGGAGCTCGTAAGAGACGACGGTATAACCGTCGTGATGACGACCCACGATGAGGCTATGATGGAGCTTGCGGATCTTGTATATACCTTAGAGGACGGGGAAATAACCGACGTAAAAAGAAACAGCATATCATCATAACAGGAGAGTGTAATGCCTAAGAAAATACTTCTTGCACCTCCCGAAAACGTAATGGTGAGATGCGAAAATTTAGTAAAAATCTATAAGTCGAAGGACGTTGAGGTTATGGCTCTTCAGGGGCTTGACCTTACCGTTGAGCGCGGAGAGCTTATGGGAATCGTAGGAGCCTCGGGCTCGGGAAAATCTACTCTTCTGAATATGCTCGGCGGTCTCGACCGACCCTCGGCAGGCAGCCTTTTCGTTGACGGAAAGGATATGCTTAAGTTTACCGATAAGGATTTTATCGAGTATAAGCGAAAAACGGTAGGCTTCGTGTGGCAGAATAACGCACGGAACCTTATACCCTATCTTACCGCCCTCGAAAACGTGGAAATGCCCATGATGCTAAGCGGCTACAATAACCGACGGAAAAGGGCAGAGGAGCTTCTCGACATGGTAGGGCTTTCCGAAAGGAAAAATTCCCTCCCGGGGCAGATGTCCGGCGGCGAGCAGCAGAGAGTCGCTATCGCAATAGCCCTCTGTAACAATCCGAAGCTTCTTTTGGCAGACGAGCCCACCGGCGCAGTTGACACAAAAACCGCAAACAACGTTTTAGAGGTCTTTAAGCGGCTTAACAGAGAAACGGGCGTTACTATTATAATAGTAACACACGATACAAACCTGTCGAAATCAATAGACAGGGTAGTCTCAATCAGAGACGGAAAAACATCAAGCGAATTTATCCGCAGAAAAGCGGATTTATCGGACCTGTCCTTCGAAGAGCTCGGCGAGCTCCGAAAAGCCGAAATTTCGGCGGTTCAGGAGGGAAGCCACGAGGAGCTTATCCTTCTCGACAGGGCAGGCAGACTCCAGATTCCCAAGGATTACCTCGAAAAGCTCGGTATTAAGGGCGGCGACAGGGTAAGAGTGGAACTCGAGGAGGATAAAATTTCTATTTACAGGCAGTAATTGCCTTTTAACAATAACGCTTTATTAAGGAAAGGTGGAGCTTATTTTGGGCAGCAGCAGGAAAAAAACGTTAGCTTTAATTCTTACGACAGCCATAGTCCTCACAGCGCAGCCGATTGCGGTTTACGCAGAAGAGGCGGAGAAGGACGAAAAAATCGAGGAAGAGGTTTCGACTATTACCAATATCATGAATACCGGTAATCGAGACGCAACCTACAGCGCTTACTTCGAAAAGCACGGTTCTAAGAATCATCCCCGTAAGGAAATTGTAATTGAGGCTAAGGACGGCGTAACAAGTAAGGGCATAGAGGGTATCGAGCCCGTATATGAAATTACCGATTATGAGGGAAAGACGGATTGCTTCGTCTGGACAAACAACAGAGGTAATGTAACCTACGACTTCGAGGTAGAGGAAGCGGGTTTATACAATCTCGAGCTTCTCTATTATACTATTTCGGGTGCAAGCACTACTGTTGATATCGGACTTCGTTTAGACGGGGAATATCCCTTTACCGCCTGCAACGATATAAGCCTCGACAGATACTGGAAGGACGCTTCCGAAATAAAGAAGGACAGTAAGGATAACGAGCTTAAGCCCACACAGGTTGAGCTTGATATGTGGGTAACATATCCCTTAAAGGATAAGGAAGGTCTTTTTAACGACCCCTACATATTCTATCTCGAAAAGGGAAGCCATACTCTTACTATCGAGGGCATAAGAACAAATATCGCTCTTAAGAGCCTTACCTTTAAGAACTATGAGGAGCTCCCCGATTATAACGCTCCCTCCGAGAACGAGCTTCAGGCTACTCCGGCACTGCCTAATGACGATAACCATAAGAACGATATCGGCTCGAATACAATTCTTATTCAGGCAGAATCCCCCAAGTTCAAGAACTCCTCTACTCTCTACGCTACCTACGACAGAACGGGAAGCCTCGTAAGCCCCAACCACCCCACAAAGCAGAGATATAATACCATAGGTCTTGATACCTGGAAAAAGGCTACACAGGCTATAACATGGGAATTCACAGTACCGCAGGACGGCTACTATACCTTCTCCTTTAAGGCAAGACAGAAGGCCATGAGAGGCTTCTATTCCAACAGACGTATTTACATCGACGGAGAGGTTCCGAATAAGGAATTCGATATAGTTTCCTTTAAGTATGACCCCAACTGGTATGCACAGACCGTTACCGACAACGCAGGAAACGACGTTTATCTCTATCTTACTGCAGGAACACATACCATCACAATGGAAGCGGTTCCCGGCGAAATAGGCGAGGTAATGAGACGTCTCGACGACCTCGTTTATACCCTTAACTACTACTACAGAAGAATACTTATGATTACGGGTCCCGACCCCGACGAATACAACGACTATCTCGTTGATATCCAGATTCCCGAGCTTATCCCCACCTTCGAGGACGCAATAAAGACCCTCTACGAGGAAAAGGCAAATATCGAAAAGCTCGGACAGGGCTCCGAAGCCTCCTCGCTCCAGTCTCTTGCAGTAATCCTCAACAGATGCTGTGAGGAAAGAGATAAGATTCCTTCAATGGTAAGCACATTAAAGGACTACATCTCCGCAGTTTCCGCATGGATGAGAGACTACCGTGACCAGCCTCTTGAGCTGGACTATATCGAGGTTATGACCGTTCACGAAGATGCAGGAAGAGCTAACGGCAACTTCTTCGAGGACTTCGCCTTCGGCTTCCAGGCCTTCGTAGGCTCTTTCTTCGAGGATTATACAATGCTTTCCGACACTACCGAAAAGTCCCTTAACGTATGGGTATGCCTCGGCCGTGACCAGGCTACCGTTGTAAAGGATATGGTAGATAACGACTTTAACCTTAAGAGCGGCGGCGTAAAGGCAAGCATCAACCTTGTACAGGGCGCTATCCTTGAAGCTACTCTTGCAGGAAAGGGTCCCGACATTTCACTGTTCCTCGGCGGCGACTTCCCGATACAGTGCGCGGCAAGAGACCTCCTCGTTGATGTTTCGAAATTCAATGACTACGAGGACGTAGTAAAGGGCAGATACACAGAAACGCTTCCTACCCTTTATTCCTATAACGGCGGCGTTTACGGTCTCCCTGTTTCACAGCTCTTCCCTATGATGTTCTACAGAACGGATATTCTCGAGGAGCTCGGAATCGATAAGGTTCCCGAAACCTGGGATGAGCTTATCGACGTTATCCCCGTTCTCCAGCGTTCATATCTTACCGTAGGTCTTGTACAGCCTACCTCAAACCTTTCAAGCTCAATCTTCGAATCGGGCGACACCTACTCAATGCTTGTACTTCAGACCGGCAACAATATGTACAACAGCGACCTCACAATGACAACCTACGATAAGAAGGAGGTTGTTGACGCCTTTAAGATGTGGACAGATTTCTACACAATCTATGACTTCGAACAGACCTACGACCCCTTCACTCGTTTCAGAACAGGCGAAATGCCTATTATAATCAACAACTATACCTTCTATAACCAGCTTACGGTTTCCGCTCCCGAAATTAAGGGTCTCTGGGACTTCACACAGGTTCCCGGCTCCTACGTTCTCGACGAAAACGGTAACAGAACAGGCGAAATTACACACGCTGCAAACTCCAGCTCCGCAGGCGCAGTAATCTTCAAGAAGTGCTCGGATGTAAACGCAGCCTGGGAATTCATCAAGTGGTTCACCTCCGACGAGGTTATGGTCCGCTACGGACGTACAATCGAAGGTCAGATGGGTCAGATGGGTAGATTCGATACCGCTAACAAGAACGCTCTTGCTCAGCTCCCCTGGTCCAATGCCGAATACGAAAAGATTTCCGCACAGATGTCCGAGACGAGAGAAATTCCTATTATCCCCGCCTCCTACGCAACAACCCGTCACGTAAAGAACGCCTTCAGAGCTGTTGTAAACGACACCTGGAACCCGAGATACGCTCTTTCTTCCTATAACAGAGATATCAACTCCGAAATCACAAGAAAGAACGAAGACTTAAATCTCTTTAAGAAATAATATAGGAGGAATCAGTTTTGGCTAACAAAGAAAAGTCATTGTATATCGAAGATAATAAATTCCGATATACCTTGAGAGAAATGAAAAAGAATAAAGGCGTTTACGGACTTATCGCTCCTTATTTCGTTTTATTCTTTATCTTTATGATTGTACCGGTTTGTATCTCCCTTCCTATGGGCTTTACGAACTTCAATATGGCGGAATTCCCGAGGTGGGTGGGACTAAGCAACTTCTACTCCCTCTTCCTCGAGGACGAGGTTTTCCTTAAGGCTATCGAAAATACTCTCGTTTTCGCAGTAGTTACGGGTCCCTTAAGCTACTTCCTCTGCTTTATCTTAGCGTGGCTCATTAACGAGCTTCCCGGACCCCTTAAGACCATATTTACCTTCGTTTTCTACGCTCCTACCCTTGCAGGTAACATCTATACCACCTGGCAGTTAATCTTCTCCGGTGATACCTACGGTATTGCAAACGCTTACCTTATCGACCTCGGTATCACAAACGGAGCAATCCAGTGGCTCACCGACGCAAACTACATCATGGGCGTACTTATAGTAGTACAGCTCTGGATGGCTCTCGGCGCAGGCTTCCTTGCAATCCGTGCAGGTCTTCAGGGTATTCCCCGTGACCGCTACGAGGCAGGCGCTATCGAGGGCATCAAGAACAGAGGCCAGGAGCTTATCTACGTTACAATCCCCGCTATGGGACCCCAGCTTATGTTCGCAGCGGTTATGCAGATTACCTCCTCCTTTACGGCAGGCGATATCGGACGTATGCTTACCGCATTCCCTACTACCGACTACGCAGGTCATACAATTATGACTCACGCTTTCGACTACGGCTCAATAAGATACGAAATGGGCTATTCTTCGGCAATATGCTTTATTCTGTTCGCTGTAATGCTTATAGCTAACTGGGCAATCAAAAAGGTGCTCGGAAAGTTCCTTGACTAAGGCGGACGCCAAAAAATCTTAAATTATCGAAAGGACGGTAGTCATGAGGATAAAAAAATCCAGAAAAAAGTATGGCGGAAGCCGCGGCGGCGACATAGCTATATTTATACTCTTAACCTTACTCGGACTGTTTATGCTGTTTCCGATTTATCTTTCGGCAGTTCAGTCCATCAAGCCCCCGGAGGAACTGTTCCTCTTCCCGCCTAAGCTTTACGCTATGGCGCCCACAAACCAGAACTTCGTTGACCTTATAAATACGGCTTCGAATATGTGGGTTCCCTTCAGCCGTTATATCTTCAACTCGGTTTTCGTAGCTGTTGTTGTAACGGTAGCACAGCTTATTTTCTCCTCCTCCGCAGCTTATGCCTTAGCTAAGGTAAAGTTCCCCGGAAGAAACGCACTCAACAAGATTATCGAGGTAACCCTTCTCTTTACAAGTACCGTACTTTATATAATGCAGTACATCGTAATGGCAACAATCGGTATCATCGATACATACCTCGCAATCACACTCCCCTATATCGCAACATCAATGGGTCTCTTCCTTATGAGACAGTTTATCGGTCAGCTTCCCGACGCCCTTATTGAGGCGGCTTACCTCGACGGCGCAGGTCAGGTAAGAATCTGCTGGCAGATAGTAATGCCTAATGTTAAGCCTGCCTGGCTGACGCTTATGATTTTCGCCTTTAACGGCGCTTGGCAGATTAACGGTTATTCCTTTATCTATAACGAAGCATTGAAACCTATTCCTACAGTATTGCAGCAGATAAGCGCTTCCGGTATCGCCCGTGCAGGCGTTGCCGCAGCAGCTACGGTAATTCTGATGATTCCGCCGATGCTGATATTCGTCCTCTGCCAGAGTTCGGTTGTAGAAACTATGGCACAGAGCGGTCTTAAGGATTAAATTTATGAAGAAAGGAATGATTTTAATGACGTTTATGAAAAAGCTTACGGCTGTATTAGCCACGGCTGCAATAGCGGTTTCTGCCCTTGCTGTTACGGCTTCTGCCGACGAGCCCTTCATAGGCTATAACTATGACTGGTGGGGCGACCCGATTCCCTCACAGAACGGTTTCGTCGTTGATGAGGTATATACTGGTGAGGATATAGGCGTAGGCGCTTTATCCGAGCCCAGCGATATCTTCGTTCACCAGGAAACCGGTAACTTCTATATCGCCGATAGCAAGAATAACAGAATTATCTTAACCGATAAGAATTTTAAAAACGGAAAAGTAATAGATACTCTTACCTACGGCGAGATTTTCCCCGAGGAGAAGAGCCAGATTAAGAAAACAACCTTTAATTCCCCCCAGGGTATCTACGTTAGAACCGATAACGACGGTAATACCTTTATATATGTTGCCGACTACGACAACAACAGAGTCGTAGCCTTCGACGAGGAGCTCCAGATTGTTATGGAGTATATCCGTCCCTCCAGCGACGTATATGACGCAAAGACAACCTTTAACCCCGAAAAGGTAATCGTAGATAACGCCTTCAACGTTTACGTTATCGTCCCCTCTATTACACAGGGTGCGGTTCAGTTCTCCGCAGACGGCTCCTTTAACGGCTACTACGGTGCAAACCGAGTTGAGGCTACGGCAGAGGTTATCGCACAGCAGTTCTGGAAGCTTATTTATACAAGAGAACAGATTATCGCTATGCGCCGTTCGGTTGCTATTGAAATCGCAAATATGGATATAGATAATGAAGGCTTTATCTATACCGTAACGGAAAATAAGTCCGCAGATACCGACGTACTTAAAAAGCTTAACCCGGCAGGTACCAATATTTTCACCAACTTAGGCTATGACCAGTACACCTACGGCGATGCCTCCGCAAGATACTATAAGGGTAAAACCTACGCTTCGGCGATTACCGACGTAGATATCGACGAGCAGGGAAATATCTACCTTCTCGACTTCGCAACAGGCAGAGTTTTCCAGTACACAAACGAATGTGACCTTCTCTTTATCTTCGGTACGAAGGGCACCCAGAAGGGTACCTTCACCTCCGTTTCCGCAATCGAAACCTTCGAAGGTAAGGTTTATGTTGTAGATTCCCGTAAGAACAGCATTACCGCTTTCAGACAGACGGAATTCGGCGCAATCGTTCAGGAGGCTATCTACCTCTTTAACGAGGGTCTTTACGACGAGGCAAAGGGTCCCTGGGAAGAGGTACTCCGCCGTGACGCAAACTACTGGCTCGCCTATATCGGTCTCGGTAACGCTTATCTTAACCAGGGTGATTATAAGACTGCCCTCGACTACTTCTACCGCAACTCGAGAGGCGGCTATAACAGAGCCTTCAAGAGCTTCAGAATCGAGTTTATCAGAGCAAACTTCAACTGGATGATGCTTATTGTTCTCGGACTGGTACTTATTATTGCAACAATCAGCTTCATCAGGGGTCGTAAAAAGAAAAAGGCAAAAGGAGGTACCAAGTAATGAGATTTGATTTGGATTTACCTGCATGGAAATGGCCTTTTTATGTAGTAGCTCATCCCTTTGAGGGCTATGACGATTTAAGATGGAAAAAGGGCTATAATATGAAGGTTGCCTGGGTTATCGTTGCCGCCTTCTTTATCATAAGCGTCTGCAGCGCTCAGCTCACGGGCTTCCTTTTCAACAGAACCTACGTTAAGGTATTCAATATTATCCCCTATTTCTCCTCCTCGGTTATCCTCTTCCTTACCTGGGTAGTCGGTAACTGGTCCCTTTGTACCCTCTTCGACGGCGAGGGAACTATGAAGAATATCTTCTGTGTTTCCGCCTATGCCCTTATTCCTTATCTCGTAAGCGAGATTATAATTATAATCGCAAGTAACTGCCTTTTAATTACAGAAGGAGGCTTTATCACCTTCTTCCGTTACCTTGGAATGGGCTGGTCGGTTATACTGATGATTTCGGCTATGAAAACCGTTCATCAGTACTCCCTCCCGAAAACCCTTTTGGCTATGTTCTTTACGGTAGTCGCTATGGCAATCATCCTCTTCCTCGCAATACTTTTACTAACGTTATTCCAGCAGGTATTCGTTTTCGTTTACTCCGTTTATACCGAGCTTATGTACCGATTCAGTATTTAGCGTAAAACGAATACTTAAACCTTGAATTTATAAAATGGTGGTGTAAAAATGCTTAAATCTAAGAAAAAGCTGTTATGCGCTTCTCTTGCGGCAGTACTTGCCCTTTCGTCGGCAGCGGTTCCCGTATGGTCGGAATCGCCTGAGGTTACCGCAGCAGAAGCTGAAACAACAGCTGCCGCTGAAGAGGTTGTAACGGAATCGGGAGTATTCGTAACCGAGGAAGATGCCTTCAGCAGTATGGAGCTTATGGCTGAAAACAGTAAAATAGCCCTTTATGCCGACAAAAAGGAATGCACCTTCGCAGTCAAGAATAAGGAAAACGGCTATATCTGGTGGTCAAGCTTCTTTAACACAAGCGATAGTAACAAAACACAGGTAAACAAGAGAAACAGCCTTATCTCTATCGACGTAGTTCCGACTGACAGTAAGTCTGTTGAGCCTTCGAAGATTTCCCACGAGAAAAACGTAAAGAAGAAGGCTACCCCTATCGAAAACGGCGTAAAGTTTACCTTCGAATACGAAAAATATATGATAACGATTCCTCTCGAGGTAGTTATCAACAGCGACGGAAGCTTTACCGCTACCGTTCCCTATAATGAAATAGTAGAGGCCCGTACCGAAACAACAGACGAGGGTCCCGGCTACCAGCTTCTTTCCGTTAACGTTCTCGAAAACTTCGGCGGTACCGACAGAACAACCGACGGCTATATGATTGTTCCCGACGGCTCCGGCGCAGTAATAAACTACAATAACGGTACTGCCTACGGTGACAACAACACCTATGAGGCTAAGGTTTACGGAAGAGACCTTGCGATAGGCTTGCTTGCAGCAGAACCTGTTGTCGAGGATGTAACAATGCCCGTTATGGCGAGAATAAATAAGGGCGAAGCCGAGGATAACGGTCTCGTTATTATCTCTACCGACGGCGACGCATACAGCAGCATTCATGCTACCGTTACGGGACAGAACGTTACCGACCTCAATAACTGCTGGTTCGAATACAGCGTAAGATCAACCGATAAGTATTATATGGGTAACAGCGATGTGCCCCTTACCGTTTTCGAAGCTAACGGTATCAAGACGGGAGACTTAAGCACAACCTATTATCCCATAAGCGGCGATCTGGATTATACAGACGTTGCCGAGGTTTACAGAAATTATCTTACAGGTACTATCGGCGTAGAGAAAAAGACAAAGGCAGACAGCGCGCCCTTCTATCTTACTCTCTTCGGCGGTACAACCAAGACCCAGTCGGTTTTAGGCTTCCCCGTTGAAATCGAAACTGCCGCTACTACCTATAAACAGGCTCTCGAAATCATCAAGCTTGTTGAGGAAAAGGGTATTACCGACATCAAGATTATCTACGAGGACTTCAATACCGCAGGAATTGTGGGAGATGTAGCCTGCAACTTCCAGTATTCGGGTCTTTTAGGCGGCAAGAATGACTATCAGAAGCTTTACAGCTACATAAAGGAAAAGGGCTACGAAATCTTCCCCAGCTGTGATATCATGGAATTCAAGAAGTCGGGCAACGGCTATTCCTTTACTCTTAATGCGTCAAAGCAGATTACAAAGGCATACGCTACCCAGACTCCCTTCGAGCTCGCCTTCGGCTTACCTCATCTCGTAAAGGCTTCCTGGACAATTCTCTCTCCCTATTACTTCGAGGATATCTTCAACAAGCTTTCCAACACCTTCAGAGAAGAAGGAGCAGAGGGAATTTCCCTCAATCAGGCTGCCAACACCCTTTACAGCGATTTCAGCCGCTATAATAAGGACGGAAGAGAATACTTCGTAAGAGAGGATACAATCAATATTCTTCAGGAGGGCTATCAGAAGCTCAAGGACAGCGGACTTACAATTCTCTCCGAAAACGCTAACCAGTATATGCTTAAGTACAGCGATTATATCAAGGATGTTCCCCTTTATTCCTCCAACTATGATATTTTCGACTATGATATTCCTTTCGCAGAAATGGTTCTCCACGGTCTTGTTCCCTATACAACAAAGGCTATCAACAGAAGCGCCGACGCAAGAGAGTTAAGGCTCCTTGCCCTCGCAACAGGTACTCCCATACATTACGAAATGATGTACGAGAAGCCTAATAAGTTCGCAGACAGCGATTATGATACCCTTTACTACAGCTACTATCAGGGCTGGATCGATAATGCGACTAATGAATATAAGCTTTTCGACGACGTTATTTCTTCCGTTTCGGAAGCCAAGATTACCGGCTATAACCGTATAAACAGCAAGGAAATCGAAACAAGCTTCGATAACGGAACTACTATTTATGTAAATTTAGAAACCGCAGAGGTTAAGGTAAACGGTAAGAATGTTGACCTTAGCGGTTACGGATTGGGGGTTGGTGAATAATGAGCGATTTTGAACTTGAAAAGAAGGAAGAAGCTGCTGAAGCTTCCGAAGAAATCGTTGAAGCAGTCGAAAACGCTCCCGAAGCTCCCGCTACCGAGGTAATCGAAGAAGCGCCGAAGAAAAAGGCTGCTGTTCATATGACTGCCTCCGCCGCCGCTCTTAATGCAGAGGGCGAGGTTGACATAAGAAGAAGAAAGCCACGGGAGGTTAAAGAGATTAAAACCTCACGTATTTCCTACGAAAAGAAAAAGGGTCTTTACGGCTACGGCTTCGTGGCACTCTGGGTTGTGGGCGTAATCTATATGTTCCTTATCCCCCTCTGTCAGTCCCTCTGGTACTCCTTCTCCAAAACAGAGATGGTCAGCGCCAGCGACGTAGCAAAGATGGAGGCCTACGGAATGACGGGCCCCGGTATCTATACCGAATGGAACGACTTCGGAAACTATAAGTGGGCGTTCACAGTCAACTCCGATTATCCTAAGAATCTCGTTGACTCTCTGGTTGAAACGGCATATACAGTACCTCTCGTACTCGTATTCTCCCTCTTCGTAGCTCTCCTCTTAAACGGAAAATTCAAGGGCAGAACCTTAGCCCGTGCGGTATTCTTCCTGCCGGTACTTATAGCGACGGGACCTGTACTATCGGTTATTAACGGTGATATGCTATCGAAGGGTATCTCCGACGCGTCACAGTTCAGCGCCCTCTTTAAAACGGACTTCGTGCAGGAGTTCCTGCAGTTCATGGGACTTAACAACATAAGCCAGTCCTTAGCGGACACCTTCCAGGAGGTTACGGGAACAATCCTAAACCTTATCTGGGATTCGGGTATCCAGATTCTTATCTTTATTTCCGCACTCCAGCAGATTCCTACCTCCGCAAAGGAAGCGGCGTCTATGGAGGGTGCAACAGGCTGGGAATTCTTCTGGAAGATTACCTTCCCGACCATTTCTCCTATGATCTTCGTAAACCTCATTTATACGGTTATCGACGCCTTTATTAAGTCGGATAACCCCGTAATGAAGCAGGTTATGGATTACGTTAAGACCTGGGACTATGGTTATTCCGCAGCTATGGCGTGGGCATACTTCGCTATCGTAGCAGTAGTTCTCGCTATTATTTCCGCTATTGTATCAAGATTCATTTTCTATCAGGTTGACTAATTAAGGAGGAACTTCAATGGATAACAACGAATTAGAAAAAGATGTTGTTGTATCGGACGAGGCTGCTCCCGAGACAACCGAAACAGTTGAAACAAATACAGCAAATGAAGCAGCAGAAGCCGAGGTTATCGCCTCGGTAGAGGCTGCGCCCGAAGAGGAGACGGTCCACCGTGACGCTCCTATTTCCCTCTACGACGAGAACGGAAAGAAAAAATCGAAGCGCAGGCTCAAAAAGGAAGAAAAGGAAAGACTAAGCAAGTATCACGTAAGCAGCTGGGAAATAATCACCCACTACCGTGGATATAACGAAGCCGAAAAGAAGCATTACCGCTATATTTTAGGCAGACGTGTTTCCGAAAAGGTATGGCCGATTTTCCGTGCGCTTATTATCTTCGGTCTTGCATTCGTAGTCGTATATCCTATTCTCTATATGATTTCCTGCTCGATAAGACCCCAGATGGAAATGACCGACCCGTCAATCATGTGGATTCCGAAAACCTTTACCTTAGGTAATATCGAGGACACATGGATGGCTATCGATTATCCGAAGCTTGTATGGGATACGGTAAGCGTTAACGTGGTCTGCTCCCTTATCCAGGTTGTAACCTGCGCTATTACAGGCTACGGCTTTGCACGATTCAAGTTCAAGGGCAAGGGTATTATGTTCGCTATAGTAATCCTTCAGATTATCGTACCGACGCAGGTTATCCTTATCCCCCAGTTCATGCAGTTCAGATATTTTGACCCCTTTGGAATCTGCACCCTTATTACCGGCGAAGCAGTTAATCTTGCTGACTCGCCCTGGGCACTTTATTTACAGGCATTCTTCTGTAACGGTATCCGTTCGGGTCTCTTTATCTTCCTTTTCAGGCAGTTCTTCAGAGGACTTCCCAAGGAGCTTGAGGACGCAGCATATCTTGACGGCTGCGGACCCTTCGAAACCTTCGTAAAGGTTATGGTTCCTAACGCGAGCAACTCCTTCCTTACCGTATTTATCTTCTCGGTAGTATGGTACTGGAACGACTCCTACGTTTCGGGTATGTTCTTCTCGAAATCCAACACAATCGCCCTCCAGGTAAGCAACCTCTACAATACAATTTCGGCTTACTATAACGACGGTACGCCAACAGGTAACCCCGCTGACTGGATGGTATGGATTGAGGCAGGCTGTCTCCTCTCAATTCTCCCGATTCTCATCATGTATGTCTTCCTTCAGAAAAACTTTATCGAAGGTGTTGAACGTTCGGGTATTGTAGGCTAACAGGAACAAAACCGCTCCTTTTGGGGCGGTTTTTTGTTTCTTGTTCCGCCAAGAAAGGGGTGCCCATAAGGTAACAAATCTAATAATAAAATGTGTACTTAATGAAAACTTACATATTGAACAAATCAAAAACTATTTAATTTAACAAAAACAGCAATCTATCATCAAACTGCAAATATAACAAAAATAAAAACAAATTCGTAAAAAAATAGCAGTAAATCCGGGGTAATTTGTTAAAATTATGAAAACGATTACGAATAATGAAACTTTTTAGGAAAAGCCCTTGACTTATACTAAGGAATTGGTTACATTTAGGGTACATTTGTCAAAAGCAGATACCCATAAGAACAGATTAAAGAGAAAGGCGGAGACTCGATATGTTTCTTATAAAATGGCTCTGGAAAAATATGAAGGGCGACAGGGCGGTTTATTCTACCGCATTGTTCCTCACCGTAATATGCCAGTCTATGTATATAATCACCCCCTCCATAATTCAGCGGATTACCGATACATATTTAGTAGGTCCCGAGGCGGCGGAAAACCTCCGTACAGGCACCGACCACCTTGTTTTTCTGCTTATTATTATGGTGGGCTTTACCCTTTTGCGTGCAGTAATCCAGTACACCGCAAATATGTGCTATGAACACGCATCACAGGGCATTATCTACCGTATAAGAAAGGTACTTTTCGATAAGATAGAGACCCAGAGCGCCGCCTTTTACGATATCTACCGTACAGGCGATATTATGACAAGGGTAACGGGCGACCTGGAAATGGTAAGACACTCAATAGCCTGGATAATTAAAGTTACCCTCGAATGTATAGTGCTGTATTCCGCTACGATGGTATTTTTCTTCTCTATCGACTGGCTTATGGCGCTTTGTATGATTGCCCTTACTCCCGTAATTCTCCTTATTACCCGTTCCTTTAAGAATGTGGTAGGTCCCTACTATGTGGATTTAAGAGAGAAGATGTCCGACCTTAATACCTGCGCAGAAGAAAACATTTCGGGCAACAGGGTTGTTAAGGCGTTCGCAAGGGAAGAAGAGGAAATAAAAAAGTTCGATAAGAAAAATAAGGACTATAACGAAGCTAATAAAAAGGCGGCGTTTACCTGGCTTAAATATTTCCCCGGCCTTGAAATAACCGCACAGAGCTTATCTGTGGTTTGTCTCGTTTTCGGCGGTCTATTCGTAATATGGGGCAGGATTACCCTGGGTGAATACGCCGCTTTCGCAGGACTTGTCTGGACCTTATCCAACCCTATGAGAACCCTCGGAAATATCATCAACGACTATCAGAGATTTACTGCCTCCGCTAATAAAATTATCGAGCTCTATTATGCACACCCCACAATTCTCGACCGTGAGGACGCAAAGGACAAGCCCGAACGCTTCGAGGGCAAAATCGAATTCAGAAACGTTTCCTTCTCCTACGGTAAAAAGGAAGTGCTTAAGGATATAAGCTTTACCGTTAACCCCGGTGAAACCGTTGCGATAATGGGTGCGACGGGTACGGGAAAAACTACCCTTGTGGAGCTTATTCCGAGAATTTACGATGTTAATGAGGGTATGGTGCTTGTGGACGATACCGACGTTCGCCGCCTTAAGCTTAAACAGCTCCGAGGCGCTATCGGTATTGCCGCTCAGGACGTTCTCCTTTATTCCGACACTATCGAGGGAAATATAAGCTTCGGTAATATCGACCTGCCCGAGGATGAGGTCGAAAAGTACGCTAAGGCAGCCGACGCCCATAATTTCATACTTCATACAAGCGACGGCTACGATACCATTATAGGCGAAAGAGGCGTAGGCCTCTCGGGAGGACAGAAACAGCGTATTTCCCTTGCAAGAGCATTGGCGGTAAAGCCCTCTATACTTATACTTGATGATACTACCTCGGCGGTTGACCTGGAAACCGAGAGGAATATCCAGACTGCACTAAGAAATCTCGACTTCCCCTGTACGAAAATTATTATTGCACAGCGCATTTCCTCCGCTAAGGACGCAGATAAGATTATCGTCCTCGGTAAGGACGGAAGAATCGAGGAAATCGGAACTCATAGCGAGCTTATAGAAAAGGACGGCTATTACCGTCAGGTCTATGAGCTTCAGAAGTAAGAAAGGGGGAATATAAATGGCACGAAATAAATTTGATATTGACGAAGAGCTCGAAACCCCCTTCGATATACGGCATTTAAAAAGAGCCCTGGTTTATGCGGGCAGATACAAGAAGAGAATAGCCCTCGCCCTTGGGCTTAGTATTCTTGCGGCGGTGGCAGGACTTACCTCGCCCCTTATTGTTCAGTATGCGCTGGATAACTGTATGAAGGGACCCGAAACTATTCCGGGGCTGCTTATCTGCGGCGGTCTTTTCCTCGGAGTTATCGTATTAAGCGTCCTCCTCGCTCAGACAAGAGCGAAGATAATGACCCGTGTGGGACAGGATATAATCTACGACATAAGAAAAGACCTCTATAAACACATGCAGGACCTGCCCTTCGAGTATTACGACAGCAGACCTCACGGAAAAATCCTTGTCCGTGTAATAAACTATGTGAACAGCGTTTCCGACCTTATGACAAACGGTATCATTAACTTTGTCATGGAAATGCTTAACCTTGTGATTATCGTTGTGTTTATGTTCTTCGTATGCTGGCAGCTTGCCCTTGTGGTGCTTGCAGGACTGCCCGTTTACGGCGTTATTATCGTCGCTATCAAGAATGGTCAGCGTAAGGCATGGCAGCAGGTTTCCAACAAGAGCTCAAACCTTAACGCTTATCTTCATGAAAGTATTGTCGGCGTAAAGGTTTCACAGGTATTTACCCGTGAGGAAGTAAACGCTGAAATAAACGATAGACTGGCGAAAAGCTACCGTAAGGCATGGATGAAGGCGGTTGCGTTTTCTAATATGGTATGGCCCTCTACCGATATTGTTTCAATCTCCACAAGAGCGGCAATTTACGCCGTGGGACTTCTGGCTATTCCCGGAGGTATTACTCTCGGTACTATATTCGCTATGGGAGATTACTGCGCCCGCTTCTGGCAGCCTCTTATGAACCTCTCAAACCTTATGAATACCTTTATTAACGCTACGGCTTATCTCGAAAGAATATTCGAAATGTTGGACGAGCCCGTAACCGTAACCGATAAAATCGGCGCAAAGGAAATGCCCGAAATAAAGGGCGACGTACGCTTCGATAACGTAACCTTCGCCTATGACGAAAGCGCAGTTATCCTCGAAAACCTTAGCTTTTGCGTTAAGGCAGGAGAAAGCGTAGCCCTTGTAGGCCCTACGGGTGCAGGCAAAACCACCATAGTTAACCTTATAAGCCGTTTCTATAACCTTAACGGCGGAAGGGTACTTATCGACGAGGAGGATATTTCGGAGGTAACCCTGCATTCCCTTCGTAAGCAGATGGGTATAATGCTTCAGGACAGCTTTATTTTCAGCGGTACCATTATGGAAAACCTCAAATACGGAAGGCTCGACGCCACCGATGAGGAAGCCTATGAAGCCTGTAAGATTGTTGGTATTCACGATTATATATGCTCCTTAAAGGAGGGCTACAACACCGTAGTAAGCGAAAGGGGCGCAGGACTTTCCGGCGGTCAGAAACAGCTTATCGCCTTCGCCCGTACAATTCTTTCAAATCCGAAAATACTTGTCCTCGACGAGGCGACATCTTCCATTGACGCAAAGACGGAGCGCTATCTCCAGCAGGGTCTTAATCATCTTCTTAAGGGAAGAACCTCCTTTATTATCGCACACCGTCTTTCTACAATCCGCCACTGCGACAAGATAATGTATATCTCCAATAAGGGTATTACCGAGGCAGGTACTCATGAGGAGCTTATCGCCAAGAAGGGGGATTATTATAAGCTTTATACGGCGCAGGCTATTTCCCCTGCGGGGGTATAAGCCCGATTATAGATGTTTGCTATATGGCGAATAATAGATTTGTATATTATGACGGTGGATTTTCGGGCATGAATGGTGTATAATAATAGTGGACCTAAGAATAGGTTTCAGGCGTATCTCATTTTCCGATGAGAATTATTACGTTTAAGTTATGCGCTCATTACCATGCGCATTATATAAGTAGGTAATGCTTTAGTTCCTCGCTAATTGTTATGCGTGTAATAAATAGACAATGATTAAGTATAATAACAACCTTCTTCATATACGGAGAGGGTTGTTATTCTATCGGGTGGTAATATGGAAATTGTTGGCGGACGTCTGTATTTTATAAAGGATGAATTCTTTGAAGCGGTAGGGGAGCAATATCTGAAAATGAACAAGAATGATACGAAAAGACCCCATTATTATGCATTCAGGGATAAAGAAACAAAATTATTATGGGTTATTCCCTGTAGCAGACAAACTGACAAATATAAAAGCATTATCAGGAACAGAATGAATAACGGAAAAAAGCATAACCATATTCAGATAATTAAGGTTAATGGCATTGAGCAGGCTTTTTTATATCAGGATATGTTTCCGACCATCGATAAATATATTGAAAATCCGTACATTAAGTTAAATGTTTATATGGAAATACGGGATCCAAAAAAATTAGAGGCTATCGAGAATAATGCAAAAAATATTATAAAGCTAATGCGGCATGGTGTAAAATTCACTCCCACTCAACCCGATATTATGAGAATAGAACAGATTATGCAGAAAGAATTAGAAAAGGATTTATCATTAACCAATGTCTGAAAATACATAAAGACCCGTTCATTTAAGAACAGGTCTTTTGTTTTATGTGTTAAGGTTGAATTACTCCCCCTCCAGCTCCTCCAGCTTATCCGAAGCCTCCGCCCAGTCCTCCGTCCTTTCGTCAAGCTCGTTATGGAGCTCGCCCAGCCTTTCCGAAAGCTTAGCTATTTTTTCGTAATCGGCGGAAATTTCGGGAGAAGCCATTTCCTCGTTAATACGGGCTATCTCGCCTTCGATTTCTTCGATACGCTCCTCGTCCCTCGAAATACGGGTTTTAAGCTTTCTTATCTCGCTTTGTGTTTCCTTACGCTTAAGGTAGTCGGATTTATTCCTGCTGTCCGTTTCGGCGGCAGTCTTTTTTACGGGGCTAAGGGTAGTTTCTCCCTCGGAAAGGGCGAGGAAATCATCATAGTTTCCGTCGGCGCTTATTGCTCCGTCGGGGTTAAGCTTATATAGCCTTGTGGCGGTTTTGTTTATTAAATAGCGGTCGTGGGAGATTATAAGAACCGTTCCCTCGTAGCTTTCAAGAGCGCTTTCGAGAGCTTCTCTCGAGGTTATATCAAGGTGGTTCGTCGGCTCGTCAAGAAGCAGGAAATTACAGCCGCTAAGCATAAGCTTCAAAAGGGCAACCCTCGCCTTTTCGCCGCCGCTTAATACTCCGATTTTCTTGAATACGTCCTCGCCGCTGAAAAGGAAGCTGCCGAGGGCGGTACGTACTCCCGTCTGATCCATTTTCGGGTAAGCGTCCCATATTTCGTCCATAACCGTCTTATTATCGGAAAGCCCCGTCATAAGCTGGTCGTAATAGCCTACCTTTACTCCTGGGCCGTAGATGATACTGCCCGAATCGGAGGGGATTTCCTTCATAAGTATCTTAAAAAGAGTAGTTTTTCCGCAGCCGTTTGTACCCATAAGGAAAACACGCTCTTTTTTTCTTACCTCGATATTTATATTCTTAAAAAGAGTTTCTCCGTCGAAGCTCATGGAGATATTTTTCGCAGTAAGAATCTCTTCCGTTACAGGCTCGCCACAGTGGAAGCTGAAGCGGAGCTTTTTCGGGAGACTTTGCGGCTTTACGAGTTCTTCCTCGAGTCGCTCAATCTGTTTTTCCTTGCTGGCTATGGTGATGTAGTTGTGAGCCTGATTGAAGCGCTTCTGCTGTTCGATTATGCCCCTTATACGGTTAATTTCTTCAAGCTGATTGTCATAATGGCGCCATGCAATTTCCAAATCCTCTTCCTTTTTCTTCCGATAGGCGCTGTAATTCCCCTTATAGGCGGTTAGCCGCTTATTTTCGAGCTCAAAGGTACGTGTCGTTACCTTATCGAGGAAATAACGGTCGTGGGAGATTATGATATATGCACCCTTATATTCAAGGAGAAACTTTTCCAGCCAGCTTGTAGCGGCAATATCCAGATGGTTCGTAGGCTCGTCGAGAAGGAGGAGATTCGCTCCCGAAAGAAGAAGCTTCGCCAGCTGTACCTTCGCCTTTTCGCCGCCGCTTAATACGTTTACAGGCTTTTCCTGTTCTTCGAGGGAGAAGCCTAAGCCCAGTAAGGAGCTCATAGCCCTCGCCCGATAGGTAAGACCCCCCATGCTTTCGAAGCGTTCCTGTAAAAGCATCTGCTTATCTAAAAGGTCGGCAGAGTGGTTACCGCCGTCAATTTCGCTATGGATTTCGTCGATTTTCCTTTCGAGCTCCATAAGGTCGGAGAAAACCGTAAGTACCTCGTCATAGACGCTTACCGAGCTGTCGCGGACAACGTGCTGTTCCATATAGCCGAGAACGGTATCGTGGGTTTTTACGAATTCGCCGCCATCGGTTTCGATTTCCCCTCTCATAAGCTTAAAAAGAGTGGTCTTTCCGCAGCCGTTTATGCCCACAAGTCCGATTTTATCGTTTTTATCAACGTCGAAGGTTACTCCGCCGAAAAGCTTTTCTGCGCCGAAATAAAGCTCAACGTCCTTTGCATTATAGATTATCATTTTCTTTTCCTTTAAATATTTGCCGAATTATAGCCGTTAATTTTGATTATGCGGAATTCTCCCGTACCTAAAAGGCGGAGAGGAATAGAGGTGTAGCCGCCTGTGCAGACGGTATAGTCGATAGTATCGCCCTTTTCGTTTTTTATTACGTCGGTTATTATGCACTGAAAAGAGGCGGTAATTTCCTCGGATTTTGCGCCGCTGTCGTCCTCGACTATTGCGTGGGAAAGGAGCTGGAGGATATCGCCGATTTCGCCCTCTCCTCTTGGGCAGTCCTGCGCCGACATACCGAAGCCGCTGTTGCCGATAGCGTATTTGTAGAAGCTTTCACGGTCAATCCAGCTTTTACTGTGACCCTTCTTTTCCCGCTCTTCGTTAAGCTCCTCGCCGTACCACTTCCACTGTCCGTCCCGTTCGCCCTGACTGTCCATAGGGATTCCTGCAGAAAAAAGACATTCCGAGGTAAAGCTTACGTCGTTATTATCGGAAATGCCCGAGGCTCCCGATAAAGCCCTTTCCTTAGCGGCGGTACGGTTATAAGCGTATTCGGGGGCAGCCGCCGCAGCTTCGCCCTTTTCGGATAATGCAGAATAATAACCCTCATTTGCCTTATTCTTCATAGAGGAAAGCGCCTCTTCGATATAGTCGTTATAATATGTATAAGCCATATCCTTCCTCGTATAGCCCTTTTTCGCCAGAGCGTAGTCAAGCTCCGAAAGAAACGCCTTTCTTATGGGTCGGTCGCTTTCGTGGGCAGTAATTTTTCCGCCCTTACCCTCAACGGTAAAAATATGGCTTTCGTCGGTTATTGAGTAGCCCTTTTCCGTAGCCATGGACAGGGAAAGGGAGATAACCGAATTGTTCTTTTTCTTGGAGGTTTTCCGTGAGGTTACGTTAATGGAGAGGTTGCAGCTGTCGAAGGAAATGCCCGAAAGGTCGGAAACGTAGATTTCGTAGCGGAGAACCGCATGGTCGAAAAGCTCGTCCTCACACTGAAACCCGAAAAAGGGAGAAAGACGCTCTACGGTAAGGCCTCCTGCCCCCGCAAAATAATAGGTAAAATATTTCCCGATAAGCTTTTCCTCCTCTTCGGTAAGAGGGTCGCCGCTAAAGCGGAGGTTAACCGTAACAGGGGAGAGGGGCTTTTCCTCAACAGCATAAAAGTCCGTATCCATAAGCTCGGAAACCTTATCGTTAAGGCAGTAGTCCCACACAAGAAAAAAGCCGACAACATATATCGCTACCAGTAGGGCAACAATAATTGCTGTCAGCGTCCGCTTTTTTCCCATATCAGGACCAACCGCACTCGTCGTAGTCAGCCCACTTTTCGGCAACCTGCTGCTGAGCCAGCTTGTAGATTATATAAACCGCGCAGGTTATTATAAGAGCAACAGCGCCGAAAATCGGAATAAGAAAAGCGTTTCCGGCGGATTTGCCGTTTGTTGCAGGTGTATTATTGTTCATAAGAATAATCCTTTCAGAATCTGATATACTATATATTATACAATATACGTTTAAAATTGTCAATCTTTTAGGCTTATATTCTCTTTGTGCAGTAGATTTTAACGGTAAATAAGGCGATAAAAGCCTTTTAAATAGGGCAGAATGACGAAACATAAAAGTTTTGAAATTTTTTTGCAAAAAGGTGTTGACAAAAGCAGGCGGCAGTGATATAATGAACAAGCTGACCCGATAAGGGCGGTAAACACGGCTTAAAGATTT
>JAEDHF010000111.1 GCA_016297165.1 Oscillospiraceae bacterium | reverse complement strand
GAGCCGTTTCCGCCTAAAACAGAAAATATTTCTCCCTCATATACATCAAAGGAAAGGCTTCTTAATACATCGGGGTCGTTTTTTTCGTATCTGAAACAGACCTCCTTAAAGGAAAGCGCCGATTCATCGGAGTGGGTGTATTTACTTATATCGGGGCAGTCGATTCCGTTATCAAAGCTTTTTACGAGAAAGCTCCTGCCCTCACGTACATCAACGGGACATTCACCCTCGCCCTTAACGCTATGATAAAGCCGTACCGCCGAGGGCATAAGGTTTATCAGCTTTTCCATACCGCCGATTTTTCCGATAACCGACTTCGGCTTATCGAAAAAGAGTATTCTTCCCTTTTCAAGAATCATAAGCCTGTCGGAAACGGGGATAACCTCCTCCAGCCTGTGCTCAACCATAATTACGGTTATTCCGAGCTCACGGTTAAGCTTTTTTACCGTAGCGATAAAATCCGCCGAGGCTATGGGGTCAAGCTGTGCCGTAGGCTCGTCGAGGATAAGGACCTCGGGATTCATAGCCATAACCGAGGCTAAATTAAGGAGCTGCTTCTGTCCCCCCGAAAGCTCGAAAACCTTCTTATCGAACCATTTTTCTATACCGAAATAGGCGGAAATCTCCGCTATTCTGCTATGAATAACGGAGCTGTCGGTACCGAGGTTTTCAAGACCGAAGGCAAGCTCATGCCATACCTTATCGGTTACAAGCTGATGCTCGGGATTTTGCATTACAAAGCCTATTTTTGAGGAGGAGTCCCTGTCGCTGAGTTTCTCTAAGGGTGTACCGCAGAACAGTATTTCTCCGCTTTTCTCTCCTTTTGGAGTTAGCTCACGCTTAAGCATACGAAGAAGGGTGGATTTTCCGCTTCCCGTAGCTCCGCAAAGGGCGATAAACTCCCCCTTTTCAACCGAAAAGGAGATATCGGAAAGGTTCTTTTTTTCACAGGAGGGATATGAAAAGCTCAGATTTCTGACTTTAAACATTTCCATTTTATCGCCTCCTTTATCTCAATGAAAATCGGTATAAGTAATAGGATTCCGTAGGATATATATGCAGTAAGATTTTTCGCCGTAAGCTCCGGAAGCTTAAAATACGGGTAATATTCAGAGCTTGTTCCCTGTAAGCCGAAAACTGTGAGAGAGAATAATACTGCAGTCAGAATTACAAGCAATATATCCCATTTTCTCCAGCGAAAAAGGGAGTAACGGGAGCGTTTTCCCGTTCCGTAGCCCCTCGCCGTCATACTGTCGGCGGTTATAATCCCGTTTTCAAGGCTCCAGGTTACGATAATTCCGAAGATAGAAAGCCTGCCCCTTATTTTATCGATGATATTGTCGTCCTTATAAAGACCGAGAGCCCTCTGGCTGTTCTCGGTTTTCTTTATCTGTCGGGTCATAAGTGGTATATAGCGAAGCGCCATAGAAAGCACAAGGGAAAGCCCCGGCGATAAGCCGCCGAAAATATAGAGAAGCTTATCCTCGGTCATTATGTCGGAAAAGTTTCTGAAATGGTATATTACCGAAACTATCATAAGGGAAGCAAAAGCGCCGTAGATAAGCGCCTCAAGAGTTACAGGCAGGTCGTTCATTATAAAAAGCACGGTACCTCCGTTATGATTGAAAAGCGGATTCAGCGCCGTCATAGCTAAAAAAAACATCAGGGTTAATAAATACAAGCTTCTATTTTTGTTCTTGTTTTTTATGAGTAGGAACAATACCGCCCCGATAAGTGAGGCGGTAAGAATTATAGGATTCATGGAAAACATAGCTATTCCTGCGGCACATAAGAACCATACAGCCACGGCTATAGGATTAAAGTCATCAAAATGCTTCATTGTTTACCTGCTCAATATCATTCCCCAGGTCGAGAGTATAATGCCACTCAATTCTGTCCCCGTCGGAAAGCTTATATTCGCCGCAGCTTACCGAGGGAGAAACTCCGTTAACATGATAGACCCAGCCCGATAAATCCCCGAAATCGAACTCATAAAGATAGTTTATTCCCGATACATAAGCCATTTGAGGAGTGCCTGTATATTCAAGCTGAACGCCATACTTTTTAGCGGCTTCAACAAGGATATCAAAGACCGTTTCCCCTTCTTCAAAGGCGAAGCTGCCCTTTAAAATAATACCGTCGTCGGGAACATAATCAGCGTCGGTTTTACCGAGGATTTTCTCGCAGCTTACGGTAATTTCAACAGTACCAACGGGGTTATTCTTAACGGCTTCTTCGCCGTAGTAGCTTTCGGGAGAGCTGAAATTCGTTACAAGAACAAACACTATCCCCAAAGCCGTAAGAATGGCAAGAAAAAGCATATTCTTCCTGTTGCACTTTTTAAGAACAGCAAGAATAATAACTATAATTACCGCAATAGCAGCCAACGCTCCTATCACAAAGACCTTATAGCTTATGGGAGCGTCTTTAACACTTTCATCTTTTTCTTCCGTATGAACAGGTTCTGTTTCTACTTCGGTTTGTGTTTCAGCTTTAGCTTCGATATCCTTATCAAAAATATAGAATGGTGTTTTCCCCGAAAGCATTCGTTCATAAGCGACGCAAGCACTGAACGCCTGAACGGTTGCCATATCGGAAAAGCTCTTCCCTTTTTCATGGGAAAAGCTTCCGTCGGGGAGCATATAGCCCTTAAGTCCGTCAAAAATGCTGTTTCCGTTTTTTATAAATCTTTCGTCCTCAGCGGTTATTCCAAGAGCTGAAAGGGCTATAATAACCTGTGTAGTACTTTCGCAGTTAGGAACACCGTAGCTTGAAAAATCGCCGTTTTCAAGCTGTCTTTCCGAGAGCAGGATTACCGCCCCCTCAATAATGCTGTTCAGTTCTTCGTTGGTTTCTCTGTAGGGCGCGAGAGCCTGCAAAGTCATAGCGGTAACGTCAACATCGCTGCTTTCGCTGTTAATTGACCAGCCGCCGTCGGTTCTTACAAGAGAGACTATTTTGCCGATAAGCTTTTCCGCAGTATTTTTTTCCGAGGTATAGCCGTTGCTTATTATATGAAGCCCGTAGATATAGCTCATTATCCCCTGTTCACCGGGGGAGCTTTCGAGGGTTTCGGCTATATAAGGGTGGTCGCCTCCGGTAGCAATCAGCGAAAGGGCATATTTTTCCCTTGTAGTTGCGGAGCGTATCTCCTTATCGGAAACATACTCCGAAAGAGCCTTATTATAAGCGGAAAAATCGTATTCGCCCATCTGACTGAGGGCTATTGCGTACCACTCGGAAGAAGCTCCCGCCTTTTCGGCGAGAGGTCCTTTTATAAGAGACTGAATACTGTCGGCATTATCGCTTTTCAGCTTATAGGCAATAATTCCCTCGGAAACGGCGGTAACTTCATCTAAGCCTATTGCCTGTACAGGGGTAGCACATATTATGAACAAGCAAACGGAAAGAGCGGATAAAAGTACCGATATTAACCGTTTCATTAACCGATTAACGTTTTCTTGAGCAGATTACGCCAAGGGCACATACAAGCGCGAGACCGCCGAATACTGCAACATCAGCAACACCTGTATCGGGGCTGCCCTTTGAATCTGCGTCTGCCTGAACGTCGCTTGTTGTATCGTCGGCTTCGCCTTCTGCAACCGTATCATAGATTTCGGCTAAGCATACGGGGGGAACAAGGATTCTGTCCTTAGAAACTGCGCTGATTGTATAATAGTCGGGACCGTCGAGAGTAATAACTGCCTTACCCTCGCTGTCTGTAACGAACTCGGTTTCTTCGCCGTTAACGGTGATAACTGCACCCTCAACAGGCAGGGTTACAGGTGCGTAGTTTTCGTCATAGCCTGCTGCCGTAAGAGTTAAGGTTATAGGTTCATTAACCTCGGCAGAAACGCTCATTGTATCAAAATAGCAGTAGGTATCGGACCAGGCGGTAAGGTCGGTATAAACGAAAGCGCTTACATAGTCGCCGGATATAACCTTATCGCCGAGGCTCATAGCGGAAGCGTTATTGAGATAATAGCCGTAGGAGCCGCCGTTTTCAACGCCCCAGAGCTTTTCGAGGTATCTACCGTAATCACCGTCGGCGGACTTATAGCCTGCCTCTGCGCCGCCGTTAAACTTTGCCTCGTGTGCGCAGAATAATGCGTCGTCAATAGTTAATTCACCGTTTCCGTCAACGTCTGTAACCTTGGTTTTCTCGCTTGCAAGAGCAAGCTTTCCGTTTTCGTCGGCGATTGTTACATAAACCTCTGCCGACAATTCCTCTGCGGCGGCTGCCGCTGTTAATGCGCCTGCTGTTAATGCTGCCGATAAAATTACCGATAATGTCTTTTTCATTTTAGTTCTTACCTTTCTTATTTTTTGGTTTAATTTCCTTTAGCCCTGCCGCTTCGAGAGCTCGGGGCCAGGGTCCGAGGAAGGCTTTTATCCGAGACCTTGTAACCTCTTCGAAATCCTCTTTTTTTGGCAGTCTTCCCGTTTCCCTCTGTTTTTCTTTTAAAAGCTCTACCGCCCAGACCTTTTTGTCCTCCGAAATCACATTGTCCCACCTTTCCTCTTTATTAAGGCAACACCGCACAAAGACCGCCTTACGGCTTTGCTACGGTATTGCCTTAAAAATAAAAGCTCCCACAGCCAAAACGGTCGTAGGAGCAGTACGGTTTACACACCAAAGCACGGCTCTCATAAAAATGAAAGCCTGAGCGGTATAAAACGGCTGCACCCTTCTCACCAAAGCTGTGTTTAACCTTAACGTTACGGCAGATATCCTGACTTATGACGAAGCTTACGCTGCGGAAAAGGACCTTCTCGGAAAAACCAATGGTATTCCCTTTTCCTCTTGTCAATTACAGTAATGGCGGTTGTTCCGGACTCACACCGGATTCCCTTTTAATCCGGACAGAAGCCCGGAACCGTAACTCTTTTATTTTCTTAAACAGTATAGCACAATTATTGAATTATTTCAAGCCCTTCACTAATATTTTCTAAATGCAGGCGGATTTTTCGGGATTATTCCTTCTTACATAGTTAAGATACTCGGTTCTGAAGGCGGAGCTGTACTTGCTTCCCTGCTCGGCTCTCTCGCCGTTACCGAAGAATATGTAGTCCTTATCGTAGCTAACTATGTGCTCAAAATTCACCACATAGGATTTATGTACCCTTATAAAGCAGTCCTCGGGCAGCATTTCCTCAATTTCACCAAGACATCTCGCAACATCAAGGGTTGTCTTTACGGTACGAATAAGGGTATGCTTTCTCTGGGCTTCGGCATAGATTATATCCGAATGCTTTATACTCCAGGTTTTTTCAAGGGTTTTAACAATAAGAACATTTTCCTTTCTGAGAGAGCTTCTGAAATCGTCGAGAGCCTTATATAGCTTTTTAACGTCAAGAGGCTTCGTAAGAAACCTGAATGCATTTACGGTAAAGGCATCAAAAACGATGGTAGGATGTGCGCTAAGGAAAATTATCGGCGTATTATCGTTATTCTTCCTCATTATTTCGGAGGTTTTAAGACCGTTAAGTCCAGTCATTTCGTAATCCATAAAAATGACATCAAACAATTCCTTTGATTCGATAAGGTCGATACCGCTTGAAAAACAACAGGAATAAACATCAATATTACGGTCACGGCCATAATAGCTCAACGCATTCTTAAGAATACCCTGCGAAATTCTGTCGTCATCACAAATTGCTATATTCATTTTAAAGATTTCCTTTTCTTTTCCTTTCTGAAAACTTAGCTTAAAATAGCTTAAATACATTATATCATTTCCTGACAGAATATTCAACTTTATTTCATATTTTCGTTCCCTATTTTTGCCCTTTCGTTCGAAAAAGGGGGTTATTTTGTCGAAGAACGTCGAAATTATATCTTTTTTCACAAAATGAAGCAGGACCGCTCTCCCGGGAATAATTCCCCGAAAGGCAGTCCTGCTCCAAT
>JAEDHF010000110.1 GCA_016297165.1 Oscillospiraceae bacterium | reverse complement strand
TATCGTTGTCACGGCGGTAAACGTTAGCTCTGGGGTTGTCCCATGAACGGAATACTGCTTCAATAGCGAGCTTAAGCTGTGTAACAGGGTCAGAGGGGAAGTCTTCGCCGAGCTGCTTCTTGTATTCAGCCTTGAACTGCATTGCAAGCTCCTTAAGGTCTGCTGCAGTAAGCTCAACGTCAAACTGAACGCCCTTTTCTTCCTTCATCTTGTCGATAAGCTGTTCAAAATACTTCTTACCAACTTCCATAACTACGTCAGAGAACATCTGGATGAATCTTCTGTAGGAGTCATATACGAATCTTTCGAACTTAGGATCGGGGTTGCCTGCGATCATAGCTGCAACTACCTCGTCGTTAAGACCGAGGTTAAGGATTGTATCCATCATACCGGGCATAGAAGCTCTTGCACCGGAACGAACAGAAACGAGAAGGGGGTTCTTAAGGTCGCCGAACTTCTTTCCGTTTTCCTTTTCCATCCAAGCAACGCCTTCCATAGCCTGAGCCATGATTTCATCGTTGATCTTACGTCCGTCTTCATAGTACTGTGTGCATGCTTCTGTTGTGATTGTGAAACCCTGAGGAACGGGAAGACCGATCTCTGTCATTTCAGCAAGGTTTGCGCCCTTACCACCGAGTAAGTTACGCATAGTCATGTTACCTTCTTTAAAGGTATAGACCCATTTTTTAGCCATTGGATTATTCCTCCTGAATTATATTAGTTCCGCGAAAAAGCCTGTAAAGAGCGTAAATACACCGGCACAATATATAGATGTATCGCAAAAATACAGACACCTCGCATTACATAACCATTATAGCATAAAATAAATAATATTTCCAGTATTTTATGAAAATTTTTTTGCAATTTTATTAAAAATTTTATGAAAACAGGTTTCTCGGGCAGTAAACCCCTTTTTTGTTGACAAAAATATAATGCTGTGTTATTCATAAAACACGAAACCCCCTCGGGAAACCGAGGGGGTTTATATGTTTTATTCAATTATACAAGCTCAATAATTGCCATTTCAGCAGCGTCACCGCGACGGGGACCTGTCTTTATAATTCTTGTATAACCGCCGTTTCTGTCGGCGTATTTAGGAGCGATTTCGTCGAATAACTTCTTAGAAACGTCTTCCTTAGTAACATAAGCGAAAACCTGGCGCTTAGCGTGGAGGTCGCCTCTCTTACCGAGAGTAATCATCTTCTCAGCTTCGCTGCGTACTTCCTTTGCTCTTGAAACTGTAGTTTCAATCTTACCGTTTTCGAGTAAGAATGTAACCATAGCTCTGAGCATAGCCTTTCTATGATCGCTGGTTCTACCTAACTTTCTCATTGCCATTATGGTTTCTCCTTTCTGACAATTAAAATGTCAATTAATTATCTTCGCTCGAAGCGAGGTCAAAACCGAGTGACTGGAGTTTTGCTCTTACTTCTTCAAATGACTTCTTACCTAAGTTTCTAACCTTCATCATATCTTCCTGAGACTTATTGATGAGGTCGTCAACTGTGTTGATGCCTGCTCTCTTTAAGCAGTTGAAGGAACGTACCGAGAGGTCGAGGTCCTCGATAGTCATTTCGAGAATCTTATCCTTACTCTTATCGTCCTTTTCAACCATAACGTCAGGCTGGATAAGCTCGTCCGAAAGATCTACAAAGAGAGCGAGGTGCTCACAGAGTACCTTAGCCGCATAGGAAACAGCTTCCTTAGCGGAAATTGTTCCGTCTGTCCATACTTCAAGAATGAGCTTATCGTAGTCGGTTCTCTGACCTACACGAGTGTTTTCAACAGTATAGTTGACCTTTAAAACAGGTGTATAAATGCTGTCCACGGCAATTACACCGATAGCGGGCTGGAGATAAGCCTTGTTCTTTTCGGAAGAAACATAGCCTCTGCCCTTATCGAAGGTAAGCTCCATAAAGAGCTTGGCTCCTGCGCTTAAGGTAGCGATATGCATACCGGGGTCGAGGATTTCGATTTCGCTGTCGGTCTTTATGTCGCCGGCAGTAACCACGCCTTCACCTTCTGCTTCGATATAAACTGTCTTGGGGCAATCGCAGTACATCTTTGCGATTAAGCCCTTAACGTTCAGGATTATTTCAGTAACATCTTCCTTAACGCCGGGAATTGTGGAAAATTCGTGCTGTACGCCGTCGATTTTCACTGATGTTACTGCAACACCGGGTAAAGAGGAGAGCAAAACACGTCTGAGGCTGTTACCTAATGTGTTGCCATAGCCTGCCTCAAGGGGTTCGAGTACGAACATTCCGTACTTTCCGTCCGGCTTGAGCTTAACTGTCTCTATTTCAGGCTTTTCGATTTTTTCAAGCATTCCTTTAACCCTCCTGCTGAATTCTGTTGTTTATGGGACTGAATTCCCGCCTATAGTGGGCAATTAAATTCATCAAAATGACAGAACAATATGATTGAACAAAGCTGCCCCAGTTAATTTTAAATTACGATAAATAAACTCCGAAAAGCGGCTTTTATTTAGGTCGAATTGTAAATTAAAAATAACTGCACCATTAGCATTATATGCTAAAAAGCTATTATTTAGAATAAAGTTCGATTACTAACTGTTCTTCAATTTCGTAGTCGATTTCGTCACGGGCAGGTAATCTTGTTACCTTTGCGGACATAGCTTCCTTGTTCATATCAAGCCATAAGGGAATGAGTCTGCCGTTTGTAGCTTCAGCAACCTGTGCGAACTTAGCGCTCTTCTTGCTCTTATCGGATAAAGCGATAACGTCGCCTACCTTAATTCTGTAAGAAGGGATATCTACTCTCTTACCGTTTACAGTAAAGTGACCGTGGCCAACGAGCTGTCTTGCTTCACGTCTTGTGATAGCGAGACCCATTCTGAATACTACGTTGTCAAGTCTTGTTTCTAAGAGCTTAAGAAGGTTCTGACCTGCGATACCTTCTTCCTTTACTGCGAGCTCGTAGTAATGGTAGAACTGCTTTTCAAGTACGCCATAGATGAATTTTAACTTCTGCTTTTCCTTTAACTGGAGACCGTATTCAGAAGTCTTCTTTCTCATATTAGCGTTCTTATTTCTTGTTGTTTCCTTGCTGTAACCCATAACCATAGGGCTGATTCCGAGAGCTTTACATCTCTTGAGTACCGGCGTTCTATCTACTGCCATATTAACCTCCGTTTTTTAATCAATATCGATTCTTAAATTTCGACTCTGAGTAAACTTGGACTCAGTTTATAATCAGACGCGGCGTCTCTTGGGGGGACGGCATCCGTTGTGGGGGATGGGTGTTACATCCTTAATCATACGAACCTCGAGACCTGCTGCCTGAAGAGCTCTGATAGCTGCTTCACGACCGGCGCCGGGTCCCTTTACGTAAACTTCAACGGTCTTTAAACCATGCTCCATAGCTGCCTTTGCAGCAGTTTCAGCTGCGGACTGAGCAGCGAAGGGAGTAGATTTACGGGAGCCTCTGAAGCCTAAACCGCCTGCGCTTGCCCATGATAAAGCGTTGCCCTGGAGGTCGGTAATTGTAACGATTGTGTTGTTGAAAGAAGACTGGATATGTGCAGAACCGTTTTCAATGTTCTTACGTTCACGACGTCTGCGAATAACGGGCTTCTTTCCGTTAACCTTAGCCTGTGCCATTTAGTTGCCTCCTTATTACTTCTTCTTGTTAGCGATTGTCTTCTTAGGACCCTTACGAGTTCTTGCGTTGGTCTTTGTTCTCTGACCTCTGCAGGGAAGACCCTTGCGGTGACGTGTGCCTCTGTAGCAGTTGATTTCTACAAGGCGCTTGATGTTAAGAGCTACTTCTCTTCTTAAGTCACCTTCAACGGTATATTCGTTGTCGATAACTTCACGAATCTTAGCTTCGTCGTCGTCTGTTAAATCCTTTACTCTTATATCAGGATTTACGCCGGCCTTCGCGAGAATATCATTTGCGGACTTTCTGCCGATACCGTAAACGTATGTTAAACCGATTTCAACACGCTTTTCCTTCGGTAAATCCACACCAGCAATTCTTGCCATAATATTTCCTCCTGTTATTAATAGAGCAATCAGCCCTGTCTCTGCTTATGCTTAGGGTCTTTACAGATAACCTTAACCTTACCCTTGCGCTTGATAACCTTGCACTTATCGCACATAGGTTTTACTGAAGGTCTTACTTTCATTGTTATAACCCTCCTTTTAGGTTAAATTACTTAGCTCTCCATGTAATACGGCCTTTCGTGAGGTCATAGGGCGACATTTCAACCGTTACCTTATCGCCGGGCAGTATTCTGATGAAGTTCATTCTCAGCTTACCGCTTACATGAGCAAGTATTTTGTGTCCATTAGATAGCTCAACCTGAAACGTTGCATTAGGGAGCGCTTCAAGTATTGTACCTTCAACTTCGATTACATCTTCTTTAGACAAGCTTACTCACACTCCTGTTTGTCTTTCAATTCGTGACGGAGAACTCTTCTGAGCTCTCTGTCTGTGATATTTTCAAGTGAAACAGTCATCGCTGTTTTCGCGAGATGCTTCGGGTTCTTCTTCTTTGGTCTTGAAAGAGGTCTTTCCTTACCGTCGGCTACGAGGACAAAGTCCTTTTCGCTTCCGACTACTGCAAGAAGATAGCCCTTATCCCGTCCTGCCTTACTTACGACGACGCTGCCTTTAGTAAAATCCATCCCTACCTCCGTTAATGGCTTTCGAGAGTCATTATAAGGGGCTTGTCGTTGGTGATAGCGATACAGTGCTCGAAATGAGCGCTTAAATTACCGTTAGCCTCAACAACCGTCCACTTATCTCCGAGAACGTTGACCTCGGGGGTGGTTGAATTTACCATTGGTTCAATGCAGATTGTCATACCGGGGACGAGTCGGGGACCTCTGCCGGGCTTTCCGAAGTTGGGAACCTCGGGGTCCTCGTGCATTTCGGTACCGATACCGTGACCGATATACTTTCTTACAACGTGGTAACCGTTAGCTTCAACATAGGTCTGAACCGCATTTGAGATATCTCCGATACGGTTTCCGGGGACCGCCTGTTCAATGCCCTTATAAAGAGCCTCTTCGGTTACCTTAAGGAGTCTTTCTGCTTCGGGGGAAACTGCACCGACCTTGAAGGTGCGTGCATTATCGCCCTGCCAGCCGTCGAAAAGTGTGGTAAGGTCAACCGAAACGATATCGCCCTCACGGATTATTTTCTTCTTTGAGGGAACACCGTGGATAAGCTCCTCGTTAACCGAGATACAAGCGCTTCCCTTAAACCCGCAATAGCCGAGGGAGGAAGGAATTGCGCCCTTTCCTACGATAAAATCGTGGATAAGCTTATCGAGCTCGTAGGTTGACATACCTGCCTTAATGGAACGACCCGCAAAAGAGAGCGCCTGTGCGGCAATCTCGTTTGCCTTCAACATCTTCTGAATTTCAGCTGATGATTTAATTTTAATCATTTGATTAACCTTCGATCGCTTCGAGTGTAAGCTTTGCTGTTTCGGAAATCTCGTCCTGACCCATTACAGTCTTAAGCTTGCCCTTTGCGCTGTAGAAATCCTTGAGCGGAGCTGTCTTTTCCTTATAGGTAGCGAGTCTTGATAAAACCGTTTCGGGCTTATCGTCAACTCTCTGTACTACCTTAGCGCCGCAGCTGTCGCAGACGCCTTCCTGTTTTGTGGGCTTGAATTCTACGTGGTAGGAATTACCGCAGCCCTCGCAGACACGTCTGCCGGAAAGTCTTGCGCAGATTGTTTCGTCGGGAACATAAATCTCGATAACCTTATCAATGTTTACGCCCATAGCCTCGAGCGCCTCAGCCTGTGCGACCGTTCTGGGGAAGCCGTCGAGAATGAAGCCGTTCTTAGCGTCGTCCTGCGCGATTCTGTCCTTTAAAATACCGATTACGATTTCATCAGATACGAGGTCTCCCTTATCCATACATTCCTTGGCTGCAAGGCCTGCGGGAGTCTGATTCTTTACCGCTTCTCTGAGCATATTACCTGTCGAAATTGCGGGGA
>JAEDHF010000109.1 GCA_016297165.1 Oscillospiraceae bacterium | reverse complement strand
TCAAAGCCTGAAGAACAGGCTTTGAGGCAATAACTGTCCTATGGACAGTTATTGAGCACGCATTACTTATTATACAACATTTTCCATTATTTTTCAAGCATTTACGGGACTTTTAAGAAAAAATGTAATGTTGACAAATTCAGCATTTTTATGTATAATTACAATAATTGGTTTTTCTGAATTGAAAGGCAGGGTATTGATATGGATATTTCAGCAAGCTTACTTGGTTTTATACAGAATGCAACCGGAAATAATGTGGTTATTACGGTAATACTGTCCGTGTTACTGGTTGTTCTTGGCTTCATCCTGCTGATAAAGGGTGCGGATATGTTTGTTGACGGCGCATCGAAGGTTGCACAGAAGCTTAAGGTTCCGCTTATAGTAATCGGTCTTACAATAGTTGCTTTCGGAACGAGTGCTCCCGAAGCGGCAATCAGTATTACCTCCGCTTGTAAGAATGAGGCGGGAATTGCCGTAGGTAACGTAATCGGAAGTAATATTATGAATATTCTCGTTATTCTCGGTATTTCAGCTCTTTTTGCGGCTGTTCCCGTAAAAAAGACAACCTTTAAGTATGAAATCCCTTTTACTGTCATAATTACCGTTGTTCTTCTGCTTCTGGGACTTGACGGCGAAATTACTTTTTTTGACGCTATTATTCTTCTTATTTTCTTTGCAGCATTCTTTGCTTACCTTATTATCCTTTCCAAGAAAGGGGACAGCTCATCAGATGAGGTAGAACCTCTTACCGAGAAGGATACAGTTCCGAAAATGATTCTTTTCATCATACTCGGTTTAATAGCTATAGTTCTCGGAAGCGATTTTACCGTTACGGGAGCCTCGGAAATAGCAGCATTACTGAACGTTGACAGCCGTATTATCGGACTTACAATAGTTGCCTTCGGTACGTCCTTGCCCGAGCTTGTAACCTCTGTTACAGCCGCAAAGAAGGGCTGTACGGATATCGCAATCGGAAATATTATCGGAAGTAATATCTTCAACATTCTTTTTGTAGTAGGTATTTCGGGACTCGTTTCTCCCAGCCCTATTGCATTCCGTTCCGACTTTATTATTGACGGAATTATAGCTATTGTATCGGTAGTACTGCTCTTTGTTCTTGTGGCTAAAAACAAAAAGCTTGGTAAGGGCAGCGGAATTATTATGTTAAGCTGTTATGCCGCCTATTTTGTGTATCTCCTACTCCAGCCCGTTATTCTCGGCGTATAATGAAAGGAATAATATATGAGTGATGAAAAGGTTCTTTTCGGCGAAGAATTCGAGGAAGAAATAGATTTCGACGGTCTTGACGAGGATGACGACGGAGCTTTCGACGAGGAAAGCGCTTATAATGAAGAGCTTTCGGCGGAAAATTATTCCGATCCGGAGGTCGAGGAAGAAAGCCCGGACGGTACATACGAAATTGCTTATGAGGAGTTCGGTATTTCGGAAGAGGAAGACGATAACGAAATATCGGACAGTGATGAATATGCTCCGGAAGAAGAAGCCGATGACTGTTACGAGGACGAAAATGATACGGTTGCTATGGTAAGCCGTAATTCCGAGCGTGTTCAGACCGGAAAGAATACTGTTCATAAAATTTCAGGGCAGGAACGTGAAATTACCTTTGAGCAGCCTGTAAGTGAAGCTGTACCTGTATTACCACAACCTCAGCTCTATCGTCCAGAAGTTAACCAAAGAGAAGCAGTAAGTAATCATACTGCAAAAGCAGGCAATAGAAAGAGCAGTAGAATTGCTGTTGTCAATGCGGTAATCTCCGTAATAACGCTTTGTGCAGTGGGTTTTGGCTTGTTATCGGGATTTCGTCGTACAAAAGAGCTTGAAAAGCTTTTAGAGGAGAAAACAGAAGAAATCGAAAGCCTAAGAGAAAAAGCAGAACGGGAGGAAGTTAAGGAAGTAGCTTCTATCCTCGAGGAGGACAAGACCGTAAGCGAAGAAATCGAAACCGAAAAGGAAAAAATCCTGTTCTGGGATAATTCGGTGGGCTATTCATGGACGCCCGTTTTATCGGGAATAAAGCAGAATGACTTTAAACCCGAGAATTTTTCGATAAATAATCGGGGGCACATGGAATATACTGTTAACGGCGATTCTTCCTCATATTTCGGAATTGATGTTTCCTCCTACCAGGGAGATATTGACTGGCAGGCTGTGCGTGAGGACGGCGTTGAATTTGCTATTCTTAGAATCGGATATCGAGGTTACGGCGAGGAAGGGAAAATCAGGTTTGACGAAACGTTCATAAAGAACTATGAAGGTGCACACGAGGCGGGAATTGATGTAGGCGTATATTTATTTTCCCAGGCTACAAGTGTTGATGAAGCCATTGAAGAGGCTCATTTTGTTCTCAATAAGCTTGATGGTAGAAGTCTCGAATACCCGATAGTATTTGACTGGGAGACGGTGGAAACAGCAAGCGAGGAGGATATCCCGAGAACAGAGGATGTAATGCCGAATACCCTTACATTAAGCGCAATTGCGTTCTGTGAAACTGTTCAGAGTAAGGGCTATGACGCTATGATTTATACGAATAAGAAACAGGCTACAATCAAGTATGATATGCGCCAGTTAGCCAATTATCCCGTATGGTTAGCCTATTACAGTACAGAGCTAAACTACTGCTACGACTTCGATATATGGCAATACGGAACAGGAGCTGTAGATGGTATCGAAGGGGAAGTTGACTTCAATATCGCCATGATAAAATAATACATAAATACCGATGAAATGGATTGCATTTCGTCGGTGTTGTCCTTATTTTTTCCGATAACAGGCTATACGAAATTGAATAGTAGTTTCCAGAGTGGAAAGAGAATTAAGCTTATTCCTGTCTTTTTCCGAGGTTTTATAATAGTAGGGAGTCATTGAAAATAGTGCTACGATATCCTCGTTTGTACATATATTTATCTTTTCGTGAACATCTGTACTCCTGATAAGGTCAAAACCCTCGACCTCCATATCCGCTACTTCGTTTCGGTATGGATTATCATAAACCGCTTCCTTTAGCTCGAAAAGGTGATTTTCGAGAGGAAAAGCGGTAATATAGACCCCCTTATTCTTTAGTATCCTTAAGTATTCCTTTCCCGAAAAGGGAGCGAAAAGAGAGATAACAATATCTGTTGAATTATCACCCACAGGAATATCGAATACTGTTCCTACAGCCAGTCTCAGCCTTCGTGAGCGTGACGCTCCTGCATTTATAGCTTCTTTCGAAACATCGATTCCTATCATATCGACAGATTTGCCTTTTTCGGAAAGATAGTTGTACATTCCTGCCGTGTACCAGCATTCTCCGCAGCCGCAATCCACGATAGTATCGCCATTTTCGGAGTATTCATCTACTGCCTTATTAAGCTCATTTCGCAGCGGCAGATAATATCCCTTATCGAGAAAGGCTTTTCGTGCATTTACCATAAGCTTATCGTCGCCATGGGCGGACTTATTGGAGAGCAGCAGATTTACTGTTCCTTTTATTGAAATATCGTAACAATGCCCCTTGGGGCATTTAAGGCTGTTCCCGTCTTTAATCAGACTTTTTTTACACTTAGGACAAATAAAATCAGTCATATCATAATCCTACTTTTCACTAATTTCAGTATATATTATACTTTTCAATGTGTATGCTGTCAAGGAGGCGTAAAGAAAATATGTATAAATATGTAATTTTCGATCTGGACGGAACTCTTCTGAATACCCTGGACGACCTTGGTAATGCAGGAAATTTTGCTTTGTCGGAACTGGGATTTCCGACTCATGAGATCGAGAAATACAGGTATTTTGTGGGAAACGGAATACCTAAGCTTATTGAGAGGATACTGCCCGAAGAAAAAAGGGCAGAAAGCTTCGAAAAAACCTACCGTCTTTTTTGTGAGTATTATAACGCTCACAAGAGAGATTTCACCCGTCCCTACGACGGAATAACGGAGCTTCTTAAAAAGCTTTCCGAGGTGGGTGTAAGAACCGCTGTGGTTACGAATAAGGGGGACGAATTCGCAGGAGTACTTATTTCAGATATTTTCGGCAGGCTTATTGAAAAGACCTACGGTAGTATTGATGGCATACCGAAGAAACCCGATCCTTATCTTGTAAATAAGGCTATTTCTGATTTCAATGCAGAGAAAAGGGATGTCCTTTATGTTGGCGACAGCGGTGTTGATATGGAAACCGCTCTTAATGCGGAGCTTGATTCCTGCGGTGTTCTCTGGGGCTTCAGGGACAGAGAAGAACTGGAAAACAGCGGTGCTAAGTATGTGGTTACAAATGCCAAGGAGTTGCTTGATATAATTCTGAAATAACAATCGTTATGCTGAACTTGTAATAATATGTAACCATATTTTGACATATTGCTGAAAAATTGTCAAGTATATTGCTTTTTCATTGATAATATGTTAAAATTATGCGAGGAATATTATACATTTATATTTTAGATAGAAGTCAGGTGATAGTAATTGATTCGCGCGAGTAAATTCGATATTGTGATGCTTATTTGCATTGTTGTTGCGTTTATAGGTGCGATTGTTTCGGCTTTCATTCCTGCCGAAAGCGGAGTTTTGATTACTTCGCCATATAGCAGCTCGGATTACGCTGATTGCAGCACGGGCTGGCATAATGAATACGGAAGAGGCTATTCTATTACTGATCTTTATACGGAAAAAGATATATTGTATGTTGACAAGCCCTTTTATCTGTACAGAACTATTGAAGCAAGCAGCAGCGACTGCATTTTGTTAATGAGAACTCACGACCTTGTTGTGAATGTTTATGATAACGGTGTTCTTGTTCATAAGACCGGCGAAAATGGAATGGATGGCGTTCTTTCAAGTTTCGACAATTATATTTCTGTTTCTGTTAATGGTAAAAGCTCTCTGCACGAAATAAAGCTTGAGATATATAAGACTACCTCTGCGACCTCGAGCTGTATCGAGTGTGCATTTTTCGGAAATGCAACCCGGATTATGAACCGCTTTACGAATACGTCTATACCATCTCTCGTTTTTTCAACCGTTGCTCTTGTCCTCGGCGTATTCTTCATTGTACTCGGTTCGATACTTGTTAACCAGGTTGAACGTGCTATAGGCTGCGTTTATTTCGGATTTTTCCTGTTGATGATTGCTGTGCCTATGTTCCTTGACACGCCCTTAACCTATATGTTTATCGAGAATGTGGCTTTTCTCGAGAATGTGTCAAGAGCCTGTCTTATCGTATCAATGCCGGCTCTGCTTATGTTTATTCATACTTTCTATGAAGTAACGCATGACATTGTGATAAAGATTCTGACTGCCTTATCGTTGGTATTCTTTGTTGCTTCCTTTGTTCTTCATTTTACCGGTGTTGTTCCCTTTACCTCTTTAGTGGTTCCTATGCATATTATTACTGTAATAGGAGCTCTTGTAATAGCTTTTGAGCTTATTCATTATATTTCTAAGGTAATGGGAGACAAGCACGATATTTCGAGAGTGTACTATATCGGACTTGTTTTCTACCTTGTATTTATTATCTATGATATCATAAGATATTATAACTCCAATTCAGGCGACAGCTTCTTCGGACTGAGAGCAGGGCTTTTCGTACTCATTGTAACAGCGGTGGCTATGTGCTTCGGCGATATTTCAAAATACATAAAGCTCGGCGTTAAGGCAGGAAAGCTTAATGAAGTTGCATTTACTGATGCAAATACCGGTCTTGGAAACAGTGCCGCATTCAAGGCAAAGATGGCGCAGCTTGAAGCAAGGCGCATCAATTATTCCTGCATTGGTATTATCCAGTTTGACGTTAATAACCTCAAGGTCATCAACGACAGCAAGGGTCATGAAATGGGCGACCTTCTGATAATGAAGGCGGCTGACGCTATCGCAAATTCTTTTGGTGAAATCGGTAGCTGTTACAGAGTCGGCGGCGACGAATTTGTCGCAATAACTACATATAATCAGGCAGCGTTGGCGTGTGAAGAGGCTATCGAAAAATTTGAAGATATCCTTGAACGCTTCAACAGGAATCCTAATCGTCCGTTCGATCTAAGAATTGCTTACGGTATAGCTTACTATTCAAG
>JAEDHF010000011.1 GCA_016297165.1 Oscillospiraceae bacterium | reverse complement strand
GCAGATATTCGCCTTGGTCGGTTTCTGCGAAAACCTTGCTGTTTGAGGCATAGATTCTTAATATGCTGTCCGTTTCCAATACCTCTACTGTCTCATCCTTAAATCCTGCCAGTGTTTTCGTATGTTCCTCGGAAAGCTTTTTAATAATTTCGCTGATTTCCTCGGTTATTTTGTCGGCTACGACAATTATTTTCGGTTCCTTGCAGTTTTCATCAATTTTAATTTCAATCTGCACTTGAACACCTCCTTGTTACAGCTACAGTATAACAGAGTAGAGAAAGGATTTCCACCGAATTTACATAGATGGTAGTTTTCGGAACATAAGTGGTAGATTATGGTTTGTTAATCAGCCTATATAAATTAGTGTGTGCTGGGTAACTGTCCGCAGGACAGTTATTGCCTCAAAGCCTTTCAGAAGTTGATGAGCAGACAATAAATTAAAGGTCACCTCTGACATATCCTATCAAAAGTGACCTTAATTCTATTTCACATTTTATTGACTTATTTCTTAGCCTTATAAGCCTCTGCGTCCTCGCTTCTGATTTCGGAGCGGCGGATTTTTCCGCTGCCTACCGTCTTGGGTAAGCTGTCGCGGAATTCAACAACTCTGGGGTACTTATAAGGAGCGGTATGCTTCTTAACGTATTCCTGAATTTCCTTCTTAAGCTCGTCGGAGGGTACTGTTCCTTGGGTAAGAACGATTGTAGCCTTAACAACCTGTCCTCTTATTTCATCGGGAACGCCTGTAACTGCACATTCGAGGATATAGGGAAGCTCCATAATAACGCTTTCAATTTCGAAGGGTCCGATACGGTAGCCGCTGGACTTAATAAGGTCGTCAACACGTCCAACGTACCAGTAATAGCCGTCCTCGTCCATTCTTGCGGTGTCGCCTGTATGGTAATAGCCGTCGTGCCACGCTGCCTTTGTGCTTTCCTCGTTCTTGTAGTAGCTCATATATAAACCGCAGGGCTTCTTTTCCCCTGTCTTTATGCAGATTTCGCCTGTTTCGCCCACGCCTGCCTCACTTCCGTCGGGGAGAAGGATATGTACGTCGTAAAGGGGATTAGGACGACCCATACTTCCGGGCTTAGCCTCCATGCCCACATAGTTACCTACTACTAAGGTAGTTTCCGTCTGACCGAAGCCTTCCATGAGGGAAATACCCGTAGCCTTCTTGAACTGGTAGAATACCTCGGGGTTGAGGGCTTCGCCTGCGATGGTTGCATACTTAAGGCTTGAAAGGTCGTACTTGCTTAAATCCTCCTTGATAAAGAAGCGGTACATTGTAGGAGGCGCACAGAAGGTAGTGATGTTGTACTTCTTGAACATGGGGAGAATATCGTCGGCATGGAAACGCTCGAAGTCGTAAACGAATACGGCGGTTTCACACATCCACTGGCCGTAGAGCTTGCCCCAGAGAGCCTTACCCCAGCCCGTATCGGAAATAGTGAAATGAATACCGTTGGGGTCAACGTTATGCCAGTAACGGGCAGTAGTATAGTGACCGAGAGGGTATGTATAATCGTGCATAGCGATTTTCGGATAGCCTGTTGTACCCGAGGTAAAGAACATGAGCATGGGGTCGTAGCCGCAGGGAGTATCTGCTGTACGGGGGAACTCCTTGCTGAACTCGGGAAGCTCCTCGTTGAAGTCGCTCCAGCCCTCCTTCTTAGCGCCTACGATAATCTTTGTCTTAAGTGTAGGGGATTCGTGACAGGCAAGGTCGATTTCGTCGGCAACCGTACCGTCGGCGGTACATACTACCGCAGAGATTTCGGCTGCATTGAAGCGGTATTCGAAATCGTGCTTAACCAGCTGATTTGTAGCAGGAATAACGATAGCGCCGATACGGTGGAGAGCGAGGATAGTGAACCAGAACTGGTAGTGTCTCTTAAGCACCAGCATAACCTTATCGCCCTTTTTGATACCGAGGGACTGAAGGTAATTCGCAGTCTGGCAGGAGTATTCCTTAATATCCTTAAAGGTAAATACACGCTCGGTCTTATCCTCGGCAACGTGAATCATAGCTACCTTATCGGGGCATTTAGCCGCTAATTCGTCAACGATATCGAAGGCGAAGTTGAAGCTTTCCTCGTTTGTGAAGCTTACCTTGGAAAGAATGCCCGAGGAATCGGTTTCACAGTTTACAAACTTATCTGCTACGGGATGAGAGATACCCGCCTTATCGGTATTTGTAGCTACATACTCCTGTACATTTTCGTGATAAGCGGCAGGCTGGCTCACACCGTTAGGAGCCATTACGAAGGCGTAGATTTCACAGTCCTCGCCGCCGAGAGCAATTTCATCGTGGGGAACGGAGCTGTCATAGTAGATACAGTCGCCCTCGTGAAGGGTTTCAGTATGGTTTCCGAGGATAATTCTCATTGTACCCTTAACCACGATATCCATTTCCTGTCCTGCGTGGCTTCCGAGGTGAAGAGGACGGTTAAGAGCCTCCTCGGAATAGGGGATAACAACGTGGAAGGGCTCGGCAATCTTGTTCTTGAACTTATGAGCGAGGCGGTTATATGCGAAGCCCGCTCTTCTTACGATAGGCATTCCCTCGCCCTTTCTTGTTACGGTATAGCTCGTAAGCTCGGGACTGTCGCCTTCCATGAGGTCGGTTATATCGATACCGAAAATGCCTGCGCACTTATGGATAAAGGTGAAGCTGAAATCGGTCTCGCCGTTTTCCATTTTCTTGTACTCCTCTGCGGAGAAGCCTGTTTTAGCCGCCATTGTCTCGCAGGAAATACCCATATCCTGACGGAGACTTCTTATACGCTGTGCGACCTCAAGAATTTTCTCTTCTGTTGTGTTTGCCATTATTATTCTCCTTTCGGCGATGATAAACGAAAACAAAAAAGCCCGTCTCAAGAAAAACTTTGAGACGAGCTATTAACCCGCGGTACCACTCAAATTGCGGAGGGCTATTACCCTGTTCCGCCGCTTTCAGACTCCAATAAGTCCTATGCATTAACGCAGCCTAACGAGAATGCCTACTTTAGGTCACCTTTATAAGAATTTCAGCATTCCAACTCAGAAGTGATGAGCTTCAAAGGTCGTTACCGATTCACACCTGCCACCGGCTCTCTGAAAACGTTGCAGATAAAGCTCCTGTCTTCGTCATCGCATTTATCGGAATAAGTATATCATTTTAAATAAGAAAAGTCAAGAGTTTTTTCAAAAATAATCAGAAATTCAGAAAAAGCCGTTTCCTGCCCGAAAAGGCACAGAAAACGGCTCTTATTCAAAGGCTTACGCTTACTTCTTTGCTATGCTTCTCTTCTTGAGAATATAAGCCGCGCCTGCGGAGGCTATAGCTACCGCTCCTGTGGTCATAAGGTCAACGCCTGTTCCGGGGTTATCCGCTAAGGGCCTTGCGTCGTTAAGGGGCTCAATACCCTCGTTATTTCCGGGAACGTCGTCGGTAACTACGCCTTCGTTTGCATTATCCCTGTCGCTGCCGTCAACTATATCCTCAACAGCATTTCCTGCGCCGTTTACGATATCCTCTGCGCCGTCAACCACGTCATTGACGATATTCTGTGCAGAAGCGCCTGCCGTCATGGCGAGAGAAGCGAAAACTGCCGTTAAAAAAGCCGCTGTCTTTTTCATAATAATCCTTCCTTTCCTCATAAAACACCACACAAAGACCGTCTCACGCCTTTGTGCGGTATTGTCCTGACTTTACGCTCATTATCGAGCAATAATATTCTGCCCGAAAAAAGTCTTATTATGAAAAATAAATTTTCCGTTAAAAATCGGCAATAAAGGGATTGAAGCGTTTTTCCTCCTTAAGGGTGGTGGAGGGACCGTGTCCCGGATAGATAAGGTAATCCTCTTCCAGTTTTTTCAGCTTGTCGAGGGTTTCACGCTGGACAATATAATCCCCGGAATAGCCGTCGCTTCTTCCGATACTGTCCTTAAAAATCGTATCTCCTGCGAACATAAGATTAAGCCCGTCGGCAATATCCACAATATAGCATACGCTTCCTGCGGAATGACCGGGGGTATGAAGCACTCTGAAGCTTACGCCGTCCTGCTCTACGATATCGCCGTCCTTTAAAAGCCTGTCTGCTGTTACCTTATTAAAGGGCTTATCGGGGCAGAAATACGCCAACGCCTTTTCTCCGTCGGAAAGCATACATTCGTCATCGGTATGGATATAAAGAGGTATGCCGAGCTTTTCCTTTAAAGCGGCGGCAGCACCGGTGTGGTCGAAATGACCGTGGGTAAGGAGGATTTTCTTAAGTTCGATTTTCTTTTCCCCTGCGGCAGCAAGAATTATATCCGCGTCATCGGCAGGGTCTATTACAACACCGCTGTTATCCCCTGTTTTTACGATATAGCAGTTTGTGCCGAGAGGCGAAAGCATAAGCTTTATTACATCCATTTTTCCTGTTCCTTTCGAATAATTGTATCGTCATTATTATACCTTAAAAAGCGGAAAAAATCAACCATATAAGCCTACGATTCTTATTCACTTGTTGAAATGTATAATATTAAACAGCTATTTTTGTGAAAATTCAGCGTGATTAACGTGGACAAAAGATGAAAATTGTCGTAAAATTTGTAATATATATGAAAGTATAATGTATCATCTGAAAGGAAGAAAAAACGTGATAAAAAGATATGTATCAAGACTTAAAACCGAATTTTCGGGCTATAACGGAAAGAAGTTCGGTAAGGACCTCTTAGCGGGTATAACGGTAGCGGCAGTAGCCCTTCCTCTTGCCCTTGCCTTCGGTGTATCAAGCGGTGCGGACGCAGCCTCGGGACTTGTAACTGCTCTTTTAGCCGGACTTATTATCGGCGCTCTTTCCGGCGCATCCTACCAGATTTCGGGACCTACCGGCGCTATGTCCGCCATTCTTATCTCCCTCGTTGCCCAGTATCAGCTTCAGGGTGTATTTGTAGCCTGCCTTATTTCGGGTATCATTCTTCTTATATGCGGAATTTTTAAGCTTGGCGGACTTGTTTCCTTTATACCAACCCCTGTTATTACGGGCTTTACCTCGGGTATCGCTGTAATTATTGCCTTAGGTCAGATAAATAACCTCACAGGCTTTACCTCTCAAGGGGAAACCACTATTGACAAAATCGCAAGCTATTTCACAACTCCTCAGCAGCTTAATCTTACTGCACTTTTAATCGGACTTTCGGTTATCGTCTTTATGTTTATCTACCCGAAAAAGTGGAACAGCGTTGTTCCCTCCTCTCTTGTGGCGATTATTCTTGCTACAATAGCCAACTTTATCTTCAATTTCGATGTTCAGATAGTAGGCGCAATCCCCCAGTCTCTTTTCCTCGACGAAAGGCTCGACCTTGGTGCCTTCGATTGGAGCCAGATTGGCAATCTTATCGTTCCCGGCGTAAGTATCGCCGCTCTCGGACTTATCGAAAGCCTTCTCTGCGGCGCAAGTGCAGGACGTATGAAAAACGAAAAGCTTGACTCGGATATTGAGCTTGTGGCACAGGGTATCGGCAATATCGTAATCCCCTTCTTCGGCGGCGTTCCCGCAACAGCGGCTATCGCCCGTACAAGCGTAGCCATTAAGGCAGGCGGTCAGACAAGGCTTACAAGCATAATTCACTCAATCGTACTTCTTCTTTCTATGTTCCTTTTAGGCGGCGTTATGTCGAAGATTCCTCTTGCCGCTCTTGCAGGAGTACTTATCGTAACCGCAATCAGAATGAACGAAACGGAAGCGATAAAGGACTTTTTCGGCAGAAAAATCAAAACCGCCATGTTCCAGTTCCTTATCACAATGGTAGCTACCGTTGTATTCGACCTTACGATAGCTATTCTTATCGGCGTAATCTTCTCTATCTTTATGTTCGTGCTTAAGGTTTCCGAAATGACGGTGGGTGTTGACGGTATCCACGCAGAAGCCTATAAGGACAACCCTGCTGCACAGAAAAAGTTCGAAAAGACGAAGGTAGTATATATTACTGGGCCTCTCTATTTCGGTACGGCAAGCAAGCTCGAACAGAAGCTCTCGGAGATTTCAGACGAAAACGCTGAAACAATAATTTTCTCGGTAAGAGGCGTTTCGGTAGCTGACCTTTCCGGCGTAAGAGTTCTCGATGATATCTGTACAGGGCTTTTAAAGGACAATAAGACAATCTATTTCTCCTGCGTCCAGCCTCAGGTTTCCGAAATGTTTACCCGTTCGGGACTTGAAGAAAAAATCGGTAAGGATAACTTCTTCTGGAGTACCGATAAGGTGCTGAATTTTATGCTTGACGCATAAGAAACGGCGATAGCGAATTAACGTGATAATCTGCTGACAAAATTCGAAAAATTATTGACTTTATGTCGTAATAAGTGTATAATTATATCAAATATTATATTGAAAAGGAGCATAGAAAAATGGCGTTTATTTATTCAGAACCCTCACACACCTTCGGCGAATACCTTCTCGTACCCGGATATTCCTCCGCACAGTGTATTCCTGCCAACGTATCACTAAGAACACCTCTCGTTAAGTACAAGAAGGGCGAAGAAAGCTCTATCTACATGAATATCCCTATGGTTTCCGCTATAATGCAGTCCGTTTCCGGCGAAAAAATGGCGGTTGCCCTTGCCCGCGAAGGCGGCGTTTCCTTTATCTACGGGTCACAGTCCGTTGAGGACGAAGCCGCAATGGTAGCAAGAGTAAAGGCAACCAAGGCAGGCTACGTTAAGAGCGACTCTAACCTCTCTCCCGAAATGACCCTCGCCGACGTTCTTGCCCTTAAGGAAAAGACAGGCCACTCCACAATGGCAGTTACCGAGGACGGCTCCCCCGATTCTAAGCTTTTAGGTATCGTTACAGGACGTGATTACCGTGTTTCGAGAATGGCTACAGATACAAAGGTAAAGGAGTTTATGACTCCCTTTGATAAGCTTATTACCGCTCCTGCTGAAACTACCTTAAAGGAAGCTAACGATATAATCTGGGACCATAAGCTTAACTCCCTTCCTATCGTTGATAAGGACGGAAAGCTTCTCTATTTCGTATTCCGTAAGGACTACGATTCCCATAAGGAAAACAAGTCCGAATTACTTGACGCTAAGAAGCGCTATGTAGTAGGTGCAGGTATCAACACCCGTGACTATGCAGAACGTGTGCCCGCTTTAATAAATGCAGGCGCAGATGTTCTCTGTATCGACAGCTCCGAGGGCTACAGCGAATGGCAGAAGCTCACAATCGACTGGATAAGAGCGAATTACGGCGACTCCGTTAAGGTAGGCGCAGGTAACGTAGTTGACGCAGAGGGCTTCCGCTTCCTCGCAGACTGCGGCGCCGACTTCATTAAGGTAGGTATCGGCGGCGGCTCTATCTGTATCACAAGAGAACAGAAGGGTATCGGCCGTGGACAGGCTACCGCGCTTATCGACGTATGTGCCGAAAGAGACAGATATTTCGAAGAAACAGGCGTATATATCCCCGTTTGCTCCGACGGCGGTATCGTTCACGATTACCACATGACCCTCGCTCTCGCTATGGGCGCTGATTTCATGATGCTTGGACGTTACTTCTCCCGTTTCGACGAATCCCCCACGAATAAGCTTATGCTTAACGGTACTTATGTTAAGGAATACTGGGGCGAGGGCTCAAACAGAGCAAGAAACTGGCAGCGCTACGATATGGGCGGCGATAAGAAGCTCTCCTTTGAGGAAGGCGTTGACAGCTACGTTCCCTACGCAGGTTCCTTAAAGGACAACGTTACACGTTCTCTCGCTAAGGTTCGCTCCACAATGTGCAACTGCGGCGCGCTCAGCATTCCCGAATTCCAGAAGAAGGCTAAGCTTACTCTCGTATCTTCTACAAGTATCGTAGAGGGCGGTTCTCATGACGTTATCCTTAAGGAAACACGTACAGGAAGAGTTGAATAAGCAAATCCGAATACAGTACAAAAGCCTGACGGAAAATTTCGTCGGGCTTTTGAATTATTGAGATTAAGAGAGGGGCTCTGCCCCCAACCCCCACAAACTTTTTGAAAAAAGTTTGACCAAAAACTTCAATACTATGAGAGAGCTTAAGGTAATTATATGAGTATTACAGTAAATATATATTATACAGGCATAAATGGAAATGCAAGAAAATTCGCAGAAGAAATGACGGAAAAAGGAATTGTTGAAGCGATAAGAGAGGAAAGGGGCAATCTGAAATACGAGTACTTTTTCCCTATGAACGACCCCGAAACAGTCCTTCTTATTGACAGCTGGAAAGACCAGAATTCCATAGACATTCATCACCAATCGCCGATGATGAACGAAATTATTAGGCTAAGAGAAAAATACGATTTACACATGAGGGTGGAAAGATATATTTCAGATGAAGAGGGCGTACCCTCGTCGGATGAAAAATATATAAGGAAATGAATATAAAAACGGCAGTACCTCTCGGTACTGCCGTAATTCTTATTAAAGGTATTGATTAGTTGCCCTGAGCCATAGCTGCAACTTCGGAAGCGAAGTCGTCAACCTTCTTTTCGATACCCTCGCCCTTTTCGAGACGAGCGAAAGCAACAACCTTAACATTCTTGCCTACAGCAGCGATATGCTTAGCTACTGTGATGGAAGGATCCTTAACGAAGGGCTGATCCATTAAGCAGATTTCTTCTGCGAACTTTCTCATTCTTCCTTCTACGATCTTTTCAAGAACGTTTTCGGGCTTGGGCTTAGCGGATTCAGCATTTTCCTTCTTAACGAGGTTGAGCTGAACTTCCTTTTCTGCGTCGATTACGGAAGCGGGAACATCAGCCTGGGATACGAACTGAGGAGCGCTTGCTGTAATCTGGAGAAGAAGGTCCTTAGCGAGAGCCTTAACAGCGTCATCTTCGCCGTTATCGGATTCAAGCTTGATGATAGAACCGATAATGGAGCCGCCGCCGTTATGAACGTAGTCGTAAATATCGCCGGTCATTCTTACGAAACGACGAATCTGGATGTTTTCGCCGATTGTAGCGATTCTTTCGGTAAGAATATCGCCGATCTTTTCGTTTTCGCCTGCAGGAACAATTTCCTTAAGAGCGTCAACGTCTGCTACGTCGTTTTCGAGGATTGTATTAGCTACGAGCTCAACAAATTCAATGAATCTGTCTGTCTTAGCTGCGAAGTCGGTTTCAACGTTGATTTCAACAGCAACGCCAACCTTCTTAGCCTTATCAACCTTAGTATATACAAGTCCTTCAGCAGCAATTCTGCCGGACTTCTTAGCTGCCTTTGCAAGACCCTTTTCTCTGAGGTACTTGATAGCTGCGTCAACGTCGCCGTTTGTCTCCTCAAGAGCTCTCTTGCAGTCCATCATACCGCAGTTTGTAAGTTCCTTTAACTGCTTTACGTCCTGTGCTGTAATAGCCATGATATTTTACTCCTTTATATTATTTTACAGAAAAATTATTCAGCCTGTGCTTCTTCAGCAACGGGTTCAGCTTCTTCGCCTGTTACTGCTTCAGCGGTACCCTGACGAGCTGCGATAATAGCGTCAGCCATAGCGCCTGCAATAAGCTTAACTGCACGGATAGCGTCGTCGTTACCGGGGATTACATAGTCGATTTCGTCGGGGTCGCAGTTTGTATCTACGATAGCAACTACGGGGATACCAAGCTTCTTAGCTTCGGAAACCGCAATCTTTTCCTTACGGGGGTCAACTACGAATAAAGCGCCGGGGAGCTTCTTCATATTCTTGATACCGCCGAGGAACTTTTCGAGCTTTTCGATTTCGAGAGTAAGCTGGCTCACTTCCTTCTTGGGGAGAAGGTCGAAGGTGCCGTCTGTTTCCATTGTATGAAGCTGTTCAAGTCTCTTGATTCTGTTCTGGATGGTCTTGAAGTTTGTCATCATACCGCCGAGCCATCTTGCGTTTACAAAGTGAGCGTTTGCTCTTTCTGCTTCTTCCTTAACGGAATCGGAAGCCTGCTTCTTTGTACCTACGAAGAGAACCTCGCCGCCTTCTGCTGCTACATTGAAGATGAAGTTATAAGCTTCGTCGAGCTTCTTAACTGTCTTCTGAAGGTCGATGATATAAATTCCGTTTCTTTCTGTGAAAATGTACTGAGCCATTTTCGGGTTCCAGCGTCTTGTCTGATGACCGAAGTGAACACCGGCTTCAAGAAGCTGTTTCATTGATACTACTGCCATGGTAGCGTCCTCCTTGTTTTGGTTATTTGTAATCCTCCGCCCTCTGAACACGCCTGACCGCAGGTGCGGCACCGTAAGCGCTTATAGAGAACGTGCGAATTATCGGACATAGCCGACCTTAGTATTATATCATAACTCTTATAGTTTTACAATATTTTTCTTTTCATTTATTTTAACAATTTTTTATCATATAATCCACTTAAATTTATCTATTTTCTCCTAAAGAAACCTAAGGGGTTAGTTTTCCTGTTTTTCGGCGGACATTCACAGCTTACAAGAATAGCGTCCTCCCCGATTATCTCGATATCTCCCCAGCTTATAACTATATCCTCCTCCCTGCCTAAAAGTCCGAAAAAGCGGTTTCTTCCGTAGATAATGATGCGGCAGAGCTTCGCCGTACAGCCGTCGAATTCTATATCGTCCGCATAGCCGATTTTTCTTCCGCTTTTAATGTTGATTATCTCCTTGCATTTTATATCGTCGAAAGTATATACCACAGTACTCCCCTCCTTATAATGCATATACTATTTTTATTTTGCGGCTCATAAAAAAATGCATAAACCCATATTTACGGGTCAATGCTATAGATAAAAAACACGCAAGCAGCCCTGTTTTCGGGCATTTTTAAGCATTTTTATCGTAAATTGATACTGTTTTCAGCCTGATAAAGCGCTTTTTTTAATCATATTGCACTAACTTGTCAAAAACCGCTTGAAATTGGGATTTTTTTATGATATAATACATACGGTTTATTAGAGCAAGCATTCTGAAAGGAAGGGTAACTAAAATGACATTTGAAAAGAATTTCGCAGACTTAAAGAAATTGATACTTAAAGTTGACGCAAAGAAGCTTGAAGGTCAGTTTGCATTCCAGTTCAGCATCGAAGGCGACGGAGAAGGCGTTTTCTATTTTGAATTAAAGGACGGCGCATTATTCGTTGAACCCTATACCTATAACAACTGCACAGCTACCTTTAAGGCTACAGCAGCTACCTTCAAGGCTCTTTTAGGCGGTAAGGTTTCCGCCTCTGACGCTATCGCTAAGGGCGACCTTAAGGTTGAAGGAAATGTGGCTTCCTGCGCAGATATATTTAACAGCTATATGAAGAAGACTCCTGCTAAGAAGGAGACAAAGGATGCCGCTAAGGCTCTCGCTAAGAAAGAAGCTAAGCCTGTTGCTAAGGCTCCTGCTAAGAAGGAAACAAAGGCTCCTGCTAAGGCTACTGCAAAGAAGGAAGCTAAGCCCGCAGTAAAGAAGGAAGCTCCTAAGGCTGCGGTTAAGACAGAGGTTAAGGCTGCTCCTAAGGCAGAGGTTAAGACAGAAGCTAAGGTTGCTCCTAAGGCAGAGATTAAGACAGAAGCTAAGGTTGCTCCTAAGGCAGAGGTTAAGACAGAAGCTAAGCCTGCTCCTAAGGCAGAGGTTAAGACAGAAGCTAAGGCTGCTCCCAAGGCAGAAGCTAAGCCTGTTGCTAAGACTGCTCCCAAGACAAATAAGAGCACAAAGAAAGCTCGCAAGTAATCTAAGGTTTATTAAAAATTGCCTGTGTTCCTCGGGATACAGGCATTTTTGCTTATGAGAGGAAGTGACGCTGTGCGCCTCGCAGTTACAAATGAACAGATGAAAACGGCGGAAGCAAATGCCGATAAGAACGGAATCCCCTATTTCCAGCTTATGAAGAACGCCGGGCAGGCCTGCTTCGACCGCATAGAGAAAATCCTCGAGGGCGTTAAGGATAAGAACATAGTAGTTCTCGCAGGCAGAGGCAATAACGGCGGCGACGGTATCGTTATTACCGACCTTCTCCTCGACGCAGGAGCAAACGCAATCCTCGTTTTCGTAAGCGACCTTCCTAAGACTGATTGCGCCCGTCTTTGCTATTCAACCTATGAGACGGGGCTCAATATGTGTATGTATGTCCACCAGAAGGAAAACGTTATGAAGGTCCTCGAAAATAGCGACGCAGTCATCGACGCAGTTTTCGGTACAGGCTTTCACGGTGAGCTTGATGATACCGTTTCCGAGCTTTTCGCCTTTATAAACGGGCTTTCCGACCCAATAAAAATTTCCGTGGATATACCCAGCGGTATCAACAGCGATACGGGAGAAATAGCCCTTAACGCCTTTAAGCCCGACTATACGATTACCCTTGCCGCAGTAAAAAAGGGGCTCTATTCCCACCCTGCCTTCGAATACAGCGGCGCTCTCATACTGGCGGATATCGGAATACCTCTGGACTGCTTTAAGGGCTGTGAAGCTATTCTCTCCGAGGATATACTAAAGGAATTCCTCCCTGAAAGAAAAATCGTTTCCCATAAGGGCACCTACGGCAGACTTCTCAATATAAGCGGAAGCGGCCGCTTTCCCGGAGCCGCTCTCCTCTCCACCAATGCCGCCTTAAAAATGGGTATAGGGCTTTGCACCCTCGCTACCCCGATGAGGGTAATTAACGCAATAGCCGCCGCCATTCCGGAAGCTATCTACCTTCCGTTGGACCATGAATTCGACGGGTTTATTAACGAAAAGGCGGTAGATTCGGTAAAGGACGAGCTTTCGGATGCAAAATACTCCGCTATACTTATCGGCTGTGGCCTCGGAAACAACAAGTCCACCTATGAACTGACAGAATTCATCATCAAAAATGCAGATTGTCCCATAATTATTGACGCAGACGGTCTAAACGCAATTTCCGTGAATATAAATATATTAACGGAAAACAAAAAGGGTGTTATCGTTACGCCCCATCCTGCGGAATTTTCAAGAATGACAGGCTTAAGCGTCGAAGAAATCCAGAAAAACCGTCTCTCCCTTGCGAAGGAATTTGCTGCTAAGTATAACGCAGTAACCGTACTTAAGGGGGTCAATACCGTAATCGCCTCGCCTACCGGCGAAGCCTTTATAAACACCCCGGGTAACCCGGGACTTGCCAAGGGCGGAAGCGGAGACGTTCTTTCGGGAGTTATCGCCTCCCTCGTGGGGCAGAGCGCCGACCTCTTCTACGGAGCCGCTTCAGGGGTATATCTCCACGGTCTCGCCGCTGACAAGCTTGCTAAGGAAAAACCCCTCTACAACATACTTCCACGGGATATTGTAAACGCATTATAATGCAAAACGTTTCACACTTTTTGTTTCCTTATAACGAAAGGAATGAAAGTATGAAACGTTTTTTATTTTTAATTCCCATGATTGCCCTTTTAACCTCCTGCGGCAGTACTACAGCCGCCGCCCCGGATATGGATATCTGCTTCAGTGCGGAAGCGGATATTGCCTACGGCGATAAGGAATGTACCGTTCAGATGAGAAGGTTTTCCGAAAACCGCTGGGAGTTCTGCGTTACCGAGCCCTATGCCTTAGAGGGTGCAGTAATACGTATTGAGGACGGAAAGACTACGGTTTCAATGTTCGATACCGAGGCATTAGCCGATATAAACGGCGAAGCTGTTTCCGTAACAAAGCTTATTTCCGACGCTGTTGAAGCCGCTATAGACAACACCTCCGACGCTACCGTAAAGGACGGCGTTATAACCTTATCGGGACAGTCCCCCACCTGTACCTACACCCTAAGCTTCGGCGAGGATAAGCGCCCTGCCCTGTTATCTATGGAGGAAAGGGACGTCAAGGTTGAGTTTACGAAGTTTGTGGAAATGGAAAAGGGCGAGGAGGATATAATTCCTATTGAGTAAAAAATAAGGCATTTTCCAAAAACGGAAAATGCCTCTTTTATTGCTTTATCAGAAGAAAATTCTTTCCTCAATATATGCTCTTACGTCGGAAATCGGGATTCTTACCTGCTGCATTGTATCCCTTTCACGGATAGTTACGCACTTATCCTCTTCACTTTCGAAGTCGTATGTGATACAGAAGGGAGTACCGATTTCGTCCTCACGGCGGTATCTCTTACCGATTGCGCCTGCGTCGTCGTAGTCAACGGGGAAATACTTGCAAAGCTCGTCTGCAAGAGCTCCGGCAGGCTCGGCAAGCTTCTTCGAAAGAGGAAGAACAGCCGCCTTAATAGGAGCGATAAAGGGATGGAAATGGAGAACAGTTCTTGTTGTTCCGTCCTCGAGAGCTTCCTCGTCATAAGCCTCGGTAACGAGAGCGAGGAAAAGACGCTCAACGCCGAGAGAGGGCTCGATAACGTAGGGAACGTACTTTTCGCCTGTTTCCTGGTCGAAGTATTCGAGCTTCTGACCGCTGGTCTTGATATGCTGAGTAAGGTCGTAGTCGGTTCTGTCCGCAACGCCCCAAAGCTCGCCCCAGCCGAAGGGGAACATATATTCGAAGTCGGTAGTAGCCTTAGAATAGAAGCAAAGCTCCTCGGGGCTATGGTCTCTTAAGCGGAGGTTTTCTTCCTTAATATTAAGGGAGAGGAGCCAGTTCTTGCAGAAATTCTTCCAGTAATAGAACCAGTCAAGGTCGGTTCCGGGCTTACAGAAGAATTCAAGCTCCATCTGTTCAAATTCACGAACACGGAAAATAAAGTTACCGGGAGTAATCTCGTTTCTGAAGGACTTACCAACCTGACCAACGCCGAATGGGATTTTTTTACGGGTAGTTCTCTGAACATTTGCGAAGTTAACGAAGATACCCTGTGCAGTTTCGGGACGAAGATAAAGCTCGGACTTGCTGTCCTCGGTTACGCCCTGGAAGGTCTTGAACATAAGGTTGAACTGGCGGATATCGGTAAAATTAGCCTTTCCGCAGTTAGGACAGGTAATGCCCTTTTCCTTTATATAGTCGGTCATCTGCTGATTTGTCCAGCCTGCAACATTTGTACCGTCGAAATCCTCGATAAGGTTATCGGCTCTGTGACGGGTCTTACATTCCTTACAGTCCATAAGAGGGTCGGAGAAGCCGCCGATATGACCCGAAGCTACCCAGGTCTGAGGGTTCATGAGGATAGCGCTGTCGAGACCTACGTTGTACTTGTTTTCCTGTACGAACTTCTTTGTCCATGCCTTTTTGATGTTGTTCTTGAGCTCAACGCCAAGAGGACCGTAGTCCCAGGTGTTTGCAAGACCGCCGTAGATTTCGCTTCCGGGGTAGATAAAGCCTCTGCCCTTACAAAGGGCAACGATTTTGTCCATTACTTTTTCTGTGTTGTTCATTTTAATTTTCCTTTCCTGCCCCGTCGTGGCTTGACGGGAGCTGTTTCCGCCGTTTTACGGCAGTATTCTAACCGCCTTTTTACGGCAGTATTCTAACCGCCGGGCAGCAGCTTCTAATTAAGGCGTCTGCCCGGCGGAAATTACTTGATTTACTGTAGCCGATTACTTCTTAAGGGGTACAATCCAGCCCATTTCATCGGGAAGCTTACCGTACTGCATACCTGTCATGGTATCGTAAAGCTTCTGGGAAATCTCGCCTATCTTGTTTCCGTTTATTTCCATTACCAGGTCGCCGTACTTTAAGTGACCTACGGGGGAGATAACTGCTGCGGTACCGGAGCCGAATACCTCCTGGAGCTTTCCTGCCTTATAAGCCTCGGCAACCTCATCGGCGGAGATTCTTCTCTCGCTGACCTTCATGCCCCACTTACGGCAAAGCTCAAGAACGGACTTTCTTGTGATACCGGGGAGGATAGAGCCCTGTAATTCGGGGGTTACAACCTCGCCGTCGATAATGAAGAAGATGTTCATAGCGCCGACTTCTTCTATGTACTTTCTTTCAATGCCGTCAAGCCAGAGAACCTGTGAATAGTTCTGCTTGTGAGCCTCGTCCTGACCTGCTAAGGAAGCTGCATAGTTACCGCCTGTCTTGGTGTAACCCATACCGCCCTTGACTGCACGGACATACTTAGTCTCAACGTAGATATCAACGGGGTTTAAGCCGCTTGCATAATAAGCGCCCGAGGGGGAGCAGATAATGATAAAGTAATACTTATCGCCGGGGCGAACGCCGAGGAAGGGGTCAGCCGCAAATATAAAGGGACGGATATAAAGGGAAGCGCCGTCGGTATGGGGAACCCAGTCCTTATCTACCTCAACGAGAGTGTGAAGCGCCTGTAAAGCGTCCTCAACGGGAATCTGAGGGATAACGAGACGTTCGGCGGAGGAGTTGAGTCTCTTGAAGTTTTCTTCGGGACGGAAGAACTGAATGTCGCCGTTGGGAGTTCTGTAAGCCTTTAAGCCCTCGAAGATTTCCTGACCATAGTGGAGAACCATAGCCGCAGGAGAGAGGGTAATATCGCCGTAGGGTACTACTCTTGCGTCGTGCCAGCCCATACCTGTATCATATTCCATGATGAACATATGGTCGGAGAAAACCTTACCGAAGCCGAGCTTTGTCTCGTCGGCGGGCTTAGCCTTAGGAGCTGTTGTTTTAATGATTTTAATTTCCATTTTCTTAAGTTCCTTTCTGTATAATGAAATTACTGTTATTATACCATTTTATTTTCGATTTGTAAATATATAACGGTGAATTTCTGAAATTTTATAGCTGATTTCCTGCATATTTTTCTCTTTGCATTACTGCAAGACGGTCGCACCGCTCGTTTTCCTCGTGGCCGGCGTGCCCCTTTATCCAGGTAAAGGTTACATCATGGATTTTAAGCAGGTCGAGAAGCCGTTCCCATAAATCGCTGTTAAGTGCAGGCTTTTTATCGCTCTTTATCCAGCCTTTTTTGCGCCAGCCTTCAGCCCAGCCCTTAGTAACCGAATCAACCACATATTTCGAGTCGGTCTGGAGTACAACCCTGCAGGGCTGCTTAAGGGCTTCAAGCCCCGTAATAACCCCCATAAGCTCCATTCTGTTGTTGGTGGTATGGGCTTCTCCTCCGGAAAGCTCTTTTTCCCTGTTGTCACAGCGTATTATTACGCCGTAGCCGCCGGGACCGGGGTTTCCCGAACAGGCTCCGTCGGAGAATATATATATAGTCTTAGAGAACATTTCAGACATTAGCCTTTGTGCCTTTCTGCCAACTATCGGCTATTTTTCTCGAAGCGTAGCCGAGTACTGCCATAAGAAGCGTACCGCCGAGAGAAAGGGCTACAATAGAAACGAGCATATCATCGGTAACGGGGACGATATCGAAGAAGCCGCTGAAAAGGAGGGCTGCCCCTACGAAGGCGGCGACGAGAACAACTACCATTCCCGCCTTCCAGGCCTTAAAGGGACGGCAGCAGCCTATCACTATCATAAATGACAGCGCCGCAAGCACTATTGTTGCCGTGGTACTCATCTCGGGAACGGAGAGCCCCAAAATACTCGTAAGGATAATAACCCCACCCATAGCCGCCACAACGGAAATACCGTTAGGCACAGCCTTTTTCATAACGTTGGACACGAAGCTTCCCTTTATAAGGGATTTATTTACCTGTAAAGCCAGTAAAAAGCTGGGAGCGCCGATAGTAAGGGCGTTTACGAGGGTCATGTGGATAGGCTCAAAGAGGAAGGGCGGCCTGATTATAATGAACAGCACCGCTAAAAGGAAGCTATACACCGTTTTCGACAGGAACAGTACCGCCGAACGCTCAACATTATTGATAGAGCGTCTTCCCTCGGAAACTACCTTTGGCATTGAGGCGAAATTACTGTCTAAAAGCACAAGGTTGGAAACGTTTCGTGCTGCGTCGCTTCCGCTTTGCATAGCTACGGAGCAGTCCGCCTCCTTAAGGGCGAGAACGTCGTTTACGCCGTCTCCCGTCATTCCGACGGTATGACCCTTAGCCTTAAGGGCCTTCACGATTTCAAGCTTCTGTGAGGGGGTAACACGGCCGAAAACGGTATAATCGTCGATTACCTCGGCGATATTTTCTACTCTTGAAGCGTCGATATACCTTTCGGCGCCGAATACGCCCGCCTTTTCGGCTACTGCGCTTACCGTAACGGGGTTATCTCCCGAAATAATCTTTATTTCTACGCCCTGTTCCTTAAAATAGCGGAGGGTATCGGGGGCTTCGGCTCTTATCTTATCGGAAATAGCGATAAGGGCTACGGGCTCTACCGATTCGGGCAGGTCCTTTTCCCGAAAAGGCTTATCGGATTTAGCGAGAAGGATAACTCTCCTTCCGCCCTCGGAAAATTTATCTGCAGTTTCTCTTATTTTCTCATAGTCTGCGCCTAAAATGAATTCTCCTGCGCCCATAATGAAGGTTACGCTCTTAAACTGTGCGCCGCTCCATTTTTTAGCGGAGCTGAAGGGCAGTATCCTTTCGGCAGTCATATCGCTTTCGCCGCTCCATCTTTCCTTAGCGGCATTGAAAGTCGGGTTTCCGTCAGAGAGGGAACACATAAGGGCGGTCATAGCACTGTCGATTTCATCGTTAGAGGCGTTATCAAGAGCCATAACCTCCTCAACCTGCATACTGCCCTCGGTAATAGTTCCCGTTTTATCGAGACAAAGCACATCCACACGGGCAAGGGTTTCTATGCAGTACAAATCCTGCACAAGGGTCTTATTCATAGCAAGGCGGATTGAGCTTACGGCAAGGACAACGCTGGAGAGGAGCACAAGTCCCTCGGGTATCATACCGATAACCGCCGCAACGGTACTTGTTACGGCACGGCTGAGCCCCTGATCCGTTACGAAGATTCCGTCATAGATAAGTATCGCCATCATGGGGATAATGCAGATTGAGATAACCTTAAGCACCTTATTTATGGCATTCATCATTTTTGATTCGGTTTTCTTGAAATACTTTGCGCCGCCGGTAATTTTATTGGCAAAGCTGTCGGCGCCGATAGCGGAGGCAACCGCCTTCACCTCGCCGCTCACGATAAAGCTTCCCGAAAGGAGCTTTTCCCCCTCCTTCTTATAGACGGGGTCGCTCTCTCCCGTAATAAGGCTCTCGTTAACCTCGCATTCCCCCGAAACAACATCACAGTCGGCGGAAATCTGACTTCCTGCACGGAAAACGAGAAGGTCGTCGAGAACGATTTCCGAGGTAGCAATCTCCTTTTCGCCGCCATCTCTTACTGCCACAGCCTTCGGCGCAGAAATAAGGGTAAGGCGGTCGATAATGCGCTTTGAGCGTATTTCCTGAATAATACCGATAGCGGTATTACAGACTATTACCATAGCGAACATAGCGTTCTTAAGCTCGCCGAAAACTATAACAAGGACAGCAAGGGCAATATTCAGAAAATTAAAGAAGGTAAGGGTATTTTCGAAAATAATCTGCTTAACGCTTTTAGTTTTTATATTCATATCGCCGTTAACAAGGCCTTTTTTTACACGTTCCTCAACTTCGGCGGAGGAAAGTCCTTTAATTCTATCGGTCATAAGCATATCTCCTGTAACTTAATATAAGAATTATACTACTTTTTACCGACTTTGTAAACAGATTAGTATAATAATTTCTCAAAAGGCTTGAAATAATCCCCTTATTATGCTATAATAAGCAATAATACAGTATCGAAAGGAATAATAATAATGGCAGATAAAAATATATTCCCCGACTTAAAGAATGAGAATCTGGTTGCAGCTATGCAGGCAGTAAACAAGGACGAAAACAAGGAAACACAGTCCAAGCTCATCGAGGAAGCAATAAAGGCGAGCTATTTTGCTCCTGCCGACATAATCGGAGAGGACGGAAACGTTCTTCAGGGCGACGGAAAAGTAAAAATCCCCGAAAATTCAAAGGTAAGCTTTAAGCTTATAAAAAACAGCAAGGGTGAAAGCTATTTTGCAATTTTTACCGATATAAACGAATTCCAGAAATGGAATAAGAACGAGAGGGTAAATACAATCGTGGTTGTTTTCCCACAGATAGCACAGCTCGTTTTCAAGTCCGACGCAGTTTCAGGATTCGTTATTAACCCTATGGGCGAGAACATTATCTTTAACCGGGAGGCTTTAAAGTCTATCCTTGAGGTTATGGAGAAGAAGATGCAGGAAATGCAGCAGGCGAAGGAAGCGCCGCAGCAGCCCGAGGAAAAGAAAATCGAGATTAAGTTCGGTAGGCCGAGTAACGTTCCCGATTCGGTTTTAGAATCTCTTAAGAAATCCTTAGGGAAATATCCCGAGGTTAAATCCGCTTATTTCTGTATGATGTTAGCGGAGGGAAGAGAGCATTATCTCTTTACTCTCAATATTGAGGCTGAGCCGGAGAGATGCAAGAAGATAGCGGACTCAATTTCGGCTACGGCAAAGCTTTTCTTATCGAAATTCCCGATTATCGCCGCTCCCCTTAACTCCCCTTACGGAGAGGGCGCAAAGCAGGTAACCGAGCCCTTCTATACAAAGTAAACCACGCCGCCGGGCGACAGCTTTCGTTTATACGGAAGTCTGTTTGCCCGGCGGTTTCACATCACATCAAAACCCACCCCCGAAGCTAAAGCTTCGGGGGTGGGTTTCATAAAACAAAGCGGCGGCTCCGCTAAAGCTCCGCCGCCGCCAATATTCACATCAGAACGCCTTACCTGCCATAACGAGGCTTGTAGGATAAGCGCCGCAGTAATAACCCTCGATAACATTATCATTACTGAAAATCTTCGAGGAAGGAAGAGCGTTGAACTGATCCTTTGTCGTTTCGAACCAGTAACAGCCCTGTACTGCGAAATTCGTATTCACGTCCACAATTACGATACCGCCAAGTTTTTCTGCGCCCACGAAATAGCTTTCACAGCAGTCATAGAAACGCTTCTGCACCTTCTGGGTGTCGTTTGCTGTGTCGGGGTTAAAGGTACTGTTAACGAAGGGAACAAAACCGCCGGACGCGTTATACATACCCGTTTCGGTAACCTGTCCCATGCTATCAAGAGCTGCATAGAAATACGCCGCAAAGGTAGCCTTCGGATTAGCTATCTTAGATATACTCATAGTATCCTGTGTCTTATAGAAGAAATCCTTAGCGAGGGCGTTTCCCTTAGCGGGTCTATCAGACGCCATAATATTCGGGAGCACCATAGCGAGGATTACGCCTATAATAGCCATAACGACTACGAGCTCAATAATAGTAAAACCTTTTTTGCTTCTTATTCTATTAACAAAACCAATCATTGTATTAACCTCCAACTACGGTTTGTCGAATTGGCTATGGACAAGGCGCAATTCATCAATAATCTCTGACGGAAAATCTACCCAGCCAATATAATATGCGGTAACGTCAGTTATCTCATTATCAATTTTATCACTTTCCCGGGCATCTGTCAAGGGTGATTTTGTTGAAAACATTATATCCGTCGGAAAATTTTCATTAAAATAGTCCCGGGAGTTCTCATTAGCATTATATGGGGCAGGGTCGAATCCTGCCACAGCGTACATATCCATAGCTCCGAAGGTATGAAGATATTCATGTGCTATTACCGAAGGGCATAATATATAATCGCCATAGGAGTCCGGGAAATAGCAGAATTCATACCCGTAGGTAAGCTCTTCATCATAACAGCAATAAGCAAAGGGGGTAAACTCATTTTCGGGATCATTCTTATAAAAAATTAAATATGAAGCGTTTTTACAGCCGTAATCCTTACGAATTCCCTCGTTATCGACAAAACGGCTCACAAAATCGCTTTCTGCCGCAGCAGAGGTCTTTTTTTTGTGATAATAATCAACAGGCAAACCGCCCTCTAACCTTGCTTCGTAATAAAGAACCTTATCCTTCTCGTTTTCGGGATATATTATATTAAGATTTTTTCCATATTTCCTTCCCTCGGCTTCTAACCATTCAGCCGCAATTTTCACATAACCGAAAATATCGGACCGTAGCTTCCTGTCTTCTTCGTTATCGAAGCTCCAGGAAAAGCTATCCGTATCGGCGAATATTAAAACCATAGCCGAGTTTCCCTCAAGATATTCGGCGGAGCCGAGATTATCCGGGGAGATATATACCGGCTCGTAGGGCTTTTCAATATGGATAACGTGGTAATCAATAAGTGCCTTAAAAATAATAGCTGCCGCCGCAATCAGGGCGACTGATATTACTGCGCCGTATAGAATCTTTTTACTCTTTTTCATAATAACAATATTTCCCCAACGGCTTACGCCGCCGGGGAAATTGTAAATCCGTAATTCGTTGGTCTCAACCAAACGCTTTCTCGTTTATATTAGGAACCTGATGCTGCTGAAGCTTTACCGAGAACGAGAGCGGGAGCTGTACCAACAATGAACCCATCAGAGGATACACCTGCTGTCTTTTCGTCCCAGTCGAACTTTTCAGCTTCGAAGTCATCTACACCGGGAGCATCAACACTATCGGTGCCATTAGAATCTGCTGTGTACCAAGCGTACTTAGCCTTACCGCCTACGAGGTAAACCTTAGCATAAGCACCCTTGATGTCGGGGAAGAGAGCCTTTAATTCATAAGCGAGCATAAGTGTTGCGTTATCTGCAGCGTCAGCTAAAGATTTGTTTTCTACTGTTTTTGCAGCACCTGTTTTCCACTCACCTACGCCATCCTTTTTCTTGAAAGCAGCTGTACCGTCGGAACCTTCGCCGAAATCAGACGCACCCTTAACTTCAACAGACCATTCGCCGTCAACCTTGATTTCGAGAGTAGCGGTAGCACTGTCAGAGAGCTTCATACCGTAACCTGCTGTGTCGCACTTTGTTAAGAACGAGTCGATGTTGTTCTTAAGAGATGCTGTTGTAGAGTTAGCGGATGTAACTCTGGAAGATGTAACGTATCCTAACATTGTAGGAATGAGGATTGCAGCTAATACACCGATGATAGCGATAACTACGATTAATTCAACGAGTGTAAAGCCCTTTTTAGCCTTAAGCTTCTGGAAAAACTTTATCATTGTTTTTTCCTCCTTATAAAAAATTTTTTATGTATAACCCCGTAGGGTTATATCCTACTTTGAGAGTTTATCCTCTCGCTGTAATCACAGTATAATCCATTTCGGAAGATTTTGCAAGTGGTTTTTTTAATTTTTTTGCGGTAAAGCCACAATTTTATAAAAAATAACTAAAGAAAACGTTACATTTTGGATATTATAACGCCCATCGGTTACATATTGCAATTTCCATATATTTTATGCTGCAAATGTGGCAAAGCGTAAGTAGGTGAAACACGGAAACTGTAACCTCTTTGTAATCATTACTGTGATACTGCACGAATTTCAACTATCCACTTTAACGAATTCGTCAAAATTGGGGCTTTTGTAAGTATTATCGTGACTTTAATTCCTTGAAAATACTTGAATTAAAGGTGCCGTGGTGCTCCTTTTTCGGGGGATCCTGCGTGAAATCTACCTCCATTTCATAAAGAGTTCCCGATTCCCCGTTCTTAAGATAAGTTACAACAATGGAATAAGTATGGATATCCTTACCCTTTACCTCCCATTCGATTTTCTTCGTAAGGCTAAGCTCCTTAATCTCGGTCATATCCTCCTGGAGGGTGCCGTCGATGTAATACTTGAACTGGTATTCTCCCGAACGCTCTTCGTCCTTAAAGGTTACGACGATAGTGGTTTTTCTCTCGTTTACCGAGGTTTCGCCGCTTATTACTACCTCTACCCTTGTGTCCGCCTCTACGGGAGTTTCGGGGTCGAGACTCTGGCTTATTACCGTTCCGGGCTCCTTATCCGATTCGTTATCGTAGCTTATGCTTAAGACTACGCCGTTTTCCCCAGCAAGCTTTGTTGCCTCCTCAATGGACTTGCCTACGAGGTCGGGCATTAAAAGCTCCTGTTCAGCGGAGCCGAGACTAACGTAACAGGTCACAACCGTCCCCTTTTCAACCATAGAACGAGCCGGAGGGTCGGTTTTTATAATGCAGTTAGCCGTAACCTCCTCGTTTTCTTCCTTTATGATACGAAGCTCGAGACCCTGTTTTTTAATAAGGCTTTCTGCGTCGTCGATATTTCGGTTCGTATAGTCGTCTATTTCTACGAGCTTTCCGCCGCTGCTTATGACTACGGTAATCTTATCGCTTTTATAGATTTCCGTACCTGCCTCGGGGGACTGTGAAATTAAGTCTCCCTCGTCGATATCGTCGCTGTATTCGTATTCGGGCAGTATGTTAAGCTTAGGGTATTTCATCTGAATCTGCTCGAGACTAAGCCCCGAAAAGTCGGGGGTTTCCATTAAATCGGGGTCCTTTTCCGTAACAGCAGTAGTCTCCATAGGCTTATCGCCGCCGCCTTCACAGCCTGCGCCCATAAGTACCGCCGCAAAAACCGTAAGCATAGCCACGCTCTTAGTTAATCTATTTTTCATAATATTCACCTCATTTTAAGGCAATACCACACAAAGATTGCGTGCGGATTGCGAAGTCAGATTTTTCGTCAGGCGGAAGCCGCC